>NZ_AQOH01000348.1 GCF_000364705.1 Pseudomonas fuscovaginae SE-1 | reverse complement strand
TGGCGGGTCCCGACCGCGACGACGAGCCGCCGCTGGACGAGGACTACATCGAGCCGGACGTGGATTCGGCCTACAGTTACCTGGATGAACTGGCCACCGAACACGCCGCCGAACTGGAGCCGCAGCCCGAGCCCGAACCTCTGCCGGCGGCGCAACCGGCCACCGGCCTGGCCTTGGAGTGGCTGCAACTGTTCCCGAAACTGCCGATTTCCGGCATGACCGGCAGCATCGCGGCCAACTGCACGCTGATCGCGGTGGACGGCGACGACTGGCTGCTGCACCTGGACCCGGCCCACAGCGCGCTGTTCAACCCGACCCAGCAACGGCGCCTGAATGAAGCGCTGAATCAGTATCATGGGCGTACGCTGAAACTGAGTATCGAACTGATCAAGCCCGAACAGGAAACCCCGGCCCAGGCGGCCGCGCGTCGTCGGCACGAGCGCCAGAACGAGGCCATCGCCTCGATTCACGCCGATCCGTTCATCCAGCAAATGATGCAACAGTTCGGCGCGGTGGTCCGTGACGATACTATTGAACCTGTCGATACCCTGGTGACCCAGGGTTAACAACTGAAAGATGCGAGGCGGATGCCTCGCACCGATTGTCCAAGCAACTTTGAGGTGATTCCCATGATGAAGGGTGGCATGGCCGGCCTGATGAAGCAGGCGCAGCAGATGCAGGAAAAAATGGCCAAGATGCAGGAAGAACTGGCCAACGCCGAAGTCACCGGCAAGGCCGGCGGCGACATGGTCACCGTGGTGATGACCGGCCGTCATGACGTCAAGCGCGTGAGCATCGACCCGAGCCTGCTCGAAGGCGTCAGCGATGACGACCGTGAGGTGCTGGAGGATCTGTTCGCCGCCGCGGTCAACGACGCCGTGCGCAAGATCGAAGCCAACAGTGCCGACAAGATGTCCGGCATGACCGCTGGCATGCAACTGCCGCCGGGCTTCAAGCTGCCGTTTTAAGGTAACGTGTCGTTGAACAATGCCAGGCACCCGGCCTGGCATTGTCGTTTCCGGGGCTCGGGACCTGCGTATTTGACGCTGGTCGGAGCCACGGGTATAAACCGCCTCTCGCAGTTTTGTCGGACCTATCGCCCATGAGCTTCAGCCCCCTGATTCGCCAACTGATCGACGCCTTCCGGGTTTTGCCCGGTGTCGGCCAGAAAACCGCCCAGCGCATGGCCTTGCAACTGCTCGAGCGTGATCGCAGCGGCGGCGTGCGCCTGGCCCAGGCGTTGGCCCAGGCCATGGACGGGGTTGGGCATTGCCGCCAGTGCCGTACCCTGACCGAAGACGACCTGTGCCCGCAGTGTGCCGACCCCCGGCGCGATGACAGCCTGCTGTGCGTGGTCGAAGGGCCGATGGATGTGTACGCGGTGGAGCAGACCGGCTATCGCGGTCGCTACTTCGTGCTCAAGGGCCACCTGTCGCCACTCGACGGCCTGGGACCGGAGGCCATCGGTATTCCGCAACTGCTGGCGCGTATCGAGGAGCAGGGCAGCTTCACCGAAGTCATCCTCGCCACCAACCCCACCGTCGAGGGCGAAGCCACCGCGCACTACATTGCCCAACTGTTGACCAATAAGGGCCTGGTCACCTCGCGTATCGCCCATGGCGTACCGCTGGGGGGCGAGTTGGAACTGGTGGATGGTGGCACCCTGGCGCATTCGTTCGCCGGCCGCAAACCCATCACGCTGTGAGAGCTGGCGGCGTAGCGTCGTGTTCGGCGTTGCCGATGGGCTCAGGACGTCAGCAACAGCATGATCTGATCCAGGCGGGTGTTGGCCACCCAGGCCACCAGCGTGCCCACGATGGTCGCCCCGCCGGCCATGTAGGCGAGACGGGCGCGGATGGATTTCACATCGCTGCGTACCTCGCCGAGGTCGCGGTGAATGTATTCGAAACGGGTTTCCAGTTCGGTGATGCGCGGTTCCATGGGATTGCCTCCAGGCGGGTCGTTCTGCTTGGTCGAGCTACTCGGTGAGGGGCGCGGTCGTAGCGGATCGTGATTGTCCGGCCATCGCCCGGCAGGGTGCGGGTGGGATGTGCCATAGCGCTTGAACTCGACTTCCATGTGATTTCTCGTCCTCGAAGATCCAGGGGCCGGGCGCCATCGCCCGGATAAAAGACACTTCAAAAACTCGCGCTATTTGCCTGGCTGGTCAATTGAGGCGATTCCCTGATAGCCATAGGAAAAGTCACCGACGCAGTCATGGCTCGCTCGATCAGGCGTAGGGGCTGTCCCAGTAGCGTTTGTACATGCCCAGGCGCTTCTTCAGGCCCCTGGGCAGGTGGCGCTCCTGCTGGCCGAGCTTGTAGGCGAACAGTTTCACCGCATTGCGCAGCAGCGAACCGGGCCAGGCCGACAGACGACCGGTGCCGAGAAACTTCAGTTCGGACAGCACATAACGCAGCCCTTCGCCGCCGGCTCCGCCGAACGCCTGGCGAATCCACGGTTCGCGGGCATGGAACACACCGATATCGAAGTAACGGCGAAACTCCTCCCGGAGCGTGTAGTTGTGGGAGTGCCGGCAGCAGGCGCTGCCCTCGTAGGCGACTTTCCAGCCGGCCAGCAGCATCTTCGCGGCCACGTACATGTCCTCGGAGAGAATCACGTGCTGCGGGAAACCGCCGATCTGCATCAGTGCCTCACGGCGGTAGGCACAGAAGGAATTGGACGCGAAGGCGGTCTTGATGCCCAGGCGCGGTGCATCTTCCAGGCTCTTGACCTGCGAGCTGGGCGGGTAGTTGAACAGCCGCGCGTGTTCGGCCAGCGGGCTGGCGTCCAGGTGCGGCAACTGCCGGCCACAGACCGCGCCAATGCTGGCATCGGTAAACGGCCAGGCGATATTGCCCAGGGCTTCGGGGTCTTCCAGGTAGGCGTCCTGGGTCATGAACACGTAGACGTTATACTCCGGATGCCGCTCGACCATCATCTGCCGGGTACCGCCGTGGTTGAAGTCCCGGCTGTCGATGCGCAGTACATTGGGGCAGCGGGACTCGGCCAGTTCGAAGGTACCGTCGCTGGAACTGGAGTCGACGATCAGGGTATCGAACACCGCGGTCTGGCGCTCGAGGGAGTCGAGCAGGCGTTCCAGGTCCCTCCGGCCGTTATAGGTCGGGATCACACAGGCCACTTTGAGGGTCGACATGCTTCAGCCTCCAGGAATTGTCGTCGGCCGCCAGGGGCGCAGCCAGCAGGCCAAGGCGATCAGCAGCACCAGGCTGTAGAGCGTGCTCAGCCCCAGTTGCAGCCAGGTGCCCGAGAGGGGATGCAGCACCAGGGCGGCCAGGATCATTACGCCGAGTCCGAGCAGCCAGTGGCTGCGCCAGGGGACTTCGGCCAGCAGTTGCTGGCGACGCATCAGCAGCAGGCCGGTGAGGATCACCCCGCAGACGGCCGCCAGGGCAATGCCGGTCAGTCCGAAGCAGTACGGCAGCACCGCCAGCAGCAGGGCATTGAGCAGGCTGCCGGCCAGTTCGCAGTTGAGCGGCATGCGCGTGTCGCCGGCGGCATAGGCATAGCGGGCGAGCAGGGCGTTCCAGGCCCCGAACATCAGCGGCACGGAGAACCACGCCAGCAGTTCCGGCAACGGGCTGTCGGCGGCCTGGTTGGGCAGCAGCAGGCTGACCAGCGCGGCGGCGGCACCGATGAGCCCGGCCACGGCGGGCAGGGTCAGCAGTGTGGCGCTGGCCAGGCCCTTGCGCAGCAGTGACAGGCGCTCGTTGCCAGCGCTGCCGCTCATGAGGCCAAGCAGTACCTGATTCAGGCTCATCAGGGCGATCAACGGCAAGTTGATCAGTTTGCGTGCCAGATTGATCCAGGTGACCGCACCTTCACCCAGCAGCGAGGCGACCATCCGTTCCAGCAGGGCCAGGCCCTGGCTGGCCAGGTTGCTGCTCAACAGCGGGCCGATCTGCTTGAGCAACTCGCGGCCGGCACCCGGGGCGTGTGCCGCCTGCCAGGGTTTCCAGCCGCTGTGCAGCAACGACGGCAACAACACCGTCGGCATCAGCAGGCTGCCGAGCACGCAGGCGCAGGCCAGGCCGGTGGGAGTCGCCTCATGGCGCAGCAGGGCCAGATACAGCACCGGGGGCAGGTTGAACAGCAACGAGCCGAGCCCGGCCAGGACGAATCGCGAGCGTGCCTGCAGCGGCACGCAGAACAGTGCGTGGAGGATAAAGCCCGGCG
>NZ_AQOH01000347.1 GCF_000364705.1 Pseudomonas fuscovaginae SE-1 | reverse complement strand
ACCAGGCCAGCCAGTGCAGGCTGCCGCCGGCCAGTTGATAACCCTGGCTGTCGAGGCCGGGTCCGATCAGCCGCACCCAAAGCGGCGCGCCCACGCTCATTACGCCGCCCAGCAGCAGGCCGCCCAACAGCAGGCGTGGCGCCAGGGCCCCGAGCCAGTGGGCCTGGTCGCCGGCCGAGCGTTGCTGGTACAGCGGCAATGCCGCCGCGCTGAGCAGGCCGGCAGCCAGGGCCATGCGCAGGGCTTCCGGCAGGAACAGCGCGACCAGGAAACTGTCGCTGCGCCCGCCGGCGCCCCAGGCGGCCACCAGCAGCCACTCGCGGGCGAAGCCGGCGGCCAGACCGGTGAGGGTCGCCAGGGTCAGCCAGAGGGTCGATCCGAACATGGGCGCGGCTCAGTGGAACAACGTGAACAGGCCTTTGCCGCCCACCTTGTAGTTCAGGCCACGGCAGCGTTCGCCTTTGATCGCCGCATCCGGGCCTCCGACGATGGCATAGGGAGGGATCGGCTTGGACACCACGCACTGGCCGCCGACCACCGCACCCTCGCCGATGTCGGCACCGAAGGACAGCAGCGCGCGGCTGGCGATCCAGGCGTAGTCGCGGATGTACACTGGCCCACCGACGGCCCAGAACTCCGGTGCCTGGACGTCATGCCCGCCAGCGATGATCAGCACATGGGAGGCGATGGTCACGTGGTCGCCGATGATCAGCCCGCCACGGGCATCCAGCTGGCAGTGCCAGCCGACCGTGCTGTCGTTGCCGATGCGCAGGCTGTCGACACCCAGCACCTCGGTGTTGCGCCAGACCGTCGAGCCCTTGCCGATCTTCGCCCCGCCGATGCGTAGCCAGAGCAGGCGCAGGGTATGGCTGGGAATCTTGCAGATGAGGATGTTGTAGGCCAGCTCCCACCAGCGCAGCAGGCGGTCGCGCAGGGTTGGCCAGTTGATGCCGTAGAGCGGGATCAGGGCGCCCTTGATTTCGCGCCCGAGCAGGGCGTAGAAGCGCCTGGCCAGCGGATTTTCGATACGGGGCTCGATGTTCAGGTAGCTGATGAAGCACAGCACGTTGCCCTTGAGCGGTTGTTCGAAGCAGACGTCATTGGCCAGCATCCACTCGTAGGCGGCTTGCAGTTCTTCCAGGCTGACGGCCATTTTCTCCGCGTATTCGGGCAGGGCCGCCTGCAGGTTCAGTGAGTGGAACATACGGTGTTTCATGAGTGGGCTCCAGAAAGGCTCGGGGCCTTGGGCTTGAGGCGCTGGGCTTCGTGCAGATTAAGGCCCAGCAGCAGCCAGAACAGGGCGATCAGTACTTGGGTGAAGCTGAAATAGTGGTCGAAGATGCCGCTCAGCAGTGCGGCCATCAGGCCGGCGGTGGTGCCGAGCCAGATGGCGTTGTCCGCGGTCAGGCCGATGGTTTCGCGGTGGGTATGGGTCTCCCGCCACCAGCTCCAGATCACCGCGACGAACAGCAGCATGCCGGGAATACCGAGCTTGTAGATGAAGTTCAGCCACAGGTTGGAAATCCCCCAAAGGCCGGTGCCGGGCACCGGTGGCTCGGTCTTGAAGCCGATGCCGAAGGGGAACATCGCCATGGCCTGCGGGAAGTGCGAGTACTCGTCGAAGCGCACACTGGTACTGGCGTCATTGGTGGAGAAAATGGTCAGCAGGCGGTCCTGCAGCGGCGGGTAGAACATCAGCAGCAGCGCGCCGAAGGCGGCGCCGCCCATCAGCAGGCGGCCGGTGTAGGGCACGCGCTTGCGTGTCAGCCAGACCAGTACCACGATCAGGCTCAGCAACGCACCGCGTGAGCCGCTCAGTAGCAGGGCGACCGCGCCGAGACCGGCGACGGCGAGACCCAGCGCCCGCGGCCAGCCCTGGCGCGTCACGCCGAAGCAGAAAGCCAGCGGCATCAGCAGGGCCATGGCGCCACCCGTGACGTTGGGGTGCATCCAGGGCGAGCCCATGCGGTTGGACATGGCGCTGAGGCTGTCGCCCAGCACCGAGATGCCGCCATAGCCGAGCTTGCCCAGGATCGGCGTCATGCTGGTGGCGGTGCCGTTCTTGAGAAACACCGGGATCGACAGCAGCAGCATCATCAGGGTGCCGAGCAGCAGGCCGGTCACCACCTGCTCGCGGGCCCTGGTGGTGTCCAGCAGGCGCGGTACCAGGAACAGCACCGAAAGGTTCAGCAGCCAGCGGATCCAGTTCACCGGGCCGTTGCCTTCGGCGTTCACCGTCAGTTGGCCGATGACGAAGGGAAAGGCACTGAACAGCATCAGCGCCACGAGCAGGCGCTCGGTACGCAGCAGGGGGGGCTTGTCCGGCAGGTTGTTGAACAGGCCCTGCACCAGCACGCTGCCCCAGACCAGCAGGATCAGCGCCTCGGAGACCGTGGTACGGATGCCGAGCTGCACCGTGGAGTAGGGCAGGAAGGTCGCGAGCACGGTGAACAGCAACAGTCCCCACAGCGGGTGGCGGACGATCGTCACCACCCCGGCGATACCGACCAGCACCACCAGTACCTTGAATGCCGGCAACAGCCAGACCAGCACACCGAAGACCAGGCTGAACAGCAGTGCTATGGGTATCGCGATCGGCATTATTGCAGCTCCTCGAGCAACAGGTTGAAGCGCTCCCGGTACGCCGCCGTGGCATACCGGGCGGCCCACTCGCGCAGCACGGCGGGGTCTTCGGCCGGTGCCTCGGCCAGGCTCAGCATCAGCGCGGTCAGGGCCGTGCTGTCGGTGGGCGAGAAGCGCGGGCTGTGCGGCGGGGTGATTTCATCCAGTGACGAACCGCTGGCGACCGCGACCGGCGTGCCGACGCTCAGTGCCTCGACCACCGGCAAGCCGAACCCCTCGGCATACGACGGTTGCCAGAGGCGCTGGGCCTGGTGATACACCGCGTGCAACTGGGCGTCGCTGAGACCGCTGAGGTAGTGAAGCCCCGGCAGGTGCCGCAGCGGCGAGGGCAGGTGTTCGGGGGCGCCGATCAGCACCAGTTCCGGGACCTGGTCCGATTGCTGGCGGGCGGTCTGCCAGGCGCTGACGAACCAGGGGATGTTCTTGCGCGGCTCGCGGGTGCCGACCGCCAGCCAGTAGCGCTCGGGCAGTTGCAGGTCGGCGATGTCGGCCGGTTCGCCGCTGAAGCCGTCGACCAGGTTGGGCAGGACCCTGACCTTGTCGCGGGCTTCGGGGAACAGCTTCACCAGTTCGTCGGCGGTGTACTGCGAGGGTGTCCAGATCCGGTCGGCGACCTTGACCGAATGGCCGATCGACAGTCGATCGGTGATCCGATAGAAGCGTTCCTTGAGCCGCGAGCCATGGCTGTTCTGCAGGGTCAACTGGAACAGGTCGTGCAATTGCAGCACATAGCGCATGCCGGCCGGCTTGCGGCCCAGCGGCAGGCCCATGTTGAAGTTGCAGATGTAGATCTCGACCCCGGCCTCGCGCAAGGCGCCGGGCAGGAAGCCGGCTTCGAACCTCAGCCGCAGGGGCAGGCGGTGAATGCCTTGCAGCGGTGCCTCCCAGCGTGGGCAATGCACGCGGCGGCGCAGGGGATGATCTTCCGGCGCCACGCCGAACAGTTGCAGTTGCACGTCCGGATGGGCCCGCAGGGCCTCTTCCAGTGCCAGGTTCTGGCGGCCGATGCCGGTGTGGGTGTAGCTCGTCGCGCGGTAATCCAGTCCTATACGCATGCGGACACTTCTTCTTCTTTGAACTGTGGGAGTCGGGTGTAGACCGCTTCGAGCTGCGCGGCAGCCACGGCCCAGTCATGTTCGGCCTTGACGTAGGCCCGACCGGCGTCGGCGATCTGTTGCAGGCGAGCCGGGTCGGCCAGGGCTTCGGCAAGTATCCGTGCCAGTACCTGCGGATCTTCGCTGCCCAGGTAGTGGTGGCCGTTCTCGACTTTCAGGCCCGAGCTGCCCTGGTCGGTGGTGACCACTGGCAGGCCGGCGGCCATGGCCTCCAGCACCTTGAGCTTGGAACCGCCGCCCTGGCGCAGGGGGGCGAAAAATATCGAGGCGCGGCTTTGCAGGGTGCGCAGGTCGGGCACGAAGCCCTGCCACTCGATGCGCGGGTCGCTCCAGCGCTCGCGCCAGGCGTCCGGCAGGCCGTAGCCGGCAATGGCGAAACGCACACTCGGATTGTGCTGCCAGAGCGCCGGCAGGATTTCCTCCAGGGCCCATTCCACCGCATCCAGGTTCGGGCTGTATTCGTAGTTGCCGATGAACAACAGGCGCTGGGCGTGCAGGTCGGGTGTCACACCGGCGTAATGGCCGGTGTCGACGCCATTGACCACCACCGCCACCGGCTTGCCGGTCTGCTCGCGCAGCACCTCGGCGTCGGCCTGGGTCACCGCGACCAGTTCGGTGGTCTGGCGGAACACCCGGGCTTCCCAGCGCCGGTAGCGCCACTGGTCGTACAGGGTGAAGGGCTGCAGCCAGCCGGGCAGGCGGTCGTAGCTGGCCGCGCCGAGGGCCGATTCGACGTTGTGCTCGGTGAGGATGAAGTCACGCCCGGTCTCGATCAGCGGCTGTTCGAACGGCTGGAAACTGTAGCTGTGCTCGATCTGGATCACGTCCCAGTGTTCTTCCAGCAACTCGCGAAACTGCTGCTGCAGCGACGGCGCAGAGCCGTTGACGGCGGCCAGCATCGGGTAGGGCGCGAGCAGTACGGTGGCCAGCGTGCGCAGGCTGCGCAAGGGCCGACGCGGTACCACGATCAACCGTTCCAGGTGCGGCAGCAGGGTCTGGCGGGTGGCTTCGTCGAGCGCGCTCTTGGACTGCACCAGCAGGGTGATCCGGTGCCCGCGGGCTGCCAGGCTGCGCAGCAGGTGGAATTGTCGGGTCTTGCCACCGCTGGTGGTGGGCCAGGGCAGGTAAGGAAGGGTCCAGAGAATTTTCATGGCGACCACACCAACAGTTGCAGGCTGGTTTTCAGCGGTACGGTCACGGCCTGGGCGTCGCTCAGGTCGGTACGGCTGCCGGCCAGTGGATCGTACAGGGCCGCCTGGGTGACCCCGGGCAGTTGCAGGCTGCTGCCGCTGGCGCTCCAGAACATCCAGACGCGTGCGCCGTCGTTGCGGGTCCAGGTGACGCTGAACAGGTCGTCGGGGGCGTTGCGCAGTTTGGGGGTATCGGCCGGTTGCAGTTTCGGACCGGTCACCTCGAAGAAGTTCTTCAGCGCCGTATAGACCGGTTTGGGCTCGCCGTCGAGGTCCACCAGGCCGTAGAACTGATCGCGGGGCGTGGCCCGTGCGTCGAGGTCGCTGAGGTTGAACAGGAAGATCCTCTGGTAGTCCATCGCGCTCATCAGGGCCAGGCGGCGCAGGGTGTAGTCCTGCTGGCCGGAGGTGCCGATCAGCGCTTGCATCTCCCTGGGGCCGGCATAGCTCGACCAGCCCCATTCGGTGGCCCAGACTTGCGACACCCCGGCGCCGTGCAGCGATTTGTTGAGGCTGTTGGCCTTGCTCAGAAAGTCCCTGGCGGCGGCGCTGTCGCCCTCGGGCAGTTCGGAATAGGGGTGGTAGGCGGCAATCAGGTTCTGGCTGGCCAGCCCCTGGCTGACCAGGCTGTCGAGCATCAGCCCCGGCGTGCTGTGCATCTGGCTGTAGTAGGCCAGGCCGGCTGTCGCAACCGGCTTGCCCGGGACCTTCGCGCGAATCGCCTTGGCGGTGGTGGTCAGCAGCCGGTAGTAGGCGGTCGGATCCTCCTTGGGCAGCCAGATGATGTTCGGTTCGTTCCACACCTGCCAGGTGTTCACCTGGGGATAGCGTTCGGCGAGGGTCGCCATGCGGTTGGCGAACAGGTCGAAGTCCCTGGGCGGGTACTGGTCGGTGTTGGTGGCGTCGGCCGGGGCGCTGCTGGCGAAGGCCGGCGAACCTACCAGGTAGGCGAGGATGTTGTAGTTGTGCGCCTGCATCTGCTTCATCGCCGCGTCGAGGGTTGCGACGTCATAGACCCCCTGCTGCGGCTCGATCATCGGCCAGTGGATGGTCAGGCGCACCCAGTTCAGGCCCAGCTCGTCGAGCCGGCTCATCTGTTTCCGGTAGATGTCCGGCTCGAAATACTGGAACTGGACGTTGACCCCGAGGAAGTCTTTCCACTCGATCGCCCGCGGTGCCTTGAGCAGCACCTGGGAGGACGACTGGGCGCCGGTGTCGCGCCACTGCAGGCTGCTGAGTACACCGGCCAGCGCGACCAGCAGCGGGACCCAGAGCATCGGTTTACGCCACATTTTCATGCCCTCGACACGCCTGCTCGAACACCTGCAGGAAACGGTTGGCGGTCTGGCTCCAGACCCGCTGGTTGCCGATCATGCTGGCGTGTTCGGCCCAGCGGATCGCCAGTTCGGGGGTGGCGCACAGGTGACTGATCTCGGCCGCCAGGGCGGCGACGTTGCCCTGGGGGAAGATCACGCCGTTGCCCTGGGCGACCTCTTCGGCGAACGAGCGGGCGTCGGAAGTGATCGCGCCGCGCCCGCAGGCGGCGGCCCAGGACAGCGCGCCGCTGGTGCCGCGCAACTGGCCGAGCAGCTTGAGTTTGCTCGACTCACGGTAGGGCAGCACCATCACGTGGTGGGCCTGGATCACCTTGGGAATGTCGGCGGCCGGCAGGTCGAGCTGCCAGTCGATGCTGTCCTGCAGGCCGAGGCGCCGGATGTGCTGGCGCAGTTGATCGAGGTAGCTGCCGGACGGGCCGAAGGCCATTTCCGGTTCGCTGCCGCCGGCGAGGGTCAGGCGCAACCGGCTGCGCAGGTCGGGTTGCTGGGCGAGGGTCATCGCCAGGGCATCGAGCAGATCCTCGATGCCCTTGCCGCGATAGATGAAGCCGAAATACAGCAGTTTCAGCGGCTCCAGCGGTGGCAGCGGCGCCGGTTCGATGGCCAGGTTGCCGTGGGGGATCACCGCCATCTGCTCGCCACGCAGGCCCATGCGCTGACGCAGGCAGTGGCTGCCCGATTGGGTCAGGGTGATCAGTCGGGTCAGGCTGCGCGCCAACTGCCGTTCCTCACGCAGGCACAGCGGGTCGGCCAGCACCGTGGCCACCTGCGGCAGGGGCGAGGGCAGCCGGCTGGCCAGCGACAGCGGCCAGGGCAGGCGTTCGCGGCGCCAGACCAGGCGTTCCGGGTCATGGACGGTGGCCGTCAGTGGCAACCGCGCAAAGCGCGCGCGCAGGCTCTTCAGGGCAGTGAACTCGGCGAGTCGGCCGCCCCCGATTTCCGCGTGCACCAGATCGATGCCCTGCCAGTCATGCTCGGCGACGGCCTGGGCCGCCCGCTGCGGGGCGTTGCCCAATCCGGCCAGCGGTGTGCTGACGCGCACCCCGTGGCCCTCCAGGGCCGCCTTCAGGTGGCCAGCATAGTCGGCGATACCGTTCTGTTCCGGCGGCAGGGGCGCGAGCAGGGCGATATGCATCAGGCGTGACTCCGCAACCGTGCCAGGGTGTTGAGAACCCGTTCCGGAATCTCGAAGCGCCGGCGGTTGAGGATGATGCCGTCGACCCGCTTGAACGCGGTATTGAGCGTCGTCAGGGCATTTTCCAGAATCGGCACGGTGGTGGTTTCCGCCTCGATGATCAGGGTGATCAGGTCGGCCTGGCGCAGGATCACGAAGGCTTCCTGGTTGGAGAAGAACGCACCGGCATTGAGCAGCAGGATCTCGCCGGGTTGTGCCGGGCCGTCGCCTTCGACGCGTACGTTGTGGCCGCGCTGGCGCAGCAGCTCGCCGAGGTGTTCGATGACGAAGGTGACCCCCTCGCCGTGACGGGCCGAGGTCAGGCCGATGCTCAGGCCATGTTCGGCGACCCGCTCCAGCGGTAGCACGCCATACAGCCGGTACATGCTGGCGGTGAAGGCGGTGCGCCGCCGTGGATCGTTGTCGCTGATATCCTGCAGGCTGGTCCAGACCTTGACCCCGAAGCGCGACTCGATCTTGTCGCCATCGTGGATGCGCTGGTCCAGCAGGTAGAAGAAGTACAGCGCCAGCAGGCCGACCGCCAGGCTCAGCGGGATCGCCAGCAGGATCATGCTCAGGCTCTTGGGAAACACCCTGGCTTCATTGAGCGTGGCCTGCTCGATCACCGCGATGTTGCTGATCCGGCTCTTGTCCAGTTCACGGTCGATGCGGGCTTTCTCGGTGCTTTCGCTGTACAGCGCGAAGCTCTTCTCGGCGGCATCGAGTTCGCGTTGCAGGCGCGACATCTCCGGCTCGATGGCCAGAGCCTGGCGACGGTCCTGTTCCAGTTGCTCGAGCTGGGTCTTCTGCTGTGCGGCCTGGGTCTGCAGGCGGCTGAGGCTGGCCTGCTGGTCGGCGAAGCTGTTCTGCAGGCGGGTATAAACCGGGTTCGGTGCCAGGTTGTCGGAGCGCTGGACCACCGCGTTCTGCTCCTTGAGCAGTTTCTGCAGGTTGGCGATGGCGGTGTCCATGGCCTTCACCGGTGGCGCGCCTTCCTTGAAGGTGCGCAGCATTTCCTGGCGTTCGATCTGCTTGGAGTTGATCCGTTGCTGCAGGTCCTGGCGGTCGGGGTTGATGCTCATCTGCCGGCCGATGCTGATTTCTTTCTTCATGCTGTTGAGCTGCGCCTGGATCCGTTCCAGGCCGCTACGGGTCGAGGCCACGGCCCGGGTGGTGTTCAGGTGTTCGCCGCGCAGGTTGTTGAGGTTGCGCGAGATATCGTTCAGGCGCTCGGAGATGCTGACCGCACCCAGCTCGTTGAGGTGGGCCTCGATTTTTTTCTTGTAGTCGAGGATTCGCGCCTGGGTCGCCTTGCTTTCACTTTCATAGAAGGTATAGAGACTCTTGCGTCCGAGGCTGCGGGTACGCTCCTGTTCGTACTGCTCGATCCAGCTCTGGACGATGGTCTGCGCCACCGCCGGGTTGTTCCAGGTGAAGCTGATTTCCATGACCGAGGAGCCGGGGGCGTGGGTCACGTTGAAGTTCTTCAGCAACTGGTCGGCCAGACGTTCGACCGGGGTCTGCTTCTCCACCACGCCGAGCAGTTGCAGGAGCCCGCGGCCAGCGTCGACCAGCGCTTGCAGGGTGCTCTTGACCAGGGTCTTGACCGTTGCCAGGAAGCCCTCCTGCGGCGGGATCCGGGACAGTTCGTTGAGGTACTGCTCGGCCACCAGGCGGGCGATCGGGCGCCCGGTGAGCATGCGTTCCTCGTCGAGAATCGGATCGCGCTGGGCACTGGGGATGATGGTCGCCTGGCGATCGGAGATCTCGATCGGCAGGGTGCTGGTGTCGCGCCCCGGCTTGACCAGCAGCAGAGCGGTGGACTCGTAGCGGTTGGGCAGCAGGAAGGCGCCGAGCAGGATGATGATGAGCGTCACCAGCACGGTGATTTTCACTTCGTGCTTGAAGATGAAAAACAGGCGCAACAAATCGCGGAAGGAGCGGATATTGATCATGTCTGTTGTCCTTAACGATCAGTTGCTGTTTTCACGCAAGTTGTAGTTCACCCCGATACCAATCGATTTCTGGAACGGAATCAGCTGGTTCAGGTACAGGTCGACCCACTCGATGCCATTGCCCACGCGGGACTTGGGCACGAAGATCACGTCGCCGCGTTGCAGCAGCACCGGCGGGCGGTTGCTGACGCCGGCGAGCATGGTGTCGCGGTAGTCGAAGAAATAGGTCTTGTAGCGGCCGTCGTCTTCCTGACGCAGCAGCGCGACGTTGCGGCTGTCACCCACCGGCAGCAGGCCGCCGGCGCCGATCAGTGCCTGTTCCAGGGTGGTGGCGGTGGTCACCGACAGGTTGTTCGGATTGCGCACCGAGCCGCCGACGAACACGGTGTTGCCCGGCGAGGCGGAAATGTTCACCGTCAGCGCCGAGTCCTGGTAGATGTTCTTGAGCTTGTCCTGCAGGAACACGGTGAGCTCCTGCGGCGTCATGCCCGCCGCCTTGACGTTGCCGATGTAGGGGTAGGCGAAGCTGCCGTCGTTCATCACCGTGAACAGCGTCAATTCATAGATGGAGTTGGCGGTGAACGCGGAGATCGACGGCGCCTCGCCGGTGTTGCGCACGATACGCAAGGTATCGCCGGCCCGAATCCGCTGCGCGGGCAGGGGCTTGCCGGCCAGCGCCTCGCCAGCCCTGTGACCTTCCTGCAGCACGTTTTTCTGTGGCAGCACCACCTTGGCCGGGATGCTGCAGGCGCTGAGTAGTAGAACACTGAAGATCAGCAAGGGGGTTTTCATTGGTCACTCTTCCTGTCGTGCATGTTTACAGCTCCCTGACGGGCTGGGTGGTACTGTGCTTGCCGGGTTTCAGGACTTGCTGGCCTCGACGGGAACCCTCCCGTAGATATCGGTGAAGCGCACGATATCGTCCTCGCCCAGGTATTCGCCGCTCTGCACCTCGATCATCACCAGGTCGATCACGCCCGGATTGACCAGGCGATGAGTCTTGCCCGGCTTGATGAAGGTCGACTCGTTGGTGTCCAGGAGGAATTCGTTCTCGCCGTTGGTGACCAGGGCCATGCCACTGACGACGATCCAGTGCTCGCTGCGGTGATGGTGCATCTGCAGCGACAGCGAGGCGTCGGGCTTGACCACGATGCGCTTGATCTTGAAGCGCTTGCCCTCTTCGAGCACGGTGTAGGTACCCCAGGGGCGGCTCACCGTGCGATGCAGGCGGTAGGCTTCGTGGCCCTGGCGCTTGAGTTCCTGGGCAATGAGTTTCACGTCCTGGCTGCGCTTGCTGTCAGCGACCAGCAGGGCGTCGGGGGTATCGATGATGATCAGGTCCTTGAGCCCGACCCCGCCGACCAGACGCTTGGGTGAGTCGATGTAGCAGTTGTTCACGTCATACAGCACGGTTTCGCCGTTGCACTGGTTGCCGTTGGCGTCGGCCGGGGTCAGCTCGCGGACCGCCTGCCATGAACCGATGTCGCTCCAGCCGAGCTGGCAGGGCACTACTGCCACCTTCTTCGAGCGTTCCATCAACGCATAGTCGATGGAGATGTCCGGGGCGAGGCCCAGGGTTTTGCTGTCCAGTTCCAGTTGCAACTCCTGGCTGCCCTCACGGCTATGGCTGTGGGCCAGGCATTCGCTCATCGCCGCCAGCACGTCCGGGGCATGTTCCTGCAGTTCGCGCAGCACCACGTCGGCGCGCAGGCAGAACATGCCGGCGTTCCACAGGTGCAGGCCACCGTCGACGTAGCCCTGGGCGGTGGCCGCGTCGGGCTTCTCGACGAAGCGCGCGACCTGGAAGCTGCCGTCGTCCAGCGCCTGGCCTTTCTCGATATAGCCAAAGCCGGTTTCGGCCTTGGTCGGGACCAGGCCAAAGGTCACCAGCCAACCCTGGTCGGCCAGTTTGCGCGCGCTTTGCACCGCCTTGGCGAAGGCGTCCAGGTCCTTGATCAGGTGGTCTGCCGGCAACACCAGCAATTGCGCATCCTCGCCGTACAGTCGGGCGACATGCAGGGCGGCGGCGGTGATGGCCGGCGCGGTGTTGCGGCCGAATGGTTCGAGGATGAAGTCCAGCGCCGTGCCCCCCCTGTTCAGCAGCCGGTAATCATCCAGGGTGCGGAAAAACACTTCGCGATTGGTCACGGTCAGCAGGCGCTGCACGTCGGCCAGGCCAGTGGCGCGGCGGAAGGTCTTCTGCAGCAGGCTTTCGCCGTCGGGCAGGCGCATGAAGGGCTTGGGCATGGCTTCGCGGGAAACCGGCCAGAGTCGGGTACCGGCACCGCCGGCGATGATGCAGGGAATGAGCAGGCTCATGTCAGAAGGCCTCGCGCGTCAGGAGCACTGCCGGGACAGTGCGGAACAGAATGTAGAGATCGAACCAGATCGACCAGTTTTCGATGTATTCGAGGTCGAATTCTACTCGTTTCTCGATCTTCTCCAGGGTGTCGGTTTCACCTCGATAGCCGTTGATCTGCGCCAGCCCGGTGATTCCCGGTTTGACCCGATGGCGCGAGGTGTATTCCTTCACCGCTTCCTCGAACAGGATGCCGGCGGCCTTGGTTGCCGTGGCATGGGGGCGCGGACCGACCATGGACATGCTGCCGACGAACACGTTGAACAGTTGTGGCAGTTCGTCGAGGCTGGTCTTGCGGATGAACCGCCCGACCCGGGTGATTCGCGGGTCGCCGCGGGTGGTCTGTTTCTCGGCGTTGGCGTCGGCCTGGTGCTGGTGCATCGAGCGGAACTTGAACACCTCGATCAGCCGGTTGTTGTAGCCGTAGCGTTTCTGCCGGAACAGCACCGGCCCCGGTGAGTCGATCTTGATCGCGATCGCCACCAGCAGCATGATCGGTGACAGCAGGATCAACGCGAGGCTCGACAGCACCATGTCTTCCAGGCGCTTGAACATTGGCGACCAGCCGCGCAGGGGGACTTCGGAGGCGTTGAACATCGGCAGGTTGGCGACTTCGGTGATGCGGTTGTGGGCGTGGCGGAAGGCAACCATGTCCGGCACCAGCAACACGTTGACCGGCAACCGGCGAAGTTCGCGAATGATGTAGTCCATGCGGTTTTCCGCCGACCAGGGCAGGGCGACCAGCACCTGGGTGACCCGCTCTTCGCGGATCATTTGTTCCAGGTCGCCGGAGTTGCCCAGCAGCGGCAGGTTGACCATGGTCTTCGGCAGTCGACCGATGCGGTCGTCGATGAAGCCGATCACTCCCGAGCGGATGTCCTGGTGCTGGGACAGGTATTCGGCCAGGCGCTGGCCGTTCTCGGTAGCGCCGAGAATCACCGCGTTCTGCAGGAAAATGCCGCGTTGCATCAGTTGCTGGAACAGCGCCAGCAGGATCAGCCGCTCGATGCCGAACAGTGTCAGGCTGGCGATGAACCAGACCAGCAGTTGCGTGTTATCCAGGTAGTTGAACAGTTGCAGGCCATGATGCATGAACAGCAGCAGGCAGAACGCCGACGACCAGGCGAACAGGGTGATCTGGAAGCGCAGCATGTTGCTGAAGATCGCCTCGGCGTAGACCCCCAGCGCCTGGAAGATCAGCACGCTGATGACGCCGAAGAACAGCAGGATGGTCAGATAGCTCTCGGTGATGTCGGGGGTTTGCTCGCGCAGGTAAACCATCAGCAGCAGGCCGGGAAGGATGGCGGTGAGTCCGTGGACCAGGCGAATGCCGAACAGAAAGTACTCGACCATGCTGGGCCGGGTGAGGAACAGACTGTCGACTGGTTGCAAGCGCATTGAGACCCCCTTCCTTTTCTACCATCTCGAAATGGCAACTACGAAACACTTCGGTAGGTAATTCCTGTAGCAACGCACCAGGGCTTCTTGCGCTGCCCCCCTCCCTGGTAGCTGGTTCCGCTGTCAGATGCGACCGTTCCTGTCTGTCATTCAGGCAAGGACAAGTCTTATTGCTTTAGTTGTCTTCACCGGCACATTTGTACATTTTTTCCTCCTGTGTACAGGACACAGGCTTGAGTAAAGCTCATGAAAGAGTCGGTCGCTAATTGAATGACATCATGTCGCTGAAAAAAATCGGATGTTGCTGTTTTACAGGTCGAGCCCGGTCTAGAGCCGGTGCGGTGGTTGGCAATGAAATAAATACCTGGTACGTCAAGTCGTTTTCATCCGGCTGCGGTCCACATTTCTTACAGCCATCGACACAGGAGAAAACGCCGATGAGCGAGCGCAAGGCATTGCTGATTCTGCACGGCAAGCAGGCTCTCAACGAGGAGGTCAGGACGGCGGTCGAAGACCGGCGCCGCGAAGGTTGGGAGCTGGCCGTTCGCCTGACCTGGGAAGCGGGCGATGCCCAGCGACTGGTCCAGGAGGCGCTGGGCATGGGGTATCGGCAACTGATCGCCGGCGGCGGCGACGGCACCTTGCGCGATATCGCCGAGGCGTTGGCCGGGACCGAGGCGAGCCTGGTGTTGATGCCGCTGGGCACCGCCAACGATTTCGCCCGTGCCGCCGGTGTGCCGCTGGAGCCAGCCACGGCCTTGCAACTGCTGGATGCACCGGCCCGGCCGATCGATCTCGGTGCCGTCGGGGAGCAAGTGTTTCTGAATATGGCCACTGGCGGTTTCGGCAGCCAGGTGACGGCCAATACCTCCGAGGACCTGAAGAAGGTACTGGGCGCCGCGGCCTATCTGTTCACCGGGCTGTCGCGCTTCGGTGAGCTGCATGCCGCCTATGGCGAGCTGCAGGGGCCGGATTTCCACTGGCGGGGCGAGCTGCTCGCGCTGGGCATCGGCAATGGCCGCCAGGCTGGCGGCGGGCATGTGCTGTGTCCGCAGGCGCAGGTCGATGACGGCCTGCTCGATATCGGCATCCTGCCGGCACCCCAGGAAGTGGTGGGCACCTTGCGCCAACTGATGAGCGACGGTTGGGGGCTGGACAACATGTTCGTCCGGGCCCGCCTGCCATGGGTCGAGATCAAGGTCGCCGAGGGGCTGTACCTGAATCTCGACGGAGAGCCCCTGGAGAGTGACAGCCTGCGTTTCGAGGCCCGCCCCGGGGCACTGCGGGTGCACCTGCCGGCGGACTCGCCGCTGCTCAGTCGTCCAGACTGATGATGCGCTCGCGGACCGCGAACAGCACCAGCCCGGCCACATCGAAAATCTGCAGGCGCTTCATGATCTGTGCGCGGTGGGTCTCGACGGTCTTGATGCTCAGGCCCAGGCCGTTGGCGATCTCCCGGGTGGACTTGCCGCGCACGATCAACCGGAGAATTTCCAGCTGGCGTCCGGTCAGGTTGTGGGTCTGGGCCTGCACCTGCACCGGCGAGTGACGCTGGGCCTGGGTCAGGGCCTGGTTGATCACCGTATGGGCGATCGCCGGGCTGAGGTAGCGCTCGTTGTTGCGCAGGGCCTCCAGGGCCTGGGCCAGTTCGGTCGCGGTGGTGTCCTTGAGCAGGTAGCCGTGGGCACCGATTTCCAGGGCCTGCATGATCAGTTGCGGGTCGGTGTGCATCGACAGGATCAGCACCTTGCTCTGCGGGCGCACCGCCTGCAACTGGCGCAGGGCATCGAGCCCGCCGGTATCGCGCATCGACAGGTCGAGCAGGATGATGTCCGGATTCAGGCGCTCGACGGCTTCGAGCAACTGTGCGCCATCGCTGGCTTCGCCGATCACGGCGTAACCGGGAATCTCCAGCACCAGGGCGCGGACACCGGCCCTGATCAGTGAGTGGTCATCCACAAGAAGTAAGTTGCAGGTCATAGAACCCTATTCGTACTGGCTCGTTCGAGGGCGCGGGGGGCCCAGGGAAGAAGGGCTTCGATTTGCGTACCTTTGCCGGGTCCGCTGCTGACTGTCAATCGGCCGCCCAGTTGTTCGGCGCGCTCGACCATGCCGGCCATGCCGCGTTGTCCCTGTTCGGCGGGATTGGCGGCCGGGGAAAAGCCCTGGCCATCATCGGCGATGTACAACGACAGGCCTTCGGGAAGACGCTTGAGACGCACCAGCAGGTTGTCGGCCCTGGCATGGCGCAGGACATTGGTGACGGCCTCCTGGGTGATGCGAAAGGCGGTCACGGCCATCTCCTCGGACAGCCCGGCCAACTGCTGATGGCATTCCAGGCTCCAGTGCAGGCTGGTGTTGCCCAGTGTCTTGAGCAGGTGGGCGCGCAGGCTGGCTTCCAGCCCGAGGCTGGTCAATTGGCGTGGATTGAGAATGGCCGAGACGTCGCGCACCTTGGCCAGGGTTTCCTCCAGGGTGTTGTTGAGGTCCGCGCAGTGGCCGCGCAGTTCCTCCGGAAGGCGTCCTTGCAGCCACTGGGTCTGCAACCTGGCCGCGGTCAGCAGTTGACCGATGTCATCGTGCAGTTCGCGGCTCAGGCGGTGGCGTTCGTTTTCCTGCACCTGCAGCAGGCGGTCGGCCAGTTCCTGGGGTTGGAAATTGATCGAGGTGCGCGAGTCGCGGTATTGCAGCCAGATGCTGGCCAGTGTCGCCAGGTTCAGCAGCAGCAACCCCAGGGACAGCAGCGAACCGTTCAGGTAGAGCGCCAGGCTGGTGATCGCCGAGGCGATGCAGAGCAGGGCGGACAGCCGGCGAGCGTTCCTGCGTGAGCGGAGCCAAGGCTTTAGTGACTTGAGGCTGGCGTACATAGCGTGTGGAGCCAATAAATGTCCGGTGCGAAGAATCCGGTCGTAATGACTGACAGGACTCCGTTTGAAAACCGATACGGTTTAATATTCATGTACAACTTAATAGAGGGATTGCGGCTAAGTGCTATTACTTTTTTGGGTCCTGTGCCGAAGTGCCAGAAAACATTTTGCCATCAAGTACATAAGCAAGCGGGCAGCATAGTAGCACTTCGTTTAAGGTTGGTCGTCCCTGTCGGTATATGTCCGGCCGGTCAGCTTTTCTGTGCGCCGGTTCCAGAAGACTCGCCAGGCAGTTTTCGCTATCGTGTTTATGTTTGAAGTCGTTGCAGTTTATCGCGCGGTTCTTTCTGCGCGTAAGAGCGCCCGGTTCAACACCGAAAGTTGCCGGTTAGTTGGTCTTGGCTTTGTTTGGAGGGCTTGGTGAGTGCCCGCGCCTGGCGAGGGGCGGGGCCGGGCGCTGCGGTTCAGGCGGAATGTCCGGGAAAGGTGATCAGCGTGAGGCCTTTCGCTTCGGCAAGCAGGGCCGTCGAGACTTCGATCCGTTCCGCCAGGGTGGCAATCAGTTCGGCTTGTTCGCTGTCGTCCAGGCCCAGTTGGCCGGTATGCGGATCGATCAGTTCCAACTGCCACGCCAGCAGCGTCAGGCAGCCCTGCAGGGCCTGCAAGGCGTCGTCGTGCAGGTTGAGCCGGTCAGGCGCATGGCTCAGGACGTCGTGGATATGTCGGGCGAAGTCAGCCATGCAGTGTACGCCAAGTACGTCGGCCCGTCCGCTGAGCTTGTGCAGGGCGGCGAGCAGGCAGTCGATCGCATCCCTGTCGTTACGGATCAGCGCCAGGTGCTGGCAACACTCCTGCATCCGGGTCTGCAGGTTCTCTGCTTCAACCAGGAATTCCGGCAGTTTGGCCTGCCGTTCTTTACCGTTCAGCATGCTTTATCTCCATGAAACATCGGCAGGCGATAGAAGGTCGCGCTTGGCGAACGGCGTTAAGTTAATGTCGGCCAACAGGGCATGGCAGTGATCTGCCGTCGATTGTTTCGGGGCAGAGTGATTGCAAGGGATTCTCAGGCATTGGCAGTCGATGTTCACCAAGCCAACTCGCGACGAGTGCAAGGATCGCTCAAAAGCACCGATCCAGAGCGTTTTAGCCGGAGCTGTCAGGCGCTTTGCCTGGCTTTCCGGCCACCCTACCGCGATTGAAAGCAAAAGCCTGACTCCATTCATGTAATGAGAATGGCGTCACATTAATGGCTATTGGATATTGCGAATATCAGGTTGCGCCTGATTGTTGCTAAGGGATTCCCCTAGGCAGGGGAACAAAAAACCGATCCGGTGGTCGCCTCGCGCGGGATCTGTCGGGTCTGGACAGTGCGCTCAGTAAAGCATGATGTTAATGTGACATCAAACGTTTTGCGTGACATTTTGCATGGGGGTCAAGGTCCGGCGAAAGCGGCCGATAACTCTCTCAATGAAGTTCTTTGTATCAGCGCCCCAGGAGTGATTGATGGCCGGCATTCTCGACACGGTAGACCAACGTACGCAATTGGTGGGAGAGAATCGTCTGGAGATTCTCATGTTCCGCCTGGCCGGTCGCCAGTTGTTCGCGATCAACGTGTTCAAGGTGCAGGAGGTCCTGCAACTGCCCAAACTGACCCTGATGCCCCAGCGCCATCCCTTTGTCTGTGGGGTGGTCAACCTGCGTGGACAGACCCTGCCGGTGATCGACCTGTCCCAGGCGATCGGCATGCGTCCGCTGGTGCCGGGCCCCGACAGCACCATCATCGTCACCGAGTACAACCGCTCGGTGCAGGCGTTCCTGGTCGGTGGCGTGGATCGCATCGTCAACATGAACTGGGAGGCGATCATGCCGCCGCCGGGCAGTGCCGGGCGCCAGCATTACCTGACCGCCATCAGCAAGGTCGACGATCAGTTGGTGGAAATCATCGACGTGGAAAAAGTCCTGGCCGAAATCGTGCCGTACAACGCCAAGGTTTCCCGGGAAAAACTCGATGATCCGGTCATGGAGCACGCCCGTGGGCGCGAGGTGTTGCTGGTCGACGATTCCAAGGTGGCCCTGTCGCAGTTGCGCGATACCCTGGGCCAGTTGGGGGTGAAGCTGCACATCGCCAGTGATGGCCTCCGGGCACTGAACATGCTCAAGAACTGGGCCGATTCCGGCGCGGTGATGACCGAGAAGCTGTTGATGGTGTTCACCGACGCGGAGATGCCGGAGATGGACGGTTATCGTCTGACCACCGAGATCCGAAACGACCCGCGCCTGCGTGGCCTCTATGTGGTGCTGCACACCTCGCTGTCCGGCAGCTTCAACGAAGCCATGGTGAAGAAGGTCGGTTGCGACAACTTCCTCTCCAAGTTCCAGCCGGACAAGCTGGTGGACGTGGTTCGCCAGCGCCTGCTGCTGGATCATCCCGGCGCCTGATCGGCTGCCCTGGGGGCGGGTGCAAGGCCTGCCCTCGATCCGCGCTGTCATCGGCTCGTCTTTGATTGGGCGAACGGCTCGTATATCGTGGGCTTTTCTCCAGGAGCCGGCCCCCATGTTGCGTCTGAGCGCGCTTTACCGTTATCCCCTCAAGTCCGCAAGGGGCGAATCCCTGTCCCGGGCCTCGCTTGACGAGCTGGGGTTGGCGGGGGATCGACGCTGGATGGTGGTGGACGAAGCCAGCGGACGTTTTCTGACCCAACGTGCCGTGGCCGGCATGAGCCAGTTGTCGGCCTTGTGGAATGCCGCCGGTGGCTTGACCTTGAGCGCGCCGGGGCACCCGCCGCTGGAAGTGGCGTTGCCCGGTGCCGATGAAGCCTTGCGCGGCGTGACCGTCTGGAGCGATAGCCTGCGTGTTCCCGATGCCGGAGATGAAGCCGCTGTCTGGCTGAGCGGCTTTATCGGCAAGTCGGTACGCCTGGTTCATGTGCCGCTGGAGCGGGCGCGGGTCACTCAGGCCGGCTATGGCAGGGATGATGATCGTGTGGCATTTGCCGATGGCTTTCCGTTGCTGTTGATCGGCCAGGCGTCGCTGGAGGATCTGTCCCGGAAGGTCGGGCGCCCGCTGGAGATGCTGCGCTTTCGACCGAACCTGGTCATCGAGGGCAGCGAGGCGTTTGCCGAGGATCGCTGGAAGCGGATCCGCATTGGCGAGATCGAGTTTCGCCTGGTCAAGCCGTGCTCGCGCTGCATCCTCACCACCATCGACCCGCAGACCGGGGAACGCAGCGCCGACCGCGAGCCGCTGACCACGCTCAAGACCTATCGCGAGAAGGATGGGGATGTGTTTTTCGGGCAGAACCTGGTCAATGACGGACTGGGGCGGCTGGAAGTGGGGATGCCGGTAACGATTCTCGAGTGATCCGTCGGGCTCTGTGGAGGGCTCAACGGATTGCATCAAATATCGGATCACATCCTGACCTGTAGGAGCCGGCAAGCCGGCTCCTACAGGTCAGGATGTGATCCGTGAGTCAAGTGGCACAGGTCGGTGCCTGGATCACTGATCGTCGAAGAACCGCTCGTGCCAATCCACCAGCGGTTGTGGCGCATTGAGTTTCTGTCCGTAGATCACCGCGTAGGACAGCACGTTCTGCACGTATTGGCGGGTCTCGTCGAACGGAATACTCTCCACCCAGACGTCGAAGCTCAGGTGATTCGCGCCCTTGAGCCATTGCCGTACGCGGCCAGGGCCGGCGTTGTAGGCGGCGGTGGCGAGCACGCGGTTGCCGTTGAACTGGCCGTGCACCTGGCTCAGGTAGGCCGCGCCCAACTGGACGTTCTTGTCCGGATCCAGCACCTGCTGCGGCGAAGCCAGCGGGATGCTGAACTTGCGCGCGGTTTCCTTGGCGGTACCGGGCATCAGTTGCATCAGGCCGGTGGCGCCAGCGTTGGAGCGCGCATCATCCATGAAGGCGCTTTCCTGACGGGTGATCGCAAATACCCAGCTCGAATGCAGGCCGCGCAGCTTGGCCTCGCGGACCAGGGTGTCGCGATGGGCCATGGGGAAGCGGATATCCAGGTCATCCCAGTACTGCGCCTGGCTGATGGTGCGGATGGCCGGGAAGTACCACTTCAGGTCGTAGGCCAGCTTGGCCTGGGCGACCATTTCGTCACGGCTGAGGTGGCGGCTGGCGTGGTACCACTCGCGGCGGCCGTCGACGATCTGGCCGCGATCGTGCAGTTCCAGGGCGCGGCGCACGCCTGGGGTGTTGCGGACCTTGTTGATCAACTGCTGGCTGAGGACCAGCGGGCGGTTGGCCAACTGGTAGGGGGTCTGCGAGCGATCGGCGGCGAGGAAACCGTAGAAATCACGCTCGCGGGCGACGCTCTTGAGCAGGATCTGTGCCTGCGGGTTCTGCGGTTGGGCCAGTTCCAGGCTGCGGGCTTGCCAGTAGCGCCAGCGGTTGGTGTTGGCCAGGTCTTGGGGCAGGCGGCGGGTCAACTGATAGGCCTCTTCCCAGCGGCCCAGGCGCAGCAGCAGGCGCAGGCGCCACTCGGTGACGGTATTGTCGCGCAGCTCAGGGTCGTACTGGGTCATGATTTCCAAGGCACGGCCGTCGTAGCGGCGGGCCAGGGTCAGGCCGATCTCGCGGGCGATGGACACCTTCTCGTCGCGGGAGAAGTGCATGCTCGAGGCATAGCCGTCGAGCAGCGCCATGGCCTTGTCCGGGTCCTGGCGTGCCAGGCGCCGCAGGCCCAGGCCGACCACGTCGGACATCGCCTCGTCCGCCGGGACGAAGCGCGCCGGCTGGCCCAGCAGGTCGGGCTTCTGGGCGACGTCGATCATCAGCCGGCCCTGCGCACCGAGAGTGCTCAGGCCTTTTACCAGCGCCGTGGCCAGGCCGTAGTTGCGGGCCTCGGCGGCCAGCTTGACGCGTTGCCAGCGCTTCTGTTCGGTCAGTTGGCCCTGGGCCGCCCAACTGTCGAACAGGGCGTCGCAGGCGGCGGGTTGCGTCTTGCCGGTCAGCCAGAGCTTTTCCGCGGTGGCGAAACCCTCGGCACGCAGGTTGTGGCTGAGCTGGTACTGGCCGTTGAGGCAGTCCAGTTCGGTGAAGTTAAGCTTCGGATCGTAGTACTTGACGAAGGGCGCCCAGTCGCCGCGTTCGGCCAGCCAGCGCAACCAGCGCAGTTTCATCCAGTTGGCCTGGGGCAGGTCGCCGTGTTCGGCGAGGAACCGCTCGATCTCGGCGTTGCTGGCGGTCTTGAGTCGGGCGGTCAGTTCGTCGTAGGCCAGGTAGGGTTCCAGTGGGTAGCTCTGCAGGGCGCCGCGGTACTGGAAGTACGGGCCTGAATCGCCCTTGGCCAGGGCGCGCTTGGCGTCATCGTAGAGCTGGCGTTGCTGGGCGAGATCGGCGGCCTGTGCAGCTTGAACGGCGCAGGTGGAAAGAAGCAGACACGATAAAAAGTTGAAAAGACGGCTGCGCATGAGACTTCCGGGTAAAAAAACGGACAAGCACAGGCCCCGAGGCCGGTGCTGATTGCCGGGTAGCTTAGCCTTTTGCCGGCAGGAGGCGAAAGTTTTGCCGGCCTTGTGTACGCAACTTGATACCAAATGTCATGTGGCAGGCGACACCGGCTTCGACCGCTGGCGAAAATCGCGACCGCTTCCCCGGTCAACATCGGGTAGAATGCGCGCCCGGTTTTTGGAGAAGCTCATGACCCTGCTCAAATTCAGCGATGTGTCCCTTGCTTTCGGCGCCATGCCGTTGTTGGACAAGGTGTCCTGGCAGATCGCCCGTGGTGAGCGGGTGTGCATCATTGGCCGCAACGGCACAGGCAAGTCCAGCATGTTGAAGCTGGTCAAGGGCGACCAGAAGCCCGACGACGGCTCCGTCTGGCGGGCGCCCGCGCTCAAGATCGGCGAATTGCCGCAGGAACTGCCGGTGGCCGACGAGCGTACCGTGTTCGATGTGGTCGCCCAGGGCCTGGACGGGGTCGGCGAACTGCTGGCGCAGTATCACCACCTGAGCCAGAACATCGTGACCGATGCCGACCTGGACAAGCTGATGCGTGTCCAGCACGACCTCGAGGCCCGCGATGGCTGGCGCCTGCAGACCCTGGTCGAAAGCACCCTGAGCCGTCTGCAGTTGCCGGCCGACAAGACCCTGGCCGAGCTGTCCGGTGGCTGGCGTCGTCGCGTACTGCTGGCCCAGGCCCTGGTGGCCGAGCCGGACCTGCTGCTGCTCGACGAGCCGACCAACCACCTGGACATCGGCGCGATCGCCTGGCTGGAAGATGCGCTCAAGGAATTCCAGGGCGCGGTGCTGTTCATCACCCACGACCGTTCCTTCCTGCAGAGCCTGGCGACCCGTATTCTCGAACTGGATCGCGGCGGGTTGATCGACTGGAACGGCGACTACGCCAGCTTCCTGGTACACAAGGAAGCCATGCTGGCGGCCGAGGAAACCGCCAACGCCCTGTTCGACAAGCGCCTGGCCCAGGAAGAGGTCTGGATCCGCCAGGGCATCAAGGCCCGGCGTACCCGCAACGAAGGTCGCGTGCGGGCGCTGAAGGCGCTGCGCGTCGAACGCAGCGAGCGCCGCGAGCGCACCGGCAAGGCGAACATCCAGCTGGAAGCGGCGGAGAAGTCCGGCAAGCAGGTGATGGTGCTCGACAACATCAGCTTTGCCCATCCGGACGGCCCGTTCCTGGTCAAGGACTTCTCCATGGTCCTGCAGCGTGGCGACCGTATCGGCCTGCTCGGGGCCAACGGCACCGGCAAGACCACCCTGTTGAAGCTGATGCTCGGCGGCCTGGTGCCGACCAGCGGCAAGGTCGAGGAAGGCACCCGCATCGAGGTGGCCTATTTCGACCAGTTGCGCCATCAACTGGACCTGGAAAAGACCGTGGTCGACAACGTCGCCGAAGGTCGGGACTTCATCGAGATCGATGGCCAGAGCCGCCATGTGCTCAGCTACCTCGGCGATTTCCTGTTCAGCCCGCAGCGGGCACGCACGCCGGTCAAGGCGCTGTCTGGTGGTGAACGTGCGCGGTTGCTGCTGGCCAAGCTGTTCAGCAAACCGGCCAACCTGCTGGTGCTCGACGAACCGACCAACGACCTCGATGTGGAAACCCTCGAGTTGCTGGAAGAGGTGCTGTTGACCTTCCAGGGTACCGTCCTGATGGTCAGCCACGACCGGGCGTTCCTCGACAACGTGGTGACCAGCACCCTGGTGTTCGAAGGCGAGGGTAAGGTTCGCGAGTACGTCGGCGGTTATCAGGACTGGCTGCGCCAGGGCGGTTCGCCACGTTTGCTGGGGGTGACCGAGAGCAAGTCGGGCAAGGCCGAGCTTGAATCGGCTATCGTCACTGCCCCCCCTGCGCAGGTGGCGCCGGTGGCCGAAGCGCCGGCGGCGAAGAAGAAGCTCAGCTACAAGTTGCAGCGCGAGCTGGAGGCCCTGCCAGGCGAGATTGAGGCCAAGGAGCAGGAAATCGCCGCCGTGCAGGCCGAGATGGCCGAGCCAGGGTTTTATCAGCGCCCGGTTGCCGAAACGACCGCCGTGCTGGCCAGGCTGGAAACGCTGCAGACCGAACTGGATGCGATGGTCGAGCGCTGGGCCGAACTGGATGCCTGATGGGTGACGCTGCGATAAAAAAGCCCGGCTTCATTCTGTGAGGCCGGGCTTTTTTCAGGGATTGTCCTGGTGGGTTGGCTCATGCGCCGCCGTGCCCTTGTGGGATCCGGGCTTGCCCGCGAACCAGGCGGCGCGGTTTGACGGTTTCACCGTGCAATGCCATTCGCGGGCAAGCCCGGCTCCTGCACGAGAGCGAGCGGTACGGATCAGCTCTTGTTCTGCAGGCGCACGGCGAGGACGTCGCAGGGGGCGCCGTGGAGCACGTCGTTGGCCGTGGAGCCGAGCAACAGGGCCAGACCATGACGTCCGTGGCTGCCGACCACGATCAGGTCGCAGTGCTGCTCCTTGGCCAGGTGATGGATCTCCTGGCGCGGCTGGCCGTAGGTGAGGTGGCAGGTGTCTTTCGAGATTTCGGGATACTTGTTGATCAGTCGCTCCAGGCGCTCCTTGGCCTGGTCGAACTGTTGTTGCTGCAATTGGGACAGGTCCATCGGCACGTCGCCGCCAAAGGCCATGGCCATGGGCTCGACGATGTGGACCAGCGAGAGCTTGGCGTTGTTGCTGACCGACAGTTCGCGTGCGCGATGAATGACCGGGTCGCACTCTTCCGTCAGGTCGACGGCAACCAGAATGTGGTTGTAGGGCATTGCAGGCACCTCCTGAGGATCGCAATTGTATTGATTATGGCTCGTTTCAAGTTGATTGGTTCTGCCCTGAATCAATCGCTCATGAATAATCTTCGGGGAGTAGAGATATGACGGTCTGGATAGTGGTGTCAATCCTGGCGGTGGTTCTCAGTCCTCTGGCCTGGCTGCGTCCGTCGCGCCGCCAGAGCGACCGGATGGCCTTGCGCATGGAGGCGCGGCGCATTGGCCTGGGCATGCAACTGGCGCCCCAGGAGTGGCCGCACTGGCTGTCCCCGGAACCGCCGAGTCCGTGCGCGCAGTATCATCGCCCGCGACGCGGCAAGGCGCCTTCGTGCTGGTGCTACTGGCAGGTGGAGCCGGGTGTCTGGGTCAACCAGTGGCGCGAGGTGCTCGCGGACGAGGCCCTGCTGCCGCATTTGCGGACGTTGCCGGCCAATGTCTACAAGGTCGAGGCGGACGCGCGGATGATCGCTCTCTACTGGGGCGAGCGGGGTGCCGTGCGGGTGCTTCAGGACATCGCCGCAGTGCTCAAGGCTCTGGCCTGACCGGGTAGGGGCAGTTCATCGGACCAATCGCCCCGGCACGTACCCTTCATAAAAAGTGTCCATATTTTCCACTAGGCTCTTTCTTGGAGTCTGGTAGGCCTGTTCCTGGTTTTGTGCCTGACCTGGTCGTTTCGTACGTTATTGATTTCATCAGTGAAGCGCCATCAGGCCGGCTGCTGCAGCACCTGCGCGCCTGGAAAGTGACCGGAAAGTCGCATTTTTCGGGGTGTTTTCGGCAATTGACAATTGCCGCGAATTCCGTGAAGGTGTCCACACCCAAATCAAACGGGCGTATGAATTGAGCGTTTGTCTGACAGACGGCTCTTACAGAATCCCGACTATCGCGTCGGCGGGTGTGCCTGGCGGCTTGGCGTGGCAATGACGGTGACGTCAATGCGGGGCCGGAAGTTAGCGACCGACGTGTACTGTTCAGCTTCCATATCGTGGAGATCAGTTGATGATTTACGAAGGTAAAGCCATCACGGTTAAGGCTCTTGAAAGTGGCATCGTCGAACTCAAGTTCGATCTCAAGGGTGAGTCCGTCAACAAGTTCAACCGTCTCACCCTGAACGAGCTCCGTCAGGCGGTGGACACCCTCAAGGCCGACGCCTCGGTCAAGGGTGTGGTCGTCAGCAGCGGCAAGGACGTGTTCATCGTCGGTGCCGACATCACCGAATTCGTCGACAACTTCAAGTTGCCCGATGCCGAGCTCGTGGCCGGTAACCTCGAAGCCAACAGGATCTTCAGCGATTTCGAAGACCTGGCCGTTCCGACCGTGGTCGCGATCAATGGCATCGCCCTGGGCGGCGGTCTGGAAATGTGCCTGGCCGCCGACCTGCGGGTCATGTCCGCCAGCGCCAAGATCGGCCTGCCGGAAGTCAAGCTGGGCATCTATCCGGGCTTTGGCGGTACCGTCCGCCTGCCGCGCCTGATCGGCGTGGACAACGCCATCGAGTGGATTGCCGCCGGCAAGGAAAACCGCGCCGAAGACGCGCTGAAAGTCGGCGCCGTCGATGCCGTGGTCGCCCCCGAGCAACTGCAGCAGGCCGCCCTGGACCTGGTCAAGCGCGCCATCTCCGGCGAGATCGACTACAAGGCCAAGCGCCAGCCGAAGCTGGACAAGCTCAAGCTCAACGCCATCGAGCAGATGATGGCCTTCGAAACCGCCAAGGGTTTTGTCGCCGGCCAGGCCGGACCGAACTACCCGGCGCCGGTCGAAGCGATCAAGACCATCCAGAAAGCCGCCAACTTCGGCCGTGACAAGGCCCTGGAAATCGAGGCCGCCGGCTTCGTGAAGCTGGCCAAGACCTCGGCTGCCGAAAGCCTGATCGGTCTGTTCCTCAACGACCAGGAGCTGAAGAAGAAGGCCAAGGCCTATGACGAAATCGCCAAGGACGTGAAGCAGGCCGCCGTGCTCGGTGCCGGCATCATGGGTGGCGGTATCGCCTATCAGTCGGCGTCCAAGGGCACGCCGATCCTGATGAAGGACATCAACGAGCACGGTATCGAGCAGGGCTTGGCCGAAGCCGCCAAGCTGCTGGTCAGCCGCGTCGAGAAGGGCCGCATGACCGCGGCGAAGATGGCCGAAGTGCTCAACGGCATTCGCCCGACCCTGTCCTACGGCGACTTCGGTCACGTCGACCTGGTGGTCGAGGCGGTCGTCGAGAACCCGAAGGTCAAGCAGGCGGTGCTGGCTGAAGTGGAAGCCCAGGTCAAGGAAGATGCCGTGCTGGCATCCAACACCTCGACCATTTCCATCAGCCTGCTGGCCAAGGCCCTCAAGCGTCCGGAAAACTTCGTCGGCATGCATTTCTTCAACCCGGTGCACATGATGCCGCTGGTGGAAGTGATCCGTGGCGAGAAATCCAGCGAACAGGCGATCGCCACCACCGTGGCCTACGCCAAGAAGATGGGCAAGAACCCGATCGTGGTCAACGACTGCCCGGGCTTCCTGGTCAACCGGATCCTGTTCCCGTACTTCGGCGGTTTCGCCAAGCTGGTCAGCGCCGGCGTGGACTTCGTCCGCATCGACAAGATCATGGAAAAATTCGGCTGGCCCATGGGCCCGGCGTACCTGATGGACGTGGTCGGCATCGACACCGGCCACCATGGCCGCGACGTGATGGCCGAAGGCTTCCCGGATCGCATGAAGGACGACCGGCGCTCGGCCGTCGACGCCCTCTACGATGCCAAGCGCCTGGGTCAGAAGAACGGCAAGGGCTTCTACGCCTACGAGACCGACAAGCGCGGCAAGCAGAAGAAGGTCGCCGACCCGTCGGTACTGGAAGTGCTCAAGCCGATCATCTACGAGCAGCGTGAAGTGACCGACGAGGACATCATCAACTGGATGATGATCCCCCTGTGCCTGGAAACCGTGCGCTGCCTGGAAGACGGCATCGTCGCCACTGCGGCCGAGGCCGACATGGGCCTGGTCTACGGCATCGGTTTCCCTCCCTTCCGTGGCGGCGCGCTGCGCTATATCGACTCGATCGGTGTGGCCGAGTTCGTTGCCCTGGCTGACCAGTACGCCGATCTGGGCGCGCTGTACCACCCGACCGCGAAGCTGCGTGAAATGGCCAAAAATGGCCAGCGGTTCTTCGGTTAAGCGCCCACACTAGAGCGAGAGTGAACGATATGAGCTTGAATCCTAGAGACGTCGTGATTGTCGACTTCGGTCGTACTCCGATGGGCCGCTCCAAGGGCGGCATGCACCGCAACACCCGTGCCGAGGACATGTCCGCGTACCTGATCAGCAAGCTGCTGGAGCGCAACAGCAAGGTCGACCCGAACGAGGTCGAGGACGTGATCTGGGGCTGCGTCAACCAGACCCTGGAACAGGGCTGGAACATCGCGCGCATGGCTTCGCTGATGACCCAGATTCCGCACACCGCGGCCGGCCAGACCGTCAGCCGTCTGTGCGGTTCGTCGATGAGCGCGCTGCACACCGCCGCCCAGGCGATCATGACTGGCAATGGTGACGTTTTCGTCGTCGGTGGCGTCGAGCACATGGGCCATGTCGGCATGATGCACGGCGTCGATCCGAACCCGCACCTGTCGCTGTACGCGGCGAAGGCCTCGGGCATGATGGGTCTGACCGCCGAGATGCTCGGCAAGATGCACGGCATCACCCGTGAAGCACAGGACGCCTTTGGCGTGCGTTCCCACCAGCTCGCCCACAAGGCGACCGTGGAAGGCAAGTTCAAGGACGAGATCATCCCGATGCAGGGCTATGACGAGGCTGGCTTCCTGAAGGTCTTCGACTACGACGAGACCATTCGCCCGGAAACCAACCTGGAAAGCCTGGCGGCGTTGAAGCCGGCGTTCAACCCAAAGGGCGGTACCGTGACCGCGGGGACTTCGTCGCAGATCACCGATGGTGCCTCGTGCATGATCGTGATGTCGGCGCAGCGTGCCCAGGACCTGGGTATCCAGCCGATGGCGGTGATCCGTTCGATGGCGGTGGCCGGTGTCGACCCGGCGATCATGGGTTATGGTCCGGTGCCAGCGACCCAGAAGGCGCTCAAGCGGGCCGGCCTGTCGATTGCCGACATCGACTTCATCGAGCTCAACGAAGCGTTCGCCGCACAGGCCCTGCCAGTGCTGAAGGACCTGAAAGTGCTCGACAAGATGGACGAGAAGGTTAACCTGCACGGCGGTGCCATCGCCCTGGGTCACCCGTTCGGTTGCTCCGGTGCGCGGATTTCCGGCACCCTGCTGAACGTGATGAAACAGAACGGCGGCACTTTCGGGGTGTCCACCATGTGCATCGGCCTCGGCCAGGGCATTGCCACCGTCTTCGAACGCGTCTAAGCGTTTCGGTGACGGAAACCGGGGCCTGGTGCCCCGGTTTTTGTTTTTCCGATTTTTTTTATTTTATTTTGTAAGAGGGCCGATACATGACTTTGCAACCCGGGCTCTATCAGCACTACAAGGGACCGCAGTACCGCGTTTTCAGCGTGGCACGGCATTCCGAGACCGAGGAGGAAGTGGTGTTCTACCAGGCGCTGTATGGCGAATACGGCTTCTGGGTACGCCCCTTGAGCATGTTCCTGGAGTCGGTCGAGGTTGACGGCGAACGGCTCCCACGCTTTGCTTTGGTGCAGGCCGAGCCGAGCATTTTTTCCAGGGCTTGAGGGCTGGTCGCGCAGCACCCTGTGCTTGACCTCACCTTGTTGCCACTATATATAGCGGTGCCGCGCCAGTCGTGGGCTGCGCTCTCACTTCTAGCATTCAGGAATTTTCCGATCCATGGGCAAATCGCTGGTCATTGTGGAATCCCCGGCTAAGGCCAAGACCATCAACAAGTATCTGGGAACCCAGTACGTGGTGAAGTCGAGTATCGGCCATATCCGAGACCTGCCCACCAGCGGTTCGGCCAGTGCCGTCAAGGAGCCTGCCGCCAAGCGCGGCAAGGCCGCTGCCGGCGAGGCGCCCGCGCTCTCGGCGAAAGAGAAGGCGCGCAAGCAGCTTGTAGCGCGTATGGGCGTCGACCCGGACCACGGCTGGAAGGCCCGCTACGAGATCCTTCCCGGCAAGGAGAAGGTGATCGAGGAACTGCGCCGTCTCGCCAAGGATGCCGACACCATCTATCTCGCAACCGACTTGGATCGCGAGGGGGAAGCCATTGCCTGGCACCTGCGCGAAGCCATCGGTGGTGATGACAGCCGCTACAAGCGCGTGGTGTTCAACGAAATCACCAAGAAGGCGATCCAGGAGGCCTTCTCGGCACCGGGCGAGCTGGACATCGACCGCGTCAACGCCCAGCAGGCGCGACGTTTCCTCGACCGCGTGGTCGGCTACATGGTCTCACCGCTGCTGTGGGCGAAGATCGCCCGTGGCCTGTCCGCCGGCCGTGTGCAGTCGGTGGCGGTGAAACTGGTGGTCGAGCGTGAGCGGGAGATCCGTGCGTTCATCCCGGAAGAGTACTGGGAAGTGCATGCCGACCTCGGTACGGGCAAGGGCGCCAAGGTGCGCTTCGAGGTGGCTCGCGAGAACGGCGAGACCTTCAAGCCGCTGAACGAAGCCCAGGCCATGGCGGCGCTGGAGAAGCTCAAGGCCTCGGCCTACACCATCGCCAAGCGCGAGGACAAACCGACCAGCAGCAAGCCCTCGGCACCGTTCATTACCTCCACCCTGCAGCAGGCGGCGAGCAACCGCCTGGGCTTCGGGGTGAAGAAGACCATGATGATGGCCCAGCGTCTGTACGAAGCCGGCTATATCACCTACATGCGTACCGACTCGACCAACCTCTCGGCTGATGCCGTGGCGATGGCGCGGACCTATATCGAGAGCGAGTTCGGTGCGAAATACCTGCCGTCCGCACCGAACGTCTACAGCAGCAAGGAAGGCGCCCAGGAGGCGCACGAGGCTATCCGGCCGTCGGATGTCAACACCGATCCGAGCAAGCTGTCGGGCATGGAGCGTGACGCCGAGCGCCTGTACGAGCTGATCTGGCGCCAGTTCGTGGCCTGCCAGATGTTGCCGGCGCAGTACCTGTCGACCACCGTCAGCGTCGCTGCCGGCGACTTCGAGCTGCGTGCCAAGGGCCGTATCCTCAAGTTCGACGGTTACACCCGGGTGCTGCCGCAACTGAGCAAGCCGGGCGACGACGACGTCCTGCCGGACATGGCCCAAGGTGAGGTGCTGAAGCTGATCCAGCTCGATCCGAGCCAGCACTTCACCAAGCCGCCGGCACGCTACTCCGAAGCCAGCCTGGTCAAGGAAATGGAGAAGCGTGGTATCGGTCGTCCTTCGACCTATGCGGCGATCATCTCCACCATCCAGGATCGCGGCTACGTGGCCCTGCACAACCGTCGCTTCTACTCCGAGAAGATGGGCGACATCGTCACCGAGCGCCTGGCGGAGAGCTTCTCGAACCTGATGGACTACGGGTTCACTGCGGACATGGAGGAGAACCTCGACGACGTGGCCCAGGGCGAGCGTGACTGGAAGAACGTACTCGACGAATTCTACGGCGATTTCAAGAAGAAGCTCGAAGTGGCCGAGGGTGCGGAAAACGGCATGCGTGCCAATCAGCCGGTGATGACCGATATCCCATGCCAGACCTGCGGCCGGCCGATGCAGATCCGTACCGCCTCGACCGGTGTGTTCCTCGGTTGCTCGGGCTACAGCCTGCCGCCGAAAGAGCGTTGCAAGGCCACCGTCAACCTGGTGCCAGGCGACGAGATCGCCGCGGACGATGAGGGCGAATCGGAATCCCTGGTGCTGCGTGGCAAGCATCGCTGCCCGATCTGCAGCACGGCGATGGATGCCTACCTGCTGGACGAGAAGCGCAAGCTGCACATCTGTGGCAACAACCCGGATTGCGCCGGCTACGAGATCGAAGAAGGTAGCTACCGGATCAAGGGCTACGAAGGGCCGAGCCTGGAGTGCGACAAGTGCGGTAGCGAGATGCAGCTCAAGACCGGTCGTTTCGGCAAGTTCTTCGGTTGCACCAATCCGACCTGCAAGAACACCCGCAAGCTGCTCAGAAGCGGCGATGCGGCGCCGCCGAAAATGGACCCGGTGAAGATGCCGGAACTCAAGTGCGAGAAGGTCGACGACACCTACATCCTGCGTGATGGGGCCTCGGGCCTGTTCCTGGCGGCGAGCCAGTTCCCGAAAAACCGCGAGACCCGTGCGCCGCTGGTGCTCGAAATCGTTCCGCACAAGGCCGAGATCGATCCGAAGTACCACTTCCTCTGCGAGGCACCGCAGAAGGATCCGGACGGTCGTCCGGCGGTCATCCGCTACAGCCGCAAGACCAAGGAGCAGTACGTGCAGAGTGAGGTCGATGGCAAGCCGACGGGCTGGAAGGCGTTCTACGACGGTGGCAAGTGGAAGGTGGAAGACAAGCGTCAGGGCGCCTGATTCGTTTACCGGTCGAGGTCCTGGCCTTCGTGAAGCCAGGGCCTGATGCAGGCCCCTGTAGGGGCGTGGCTTGCCCGCGAAGCTTCTGGCGTCCTTGGTGGCGCATTCGCGGACAAGCCGCGCGCCTGCAAGGGGCGCGTGTGGTCTTATTCAGGAGTGCGCCGCATGGCCAACGAACTCTATACCCGTACCAACCAGAAGATCTTCTACGCCGGCCTGGCCCTGGAAGCCCTTGGCAAGGCCGAGGAGAGCCGGGCGATGAACGCGCTGGCGCTGACCCAGGCCGAGCGTGAGGCTGCGGTATTTCACCTTTATGGCGCCTTGCTCGGGCTGTGCCATGAGATTGCCGGTTTCTATCGTCTGCCACAGGCCAGTGCTCCGCGTGCAGAGCTGTTGCTGACCCGGGAGGTACTGGAGTCCATTGCCATTCCGGAAATGGCTGAGCTGGTGGAACTGGCCCACAGCCCGCAATCCTGGCTGGCCCGGCTGATCGCCGCCCACTCGGCGTTGTACCTGCCGCCCCAGGCGCCCAGGAAGCCCAAGGGCGACGTGTTGCAGCCATTGATCGAGGCGGTCAGCCTGGATGAGGAAACTGCTCCGGAACTGGGGCGTGAGGAGCTTGAAAGCTGGCGGCAGAACCTCAAGGCACTGGCGATCCGCTTCCGTGATGGGCTCAGCGAGTGCTGAGTTGCGGGGGTGGAATGTAGGTCCCGTCTGTCAGTTGTTCATCAAGCGGTAACGAAAGCTGTTGAGATCTTGAGCGAGTTGCCATGAATGACTGGTATGATAATAGTGGCTCATGCGGTGAGTTCACGTACTTGAGTTCGAATTGACCGTACAGGCCACCAGCCTTTCGTGGAGAACAGACTTTTATGCCTACGTCCTTTCTAGAAATTGTCGAGCTGCCGGACGGCCGTATCGAGCTGCGCCGCGCCGAGGACGAGGGTTCTCTGGTCACCCTGAACTTCTCTGAAGATGCCAAGGCTTTCCTGCAGGGGCAGCATGTTGAAGTGGCCAAGGCCATGTTGAGCGTGGGTGTGCAGATGGCTGGGCGTCTGGTGGAAGGTGAGATCGAGAAAGAAGAAGACGGTCCGAGGGTTCTTCACTGATATCGCTCGTGCCTGATATCAGGCGCGTTTTGCGATGAATCGTTGGTCCTGATCGGCTTCTCTGTCCTGGAGAAGCCCTGTGGAGTAGGCCCGAGAAGCCTGCGTGCCATTATTCCTTGTCCCAGATGTCAACCCAGGCGAATGTTCAGGCTCTGAGCGTCGCCCTTGCGCGCAGCATTGATCAATTGCTGGCGAGCACTGCTGCTCAGCGGATTCAGCCAGCTGACCACGGTATGGCTGCGTCCCAGGCGCAAGGCTTCGCAGGCCAATTGCTGGGCATTCTGGGCGCTACTGGGTTGCAGCAGCAGAATCCGCTCGCGGTTCAGGCCGGCTTCGCGCAGCCAGGCCTGGGTGACGCTGGCGGGTGGGGCGATCAGGGTCAGCCAGCGGGCGTCCTGGTCCTGGCTCAGTTCGCGCAGAATGGGGGCCAGCAGGCTCAGGCAATTCCCGCCGCGCAGCGACAGTTCGCTGAAGGCCTCGGGTTCGGAGCTCCAGTGTGTTTCGACCACCTCCTTCAGGACGGGGGGCAGCGGCTGCATCATGAACGCTTCGAACAGGGGCAGTTGGGCATGTTGTGGAGTCTGGAATTGCATGACGCCTCCTTCAGCGGCGAATGACGCCGACGCTCAAACCTTCGATGACGAAGTCCTGTTCTTTCAGGTTGACTTCGATAGGGGCGAACTCGGGGTTTTCCGCCAGCAGCCAGACCTTGCTGCCTTCGCGCTTGAAGCGCTTGACGGTGACCTCCTCGCCGATCCGCGCGACCACGATCTGGCCGTTGCGGGCTTCGCGGCAGGTGTGCACGGCCAGCAGGTCGCCGTCGAAGATGCCGACGTCCTTCATGCTCATGCCATGGACGCGCAGCAGGTAGTCGGCCCGGGGGTGGAAGAAGGTCGGGTTGATGTTGCAGGACTCCTCGACATGCTGCTCGGCGAGGATGGGCGCACCGGCGGCGACACGGCCGATGATCGGCAGGGTGGACTCGTCGACCTTGGCTTCGAAGCCGGGAATGCGAATGCCCCGTGAAGCGCCCGGAGTCATTTCGATTGCGCCCTTGCGGGCCAGGGCCTTGAGGTGTTCCTCGGCCGCGTTGGGCGACTTGAAGCCCAGTTCCTGGGCGATTTCCGCACGGGTGGGCGGATAGCCGTTGTCATCCAGGCAACGTTTGATAAAAGCCAGAATCTCAGCTTGGCGGGGCGTCAGTTTTAGCATGTTGATTGCTCTGTCTTTTTATACAGTGACTGGAATTATATACAGTGCGAGGCGCTTGGCAATCCTCCTTTTCAAGCTACCCGCCGGACGGTTGTCGGGATCCGTGGCGAGCGCCGCGCTACAGGGGGCGGGATCTATGATTTAATACCTGACTGGCTGGGCGGAAATGGACCGGCAGACTTGACATTCCGTGGGCTGAAACGTATGTTTCAAACAAGTGTTTGTCAGGCGGAGTAGTCATGGCCCAGTCGGAAACCGTTGAACGCATTCTCGATGCTGCCGAGCAATTGTTCGCGGAAAAAGGTTTCGCCGAGACTTCGTTGCGATTGATCACCAGCAAGGCGGGGGTCAACCTGGCTGCGGTGAACTACCATTTCGGCTCGAAAAAGGCCCTGATCCAGGCGGTCTTCTCGCGGTTCCTCGGGCCGTTCTGCGTCAGCCTCGATCGTGAGCTGGAGCGCCGCCAGGCCAGGCCGGAGGTCAAGCCGACCCTGGAGGAGCTGCTGGAAATCCTCGTCGAGCAGGCCCTGGTGGTGCAGCCGCGCAGCGGCAACGACCTGTCGATCTTCATGCGTCTGCTGGGTCTTGCCTTCAGCCAGAGCCAGGGGCACCTGCGCCGTTACCTGGAAGACATGTACGGCAAGGTGTTCCGTCGCTACATGCTGCTGGTCAACGAAGCGGCCCCGCGTATCCCGCCGATCGAGTTGTTCTGGCGCGTGCACTTCATGCTCGGTGCGGCGGCGTTCAGCATGTCCGGGATCAAGGCGTTGCGGGCCATCGCCGAGACCGACTTCGGCGTCAATACCTCGATCGAGACGGTAATGCGCCTGATGGTGCCATTCCTGGCGGCCGGCATGCGCGCCGACAGCGGTGTCACCGACGAGGCCATGGCTGCCGCGCAATTGCGTCCGCGCAGTAAATCGGCGGCGCCTGTCGTCAAGGCCTGACTCATTCGGGTGGGCGTGCCGGCCTTGATCGGCTAAGCTTGCCGCCCATGCCCGATTCCTTTCCTGCCGATCTTTCCCTTCTTTGCGTTCATCTGCCGGATGCGCTGTGCGGCAGGGTGTTCGCGCGCCTGGCGGTTTTTCCGATGGCTCTTTTTCACAAGGATTTCCTATGAGTACAGCCTTGCAAGGCTCCCTGATGGTCGATATCGCCGGTACCTGGCTGACGGCCGAGGATCGCCAGTTGTTGCGCCAGCCGCAAGTGGGCGGGCTGATCATTTTCGCGCGCAATATCGAGAGCCCGCGCCAGGTTCGTGAACTGAGCGCGACGATCCGCGCGATTCGCCCGGACCTGCTGCTTGCGGTCGACCAGGAAGGCGGGCGGGTACAGCGTTTGCGCCAGGGCTTCGTGCGTCTGCCGGCGATGCGGGCGATTGCCGATAACCCGAATGCCGAGCGCCTGGCCGAGCACTGCGGCTGGCTGATGGCGACCGAGGTGCTGGCGGTCGGGCTCGACCTGAGCTTTGCCCCCGTGCTGGACCTGGACTACCAGCGCAGTGCGGTGGTTGGCAGTCGCTCCTTCGAAGGTGATCCGGAGCGCGCGGCCCTGCTCGCCGGTGCGTTCATCCGGGGTATGAAGACGGCCGGCATGGCTGCCACCGGCAAGCACTTTCCCGGGCATGGCTGGGCCGAGGCGGACTCCCATGTGGCAATCCCGGTCGACGAGCGCAGCCTGGACACCATTCGCGCCCATGACCTGGTGCCTTTCGCCCACCTGAGCCAGCAACTGGCGGCGGTGATGCCGGCTCACGTGATCTATCCGCAGGTCGATGCGCAACCTGCCGGTTTTTCGCGGCGCTGGTTGCAGGACATCCTGCGCGGCGAGCTGCGGTTCGATGGGGTGATCTTCAGTGATGACCTGTCCATGGCCGGTGCTCATGTGGTGGGCGATGCGGCCAGTCGTATCGAGGCGGCATTGTCGGCCGGTTGCGACATGGGGCTGGTGTGCAATGACCGGGCGGCGGCGGAGCTGGCCTTGAGCGCGGCGCAGCGCCTGAAGGTGACGCCATCGCCGCGAATTGCGCGGATGCGTGGGCGGGGGTTTGCGCGGACCGATTATCGCCAGCAGCCGCGGTGGCTGGAGGCGCTGGGGGCGTTGCGCGAGGCTCAGCTCATCGATTGAGTGGCGTCATATTCGAAGGCCCATTCGCGGGCAAGCCCGGCTCCTACAGGGGGCGTCGCGCACACCATTGGCGGACACCTCATCACTGTAGGCGTCGGGCTTGCCCGCGAAGCTTTCAGGGGGCTCAACGCCCGGCTTTCTTGTCCGGCAGCGGCGCGAACAGCGCCTCGATGTCCTCGTTCTGCAATTGCCAGTCACCGGCCTGGCGTCCGTCGAGCACACCGGCGGCCAGGTCGGATTTTTCCTGTTGCAGGTGCTGGATCTTTTCCTCGACCGTGCCCCGCGCAATCATCTTGTAGACGAACACCGGCTTCTCCTGGCCGATCCGGTAGGCCCGGTCGGTCGCCTGGTTTTCCGCCGCCGGGTTCCACCACGGGTCGTAGTGGATCACGGTGTCGGCTTCGGTCAGGTTCAGGCCGACGCCGCCGGCCTTGAGGCTGATGAGGAAGATCTGCAACTTGCCGCTCTGGAAGTCCTTCACCGGTGTACGCCGGTCGCGGGTCTGTCCGGTCAGCAGGCCGTAGGTGATATGGCGTTTTTTCAGCTCGGCCTCGATCAGTGACAGCATCGAGGTGAACTGCGAGAACAGCAGAATCCGCCGCCCCTCGGCGAACAGTTCCTCGAGCATCTCCATCAGGCTGTCGAGCTTGCCCGAGGCGCTGCCGCGGGCCGGTGGCGTGGCGTCGCTGACCAGGCGCAGGTCGCAGCAGACCTGGCGCAGCTTGAGCAGCGCCTCGAGGATGATGATCTGGCTGCGCGCCACGCCCTTGCGGGTGATTTCGTCACGGACCTTCTTGTCCATCGCCAGGCGCATGGTCTCGTAGACGTCGCGTTGCGCCTCGTTGAGTTCGACCCAGTGGATGATCTCGGTCTTGGGCGGCAGTTCGGTGGCCACCTGTTCCTTGGTGCGACGCAGCAGGAACGGCTTGATCCGGCCGTTCAGGTGCTGCAGGCGCACTTCACTGGCGTGCTTCTCGATAGGGACACGATAGTCGCGGTTGAAGCGCTTGACATCGCCCAGCCAGCCTGGCAGCAGGAAGTGGAACAGCGACCACAGCTCGCCCAGGTGGTTTTCCAGGGGCGTGCCGCTCAGGCACAGGCGTTGCCTTGCCACGAGTTCGCGGGTGGCCTGGGCCGCCTTGCTGCCGGGGTTCTTGATGTATTGCGCTTCGTCGAGCACCAGCACGTGCAGCGGCTGGGCCTTGAGTTTATCGATGTCCTTGGGTAGCAGGGCGTAGGTGGTGAGGATCAGGTCATGGTCGCCCAGGTGCGCGAAATGCTTCTTGCGGGCCGCGCCATACAGTGCCAGGACCTTGAGTTGCGGCGTGAAGTGCGCGGCCTCGTCGAGCCAGTTGGGGATCAGACTGGTGGGCATCACCACCATGCAGGGGCGATCCAGGCGGCCGGCGTTCTTTTCGCTGAGGATGTGGGCCAGGGTCTGCAGGGTCTTGCCCAGGCCCATGTCGTCGGCGAGGATCCCGCCGACCTCCAGTTGCCGTAGCGATTGCATCCAGCTCAGGCCTTCGTGCTGATAGGGGCGCAGGGTGGCGTTGAGACCTTCGGGAACGCTGGCGCTGTACTCGCGGATGTCGCGCAGGCGTTCGGCCAGGCTGCGGATCTGTGCGCCGCCTTCCCACAGCAGCGGCAGGCCGTCGAGCGGGTTGAGCCGCGTGGCGTCGGCATTGCTCAGGCGCAGCGTGGTGCCGCCGGGTTCTTCCAGGTAGAACTCGCCGAGGGTGGTCAGTACCGGCTTGAGGCGCCCATAGGGCAGGGCGACCTGCAATGGGCCGTGGCTGCCGCTGGGCGAGGCGGGGATGTTCACCAGGATCAGTTCGTCGTCCCGGCGCCGGGCCAGCCGCTCGGGATTGAGCAGTTCGGTGTGCGAGCGCATCAGGTTCAGCAGAATCGGCAACAGGCTCAGGCGCTCGCCGTTGACGATGATTCCCAGTTCGAGGTCGAACCAGTCGCGCTCCGGCGCTTCGTCGACGGTGGCGTACCAGTCGTCGACCGGGCTCAGGTCGAAGCCGAAGTCCTCGTCGATCTGCAGTTCCCAGCCCAGCTCGCGCAAGCCCGGTAGCTCGTTGAGGGTGAAGTTCAGCCAGGCGCTGTCGTTGACCATCTCATACAGCTCGCCGGCGCTTTCCGGCAGGGCCTTGCTCTGCCGGGTGGCGACTTTGAAGCCGAGCAGGCGCAGTTGCTCGCGACAGGCCTTTTCAGCCTCGGGCTGGCGCCTGATGCGCAGGGTCTGGTGTTCCTGGCGCAGGATGATATCGGCGTTCTTCTGGCCGCTGGCGTACTCGCCCAGGTAGTTGAAGGACAATGCCGCGCGGTGCTGGATGTAGCGCTGCATGCGCCCGTTGCGCGGTTCGAAGGCGCTGAACTCGACGCTCGCCAGCCACAGTCGCGGTAGCGGCTGAACGTCATCGATCAGTTGCTCGGGCGGCGGTGGTGGGCGTGAGTCGAGTACCGCCTGGAGTTTTTCCAGCAGTTCGGCGTCCTTCTCCGCCGCCGGGTAGGCCAGGGTCTCCTGGACTTTCAGCAGGACCGCCGCCGTGTGCTTGCAGTGGCTGCGCACCGGGCAGGTGCAGGTGGCATCGACGATGAGCAGGGTGCCCTTGGCCGACTCGCGAAGGCGGATGGTCTGCCGGTAGATATTGCCGCCAGAGCCTTCGCAACTGGCGGTGATGGTGCTGTCGGCCGCCTCGACGATCCTCACCCGGTTTTCGATCGCGTAGCGGCGACCGCGCTCCAGACTCTGTTCCTTGAAGCGGCTGGCCCATGACGGGGCCAGCGGCTTGGTCATGGAGGATGTCACGAGCGCGGGCATCGAGCTGTCACTGATCGAGGCTCTGCGATGGCGCTTCGCGACGGGAGGCGTTCAGCGAGGTCACCTTGAGCAACAGGCCGAGGTGGCCGGCATCGAGGAAATTGAGCTGGCCGTTCTTGGTCTGGCTGGTCTGGTTCAGGCGCTCGCTGGCATTGACCACGCCGTTGCTGTCGAAGCCGTTGACCCAGAATTGTGCCTGCACCTCGGTGAAGCGCTTGAGGGTCAGGCTCAGGGTGCCTTCCACCGGAAACTGGCCGAACTGTTCCTGGCCGGCGGTGATCGAGACCACGCTCGGCTGGTCGCTGAGGTTCTGTTGCCAGGCCTTGTGCAGCAATACCTCGTAATTGCCGCTGGCGTTGAGCTTGGCGACCATGTCGTTCAGACTGGGGGTGCGCTCGTCACTGGCGGTGATGGCTTTCGCCCCCTTGGCCCAGTCCTCCGGTGCCGGCTGGCTCTGGAACGGTTGTTCGAGGTTCTGCCGCACCAGGATCATTTCGACCTGGTACGGCTCATCGGCAAAGGCGGCCGGGGTGAGCAGGGCCAACAACACGGCCAGCGATGGGATCAGGCGCATACGGCGTCCTTATCAGGCAGATTTCGGGGTGAGGCGCTCGAACAGCGCCTCCAGTGTATTAAAGCGTTCTTCCGCTCGCTCCATCGGCACCATGAACTTGAAGATCGTGGCGCCTTCGAATTTGTAGCGGTTGGGTTGCCCCTGGATCAGCTTGATCAGTGCCAGTGGATCGACCGGTGTGTCCGCGGTGAATTCGATGCGTCCGCCTTGCGGGCCGCCGTCGATCTTCTTGATCCCCAGTTGCTCGGCCTGCAGCTTGAGCAGCGTCAGGCGCACCAGGTTCTTGGTCGGCTCGGGCAGCAGGCCGAAACGGTCGATCATCTCCACTTGCAGGTCCTTGAGGCCTTCCTCGTCGGTCGCCGAGGCGATGCGCTTGTAGAGGATCAGGCGTGCGTGTACGTCCGGCAGGTAGTCTTCGGGGATCAGCGCCGGCAGGCGCAGGTTGATCTCCGGGCCGCCGCCCAGCGGCTGATCGAGATTCGGCTGTTCGCCCTTGCGGATGGCCTTCACCGCGCGTTCGAGCATTTCCATGTACAGCGTGAAGCCCACCGCCTGGATCTGCCCGCTCTGGCCGTCGCCTAGCAATTCGCCGGCACCGCGGATTTCCAGGTCGTTGGTGGCGAGGACGAAGCCGGCGCCCAGGTCCTGGGTGTTGGCGATCGCTTCCAGGCGCTTCTCCGCGTCGGCGGTGATCTGCTGGCGACCCGGCGTCAGCAGGTAGGCATAGGCCTGGTGGTGGCTGCGTCCGACCCGGCCGCGCAGCTGGTGCAACTGGGCCAGTCCGAACTTGTCGGCCCGTTCGATGATGATGGTGTTGGCGCTCGGCACGTCGATGCCGGTCTCGATGATGGTCGAGGCGATCAGCACGTTGAAGCGCTTGTGGTAGAAGTCGCTCATCACCTGTTCGAGTTCGCGCTCGCGCATCTGCCCGTGGCCGATGCCGATACGCGCTTCGGGCACCAGCTCGGCGAGGTCGGCGGCGCACTTCTCGATGGTTTTCACGTCGTTGTGCAGGTAGTAGACCTGGCCGCCGCGCAGCAGCTCGCGCAGCAGCGCTTCCTTGACCGTGCTCTTGTTCTGTTCCATGACGAAGGTGCGTACCGACAGCCGGCGCGCCGGCGGCGTGGCGATGATCGACAGGTCGCGCATGCCCGACACGGCCATGTTCAGCGTGCGCGGAATCGGCGTGGCGGTCAGGGTGAGGATGTCGACCTCGCTGCGCAGGGCCTTGAGCTGTTCCTTCTGGCGCACGCCGAACCGGTGTTCCTCGTCGATGATCACCAGGCCCAGGTTCTTGATCTTCACATCGTCCTGCAACAGCTTGTGGGTGCCGATGACGATATCGATCTTGCCTTCGGCGAGGTCGGCCACGGCGGCGCTGACTTCCTTGGCGGACTTGAAGCGGCTCATCACCTCGACGGTCACCGGCCAGTCGGCGAAGCGGTCGCGGAAGCTGTTGTAATGCTGCTGGGCGAGCAGGGTGGTGGGCACCAGGATCGCCACCTGCCTGCCGCCATGCACGGCGATGAAGGCGGCGCGCATGGCCACCTCGGTCTTGCCGAAGCCGACGTCGCCGCAAACCAGGCGGTCCATCGGCTTGGCGGCGAGCATGTCGGCGCGCACCGCCTCGATGGCGCTCTGCTGGTCCGGGGTTTCCTCGAAGGGGAAGCCGGCGCTGAAGGTCGCATAGTCGGCCTTCGGATCGTTGAACGCATAACCTTCGCGCGCGGCGCGGCGGGCATAGATGTCGAGCAGTTCGGCGGCGACGTCGCGGACCTGTTCGGCGGCCTTGCGCTTGGCCTTCTGCCAGGTTTCCGAGCCCAGCCGGTGCAGCGGGGCGAGGGCATCGTCGCTGCCGGTGTAGCGGGCGATCAGGTGCAGGTTGGCCACCGGCACGTAGAGCTTGGCACCCTCGGCATATTCCAGGGTGAGGAACTCGGCGGCCTGGTTTTCGATTTCCAGGGTCGCCAGGCCCAGGTAGCGGCCGACGCCATGGTCGATGTGCACCACCGGCGCGCCTTCGCGCAGCTCGGTAAGGTTCTTGATCACCGCGTCGTTGTTGGCGTCGGCGCGTTTTTCCCGACGTCGGCGCTGCATCACGCGCTGGCCGAACAGCGGGCTTTCGGCAATCAGCGCCAGGGCCGGGTCGTCGAGCACCAGGCCTTCGTCCAGCGGCGCGATGGTGATCGCCAGGCGCTCCTGGCCGGCGGCGAACTCCGGCCAGTTGTCGACGGTTTTCGGGCGCAGCTTGAGGCGTTCCAGCAGTTCCAGCAGGACTTCGCGGCGGCCGGCGGATTCGGCGGTGAACAGCACGCGACCGGGGAACTGGTCGAGGAACCCGGAGAGAGCGGCCAATGGCTGGTTGGCCTTGGCCTCGATCGCCAGGTTCGGCAGTTCGCGGGCGGCGAAGCGTTCCCGGCCGACGCCGGTCTCCACGTCCTGCTGGCTGGCGATGATCCGTGGCCAGCTTTTCAGCCGGGCGAAGCAGTCTTCCACCGGCAGGAACAGCTCGGCCGGTGGCAGCAGGGGACGGGTCGGATCGATGCGGCGTTCGTCATAGCGATTGCGCACATCGTTCCAGAAGTTTTCCGCGGCCTGTTCGATGCCCGGCAGGGAGAACACCTGGGTGTCCTGGGGCAGGTAGTCGAACAGCGTCGAGGTCTCCTCGAAGAACAGCGGCAGGTAGTACTCGATGCCGGCGGGCGTAATGCCGCTGTTGAGGTCCTGGAAGATCGAGCAGCGACGGAAGTCGACGTCGAAACGTTCGCGAAAGCGCGCCTTGAAGCGGATCAGCGCCTCTTTCTGCAGCGGGAACTCCTTGGCCGGCAGCAGGCGCACCGAGTCGACCTTGTCGATGGAACGCTGGTTTTCCGGGTCGAAGGTGCGCAGCGTCTCGATCTCGTCGTCGAACAGGTCGATACGGTACGGCAGCTTGCTGCCCATCGGAAACAGGTCGACCAGGGCGCCGCGTACGGCGAACTCGCCGTGCTCGTAGACGGTGTCGACACAGCGGTAGCCGGCCGCCTCCAGGCGGGTGCGCATCTGCTCCACGTCGAGCTTCTGGCCGACATCCAGCACCAGGCTGCTGCCCAGCAGGAATTTGGTCGGCGCCAGTCGGTGCAGGGCGGTGGTGATCGGCACCACCAGCACGCCGTGCTCCAGCTCCGGCAGCCGATAGAGGCTGGCGATGCGCTGGGAGATGATGTCCTGGTGTGGCGAGAACAGATCGTAGGGCAGGGTCTCCCAGTCCGGGAAATGCAGCACCGGCAAATCGGGAGCGAAGAAACTCAGCTCCTGCTCCAGTCGTTCGGCACTCTGGCTGTCGGCGGTCAGGAGCAGGGTAAAGCGCCTGGCGGCGCTGGCGGCCTCGGCAATGGCCAGGCTGAGGGCGGCACCGGGGAGGTTGCCCCAGTGTTGTTTGCCTGTCGCGGCAGGCAGTAGCGGTAGACGCAGAACGGGCACGGAAGGTTGAGCTCCAAGCGTTGCGGCAAATTCATCAATTGTAACGGCCCTGGGGGCTGCCTGTCAGTCGCAGACTGCGCCGATTGCATGATGGGGGAAATGTAGTGGCTATGATAAAAAAAGACGGTTTTTTACTGAATATGTAGTGTGCTAGGACAGCGGTGTTTCGGAGGGTTACAGACAAGTCATGATCGTCGCCCCAAAATGGGGCGCTCTGGAAGCCGCGTGTTTACTGGCCTGCGTCGAGTTCGAGATTTTTCTGTCGGCATTTTCTGTGACGAAGGGTGGCAGTCGCGCATTGCTCATGGGGCGACTCGGCGGCATAATGTAGCCCCTTTTTTAAGCCCCTACATGTGGAAGGTTCCCGTGACTCAGAAGCCCGACCAGTGTCTTGGTGAGTGGATTGATCGTGAAGCACTTGCAGAAGCGATGATTCCGCTGATCGGTCAGCTCTACCGCAACAACAATGTGGTGAGTTCGATCTATGGCCGCAGCCTGATCAACCAGTCTGTCATCGCGATTCTCAAGGCTCACCGCTTTGCTCGTCATCGTCAGAGCGACGATGCCGAACTGTCCGTCCACGAGACTTTCCCGCTGCTCAAGGCCATGAGCGAGCTCAAGCTGGGCGCCGCTTCGGTGGACCTGGGCAAGCTGGCGGTGAAATTCAAGGAACAAGGCAACGGCCGTACCGCCGAGCAGTTCGTCCGTGAAGAGCTGGCCGACGTGGTCGGTCAGCAGAACGCTGCCGCTCGCAAGGGTACCGACGTGGTGCTGTACGGCTTCGGTCGTATCGGTCGCCTGCTGGCCCGCATCCTGATCGAGAAGACCGGTGGCGGCGACGGCCTGCGCCTGCGTGCCATCGTCGTGCGCAAGGGCGCCAACAACGACCTGACCAAGCGCGCCAGCCTGCTGCGTCGTGACTCGGTGCATGGTTCGTTCAACGGCACCATCGTCATCGACGAGGAAAACAACACCATCACCGCCAATGGCAACCTGATCCAGGTTATCTACGCGAAGAACCCGACCGAGGTGGACTACACCCAGTACGGTATCAAGGACGCCCTGCTGGTGGACAACACCGGTGTATGGCGTGATGCCGATGGTCTGGGCCAGCACCTGGCCTGCCCGGGCATCGACCGCGTGGTCCTGACCGCGCCGGGCAAGGGCAAGCTGAAGAACATCGTGCACGGTATCAACCATGCCGAGATCACCGCCGAGGACAAGATCGTTTCGGCGGCGTCCTGCACCACCAACGCCATCGTTCCTGTGCTGAAGGCGGTCAACGACAAGTTCGGTATCGTCAACGGTCACGTTGAAACCGTTCACTCGTACACCAACGACCAGAACCTGATCGACAACTTCCACAAGGGCGATCGCCGTGGCCGCAGCGCCGCGCTGAACATGGTCATCACCGAAACCGGCGCCGCCACCGCGGCTGCCAAGGCCCTGCCTGAGCTGGCCGGCAAGTTGACCGGTAACGCGATCCGCGTTCCGACGCCGAACGTGTCGATGGCGATCCTGAACCTGAACCTGGGCACCGCCACCACTCGCGAAGAGATCAACGAGTACCTGCGCTACATGGCGCTGCACTCGGACCTGCACAAGCAGATCGACTTCGTGAATTCCCAGGAAGTGGTTTCCACCGACTTCGTCGGTTCGCGTCATGCCGGTGTGGTCGACGCCGAAGCGACCATCTGCAATGACAACCGTGTTGTTCTGTACGTCTGGTACGACAACGAATTCGGTTACAGCTGCCAGGTGGTCCGCGTGATGGAAGACATGGCTGGGGTCAACCCGCCAGCGTTCCCGCGCTAAGCGACTGGAAATGAAAACGCCCCGACTTGTCGGGGCGTTTTTGTTTGTGCCGGAGCCGGTTTTGGCTTTGAGTCTGGTCCGGCCTTTGTGGTTGGCAGCCCACTCTGTTGGGCTGACCACCCTATTGGATAGGCCGCTCTGGTGAGTGATCACTTGTGGCGAGCGGGCTTGCCCGCGCTGGGCTGCAAGGCAGCCCCGAGGTCAGCAGTCGCGGTATGTCAGGCGAAGCGAGCATGCAGGCTTCAGGGGCGCTTTGCGCCCCAGCGCGGGCAAGCCCGCTCGCCACAGGGATATGGCAATGGGGAGAGATATTGCCACAGGGTATGGGCACGGCGATGTGGCCACAGCAATATGGATACCCCTCTCTCCTTGTGTCACGCCGCGGTCTGCGCGGTACGCAGTGCATGCTTGTTGCCACGGAACAGCACCAGGGTCGCGATCAGGCCCAGCACCGCCGCGCCGCTGAGCCAGATGCCCGGCGCAGCCTTGTTGTCCAGCACGTGGATCAGGTAGGTGCAGGCGGCTGGCGTGAAGCCACCGAAGGTCGCGGTCGCCAGGCTGTAAGCCAGGGAGAAGCCGGTGGTGCGGACTTCGGTCGGCATGATCTCGGTCAGGGCCACCACCATCGCACCGTTGTACGAACCGTAGAGGAACGACAGCCACAGTTCGGCGATCAGCAGGCGGCTGAAGCTCGGGTCGGCCACCAGCCAGGACAGCACCGGGTAGGCGGTGAGAATCGCCAGGATGGTTGCCGCCAGCAGCAGTGGCTTGCGACCGATCTTGTCGGAAACACTGCCCATCACCGGCAGCCAGAAGAAGTTCGACAGGCCGATGCACACAGTCACCAGCAGGGCGTCGAAGTCCGACAGGTGCAGTTCGGCCTTGCCGAAGGTCGGGGTGTAGGCGGTGATCAGGTAGAAGGACACCGTGGTCATCACCACCATGGCCATGCCTGCCAGTACCAGGCCGAAGTTCTGGCCGATCGAGCGCATCACCTCCGACAGAGTGGGGCGATGCTTGCGAGCCTGGAACTCGGGCGTTTCCTCCAGCGAACGGCGGATGATGAAGATCGCCGGGACGATCAGGCAACCGACCAGGAACGGTACGCGCCAGCCCCATTCCCCCATCTGCTCGGGGCTCAGCCAGTGGTTCAGGCCCACGCCCAGCAGGCCGGCGAAGACCACCGCGGCCTGTTGGCTGGCGGACTGCCAACTGACGAAGAAGCCCTTGCGACCCGGGGTCGAGATCTCGGCCAGGTAGACCGAGACGCCGCCCAGTTCGACGCCGGCGGAGAAGCCTTGCAGCAGGCGGCCGAGCAGCACCAGCAGGGGGGCGGCGACGCCGAGGGTCGAGTAGCCCGGCACGCAGGCGATCAGCACCGTACCAGCGGCCATCAGCGCCAGGGTGATGATCAGGCCCTGGCGGCGACCGTGGCGGTCGATGTAGGCGCCGAGGAAAATCGCCCCCAATGGACGCATCAGGAAGCCTGCGCCGAAGGTGGCCAGCGAGAGCATCAGGGAAGCGAAGGCGCTGTCGGAGGGGAAGAAGGTTTTAGCGATGGCCGTGGCGTAGAAGCCGTAGACCATGAAGTCGAACATCTCAAGGAAGTTGCCGCTGACAACGCGAAAGATCGCCTTGCCCTTGCCCGTATTCGAGGCCATTTTTATTCACTCACTTTGGCTGTCTTATAAGCAATCCTTCGTTTTGCTCGTCCTTACTGACTCTTTCAAGCATACGCACGCTGGCAGAACAGTTTTGTAACGATATGTGTATTAAGGTTGCCGGGCAACAAAAAAACGAGCCTGCTGGCTAAATGGCATAAGGCACGGATTAGAGCGCTCGCTGTGGATCCGAGGAGGATGGGAAGCATGCGTTGCCCTGATGAATACTGGGCTTGCCTTGGTTTGGCGCATAATGCCCGCTTTTGAGCCTTGCCTTTGCCGAGCCTATGTCTTTTCTTCAGTCCTTCAGGATGGTGTTGCGATTATCCGGCCAATGGCTGGCGGGGCTGCTCCTGGTGCTGTTGTCCGGTTGCGGCGATCAGGACCCGCTGGAGCGGTTTGGCGGCCCGACCATGGGCAGCAGCTATTCGGTTCAGTACGTCCGTCATGCTGGCGGGCCGGCGCCTGCTCTGGTCAAGGATGAGGTCGAGGCGATCCTCGCCGGGGTCGACCGGCAGATGTCGACCTATCGCGGCGACTCGGACATCGCCCGTTTCAACGAATTGCCGGCCAACCGTTGCCAGGTCATGCCGGCGTCGATTCTCGAGCTGGTACGCACGGGGGAGGCGCTGTCCGTTGCGAGCGGCGGAGCCTACGATCTGACAGTCGAACCGCTGATGAACCTTTGGGGCTTCGGCCCGCAGGGGCGAGCGGAAAAGGTGCCGGATGCCGCGCAACTGGCGGCGGTCCGCCAGCGGGTGGGCCATGCCCATCTGCATGTCGATGGCGAGCGCCTGTGCAAGGACGCCGCGGTGCAGGTCGACTTCGACAGCATCGCCGCCGGCTACACTGTGGAGCGGATTTCCACGCGGCTGATGCAGATGGGGGTGGACAGTTTTCTCGTCCAGGTCACGGGTGAGCTCAAGGCGGTGGGGCGCAAGCCCGATGGCAGCCCCTGGCGTATTGCCCTGGAGGAGCCGCGGGACGATCGGCGGGTCGCGCAACGGATCATCGACATCGACGGTTATGGCGTGTCGACGTCAGGTGACTATCGCAACTATTTCGAGCAGGATGGCAAGCGCTATTCCCACACCTTCGATGCGTTGACCGGCGCACCGATCAGCCACGACCTGGCGGCGGTCACGGTGGTTCATCCGTCGACGCTGATGGCCGATGGCTTGTCGACAGTGTTGTTGATTCTTGGCCCGGAGCGGGGTTGGGACTACGCGGAAAAACACGATATCGCCGCATTTTTTGTGATTCGTGCCGATAAAGCCTTCGTCACACGAGCGAATTTGGCGTTTGACAGATTGCTGAAGGCTACAGCGCATTAAGATGTAGTGCAGGCAAAGCTGGCTTACGACGCGACCAAGGGTTAATGTGCGCGGCGTTCACGCATCTATAGACTGCACACCGAGATTTGATCCTTCATGTCGCTGGCGCGACGTGATTTAGCCGCAGGTGCCAGAGGGGTGCCTCGGCCTGTTCTGAGGAGTACGCATGGCTGTCTACAACTACGACGTAGTGGTACTGGGTTCCGGCCCCGCTGGAGAAGGTGCGGCAATGAACGCCGCCAAGGCAGGGCGCAAGGTCGCGATGGTCGACAGCCGCCGTCAGGTCGGTGGCAACTGCACCCACCTGGGGACCATCCCGTCCAAGGCCTTGCGTCACTCGGTGCGACAGATCATGCAATTCAACACCAACCCGATGTTCCGGGCCATCGGCGAGCCGCGCTGGTTCTCCTTCCCGGACGTGCTCAAGAGCGCCGAGAAGGTGATCGCCAAGCAGGTCGCCTCGCGTACCGGCTACTACGCGCGCAACCGGGTCGACCTGTTCTTCGGTACCGGCAGCTTCGCCGACGAGCAGACCGTCGAAGTGGTCTGCCCCAACGGCGTGGTCGAAAAACTGGTGGCCAAGCACATCATCATCGCCACCGGGTCGCGTCCCTATCGCCCGGCCGACATCGATTTCAACCACCCGCGTATCTACGATAGCGACACCATCCTCAGCCTGGGCCACACCCCGCGCAAGCTGATCATCTACGGCGCCGGGGTGATCGGTTGCGAGTACGCGTCGATCTTCAGTGGCCTGGGCGTGCTGGTCGAGCTGGTGGATAACCGCGACCAGTTGCTGAGCTTCCTCGACTCGGAAATTTCCCAGGCGTTGAGTTACCACTTCAGCAACAACAACATCACCGTGCGCCACAACGAGGAGTATGACCGGGTCGAAGGCCTGGACAACGGGGTGATCCTGCACCTGAAGTCGGGCAAGAAAATCAAGGCCGATGCCCTGCTCTGGTGTAACGGCCGTACCGGTAACACCGACAAGCTGGGCATGGAGAACATCGGCGTCAAGGTCAACGGCCGCGGCCAGATCGAAGTCGACGAGAACTATCGTACCTGCC
>NZ_AQOH01000346.1 GCF_000364705.1 Pseudomonas fuscovaginae SE-1 | reverse complement strand
TGGCTGGCCGAGCCTGGCCAGTGCCGCCCACGACCAGGGGCGTTCGGCAGCGGGCAGCATCGTCGACAACGGTAGCTGGCGTTATGTCAACGACGTGCCGACCGGGATCTACACCATTCCGGAGATCAGCTCGATCGGCAAGAACGAGCACGAGCTGACCAAGGCCAAGGTGCCGTACGAAGTGGGCAAGGCGTTCTTCAAGAGCATGGCGCGGGCGCAGATTGCCGGCGAGCCGCAAGGCATGTTGAAGATCCTGTTCCACCGCGAAACCTTGGAAGTGCTCGGCGTGCACTGCTTCGGCTACCAGGCTTCGGAGATCGTCCACATCGGCCAGGCGATCATGAACCAGCCGGGTGAGAACAACACCCTGAAGTACTTCGTCAACACCACCTTCAACTACCCGACCATGGCCGAAGCCTATCGGGTAGCTGCCTACGATGGCCTGAACCGGCTTTTTTGAGCGGCTCCGGCCGGTGGCCTGAGCCGGCCGGGGAGACCGATTTCAGCCTTTCCCAAGTGTGGCCGTGGCCAAACCGGGAAAGTCTGTAATCAGGCTATCGACGCCGAAGTCGGCGAGCCTGCGCATCAGCGCCGGCTCGTTGACTGTCCACACCGACACGTGCAGACCCTGGCGCTGGGCCTTGAGCAGGCGTTCCGGGGTGCAGAGTGTCCAGTTCAGTGCCAGGAACTCGCAGCCATAGCTCTGGGCGACCTTCAGCGGGTCGAGCCAGGCGTATTCGGCGACCAGTCCGCGTGACAGGTCCGGGGTCAGCTCCAGGGCGGCCTTGAGCACTTCGCGAGAGCTGGAGGTGATGGTCACCTTGTCCAGCAGGCCGAAGCGCTGCGCCATTTCGCGAATCGCCAGTACCGTGCTCGCCGCTCGGGTGCGCGAGGCGCTCTTGACTTCCAGTTGCCAGTGCTCGAAATCGCACTGTTCGAACAGCTCCTCCAGGCGTGGGATCGGGCAGGGCGTGATCCAGTCCGGACCGCCCTTGCGCGCGTCGTAGGTCACCAGTTCGGCGGCGGTGTGTTCGACCACCTTGCCGCGTCGGTCGGTGGTGCGCTTGAGGGTCGGGTCATGGATGACCATCAGTTCGCCATCCATGGACAGGTGCAAGTCCAACTCGCAGCGGCGCACGCCGTGCTTGAGGCACTCCTGGAAACTGGTCAGGGTGTTTTCCGGCGCTTCGCCTTTGGCGCCACGATGGCCATAAATCAGAGTCACGACTGCTCCTAAGGAAAAATGATCCGGCAAGTAATCGGGGGTGACACAATGGAATCCGAGGCTCAACTGGCCTCGGGGTCGTTCTGCTCGCGGGCCAGGCGCCGTTGCTGGGCCTGTTTCTGCAGGATATAGCGGGCCAGCAACTGACGCTGGGCATCGGTCAATGTTTCGAACTCCGTGCCGATTTCGAACGAGCCCAGGCTCTGCGGTTCGCAATGTGTCACCCTGGCCCGCAGCAACAGGCCCAGGGCCTGCGGCATCAGCACCAGCTTGACCGCCAGTTGGGTGCCGGCCGGGTAGGCCACATCGTGGCTGAACTCGATGCCGCCTTCGGAGAGGACCACCGACTGCGGTTCGCCGATTTCGCCGAGGATGGTCATGGCCATCACCTGGCTCAGCAGATCGATGCGCTTGTTCTGGGATTTCAGGTAGGCGGAGAGGGCGCGGTCGCGCTCGGTGACCTGACGCAGCAGGTGCTGCGACTCGAACTCGCTCAGGTGCAGTTCGCTCAACAGGTTGAAGAGCGGCGACGCATCCTGCAACACATCCTTGCCCGCGGCATCGGCGGCGGACAGGGGGCGGATTTCCAGTGCGATCGTGTCCTCGATACGGTAGTATTCGCGGCGATCTTCTTCATCCAATGTCGACATGGCGAACCCAGGGCAGAGGTAATGGTCTGAGTGTAAAGCTGCTGAACCGCCCTCGCCACATGGACGTCTTCTTTTCCTTCGAACCAGTCCCCGACATGTTCAGACCACTCTTCGTATTTATCGGTACGCGTTATACCCGTGCAAAGCGTCGCAACCATTTTGTCTCCTTCATTTCCCTGACCTCGATCATCGGCCTCGCCCTGGGTGTGGTGGTGATGATCGTGGTGCTGTCGGTGATGAACGGCTTCGATCGGGAAATGCGCGACCGCGTGCTGGGCATGGTGCCCCACGCGACCCTCGAATCGGGCGAACCGATCAGCGACTGGCAGGCCCTGGCGGACAAGGTCCGGCAGGACCCGAAAGTCGCCGCCGTGGCGCCCTTCACTCAGATGCAGGGGCTGCTGACCAACAACGGTCAGGTGCAGAAAGTGCTGCTCAACGCCATCGACCCGGCGCAGGAGCGCAAGGTGTCGATCATCGACCGCTTCATGCAGCAGGGCCAACTGGACGCGCTGGCGCCGGGCAGCTTCGGCATCGTCATCGGCGACAAGGCCGCGACCAAGCTCGGTGTCGGTCTCGGCGACAAGCTGACCTTCGTCGCCCCGGAGGTTTCGGTGACGCCGGCGGGCATGTTTCCGCGGATGAAGCGCTTCACCGTGGTCGGCATCTTTCATGTCGGTGCCGGTGAGCTGGATGGCTACCTGGGCCTGACCAACCTCGACGACCTGGCCCGCCTGCACCGCTGGAAGCCGGACCAGGTCCAGGGCCTGCGCCTGAAGTTCGACGACCTGTTCCAGGCGCCGCGCGAGGCCTGGGAAATCGCCCAGCGGTTGGGCGACAACCATTTCTACGCCCGTGACTGGACCCGCACCCACGGCAACCTGTACCAGGCGATCAAGATGGAAAAGGCCATGATCGGCCTGCTGTTGCTGCTGATCGTCGCTGTTGCCGCGTTCAACATCATCTCGACGCTGGTGATGGTGGTGAACGACAAGAAAGGTGACATCGCGATCCTGCGTACCCTGGGGGCCACGCCCGGGCAGATCATGGCGATCTTCATGGTCCAGGGCAGCGTGATTGGCGTGGTCGGTACGCTGATCGGCGCCGCGGTGGGGATCTTCGCCGCGCTGAACGTCAGTGCCGCGATTTCCGCTCTCGAAGGCCTGATCGGTCACAAGTTCCTCAATGCCGACGTGTATTTCATCGACTACCTGCCATCGCAACTGATGGCCGAGGATGTCCTGATGGTCTGCGGCGCGGCATTGGTCCTGAGTTTCCTCGCCACCCTGTATCCAGCCTGGCGTGCGGCGCGCACCCAGCCTGCGGAGGCGCTACGTTATGAGTGAGTTGGGCATGAGTGATAAAGCAGTGCTGAGTTGCCGCAACCTGGGCAAATCCTACGAGGAGGGCCCGGAGTCGGTGGTGGTGCTGTCCGGCCTGCAGCTTGAGCTGTTTGCGGGCGAGCGGGTGGCGATCGTGGGCAGTTCCGGTTCGGGCAAGAGTACCTTGCTCAACCTGCTGGGTGGGCTGGATACGCCGTCCAAGGGCAGTGTCTGGCTGGCCGGCGAGGAATTGTCGGCGCTGGGTGAAAAGGCCCGTGGCCTGCTGCGCAACCGGGCGTTGGGCTTCGTCTACCAGTTCCACCACCTGCTGCCGGAGTTCACCGCGCTGGAGAACGTCTGCATGCCGCTGCTGATCGGTCGCACGGCGATCCCCGAAGCACGCCAGCGCGCCACGGCATTGCTGGAGCGGGTCGGGTTGGGCCATCGCCTGGAGCACAAGCCGGCCGAACTGTCCGGTGGTGAGCGCCAGCGTGTGGCGATCGCCCGGGCACTGGTGAACAAGCCGGGCCTGGTGATGCTCGACGAGCCGACCGGCAACCTCGACCACCATACCGCCCAGGGCATCCAGGACCTGATGCTGGAACTCAGCACCTCGATGCATACCGCCTTCCTGGTGGTGACCCATGACATGAACCTGGCGCGCCAGATGGACCGTGTGCTGCACCTGACGGACGGCAAGCTGGTCGCTATCTGATTCGCCCAGGCCGACCCGCGCGGATGTGCGCGGGGGCGGCTCGATTATTTTCTACGGTGGCCTGCGAATGTTCAGACCGTTATCGATTTTTATCGGCACGCGCTATACCCGCGCCAAACGCCGCAATCGTTTTGTTTCGTTCATCTCGATGACCTCGATGATCGGCCTCGCCCTCGGTGTGCTGGCGATGATCGTGGTGCTGTCGGTGATGAACGGTTTCCAGAAGGAAATGCAGTCGCGGATTCTCGGCATGGTGCCCCATGCGACCATCGTCGGGGTCAAGCCCATCGATGACTGGCAGCCGGTGGCCGCCGCCGCCATGAAGAACCCCCAGGTGACGGCGGCAGTGCCTTTCACCGAGATGGACGGGATGCTGTCGTACAAGGGGGCGATGCAGCCGATCCAGATCAGCGGGGTCGATCCGGCCCAGGAAGGCAAGGTCTCGATCGTTGCCCAGCACATCGTCCAGGGCAAGCTGGAAGACCTGAAAGCGGGTGAGTTCGGCGTGGTGATCGGTGAAATCACCGCCCGGCGTTTCCGCCTCAATGTCGGCGACAAGCTGACCCTGATCGTTCCGGAAGTCAGCAGCGATCCGGGCGGCATCACCCCGCGCATGCAGCGCCTGAACGTGGTCGGTGTGTTCAAGGTCGGTGCCGAGCTCGATGGTTCCATGGCGTTGATCCACATGGCCGATGCGGCGCAGATCCAGCACTGGCAGCCGAACCAGGTGCAGAGCGTGCGCCTGGCGGTCAAGGACCTGTATGCCGCACCGCAGGTGTCCGCGGCCATCGCCGGCGGCCTGGGGGGCGGGTACAGGGCCGATGACTGGACTCACACCCAGGGCAGCCTGTTCAGCGCGATGAAGATGGAAAAGACCATGATCGGCCTGTTGCTGTTGATGATCGTCGCGGTGGCGGCCTTCAACATCATCGCAACGCTGATCATGGTGGTGAACGACAAGGGGGCGGACATCGCCATTCTGCGTACCATCGGTGCCACGCCCCGGCAGATCATGGCGATCTTCATGGTCCAGGGCACGGTGATCGGCATCGTCGGAACCCTGATCGGCGGTGTGCTCGGGGTGATCGCGGCGTTGAACGTCAGCGAACTGGTGGGCTGGATCGAGCGGGTCAGCGGGCAGCATATCTTCAGTTCCGACGTGTACTTCGTCAGCAACCTGCCATCGCAGCTGCAGGGCGGGGATGTGGTGTTGATCTGTTCGGCCGGGTTCATCATGAGCTTTCTCGCGACGCTGTATCCGGCGTATCGCGCGGCGAAGACCGAGCCGGCGCAGGCGTTGCGCTACTCGTAATCCGGGATACCGCTTTCGCGGATAAACCGGGGCGCCGGACCGCCGGCTCCCACAGTTTCGTGGCGTTCACAAGGTTTGTGATCAGCGCACTACCTTGTGGGAGCCGACTGTCTTTAGCCCATTGCCGATGAGTGGCAGAACCGGCCTCCATGAAGTACGGCAGACGCCGCAGAACCGTGGGAGCCGGCGGTCCGGCGCCCCGGTTTGTCCGCGAAAAGGGGCCCTCAAGCCTGGCGCGGCAACTCGATGACGAACCGCGTCCAGCCTTCCTCCGACTCACAGCGAATCTGCCCGCCATGGGCCCGCACGATCGACTGGGTGATCGCCAAGCCCAGTCCGGCATGCTCGCTGCTGCCTTCGTGACGCGCCGGGTCTGCCCGGTAGAAGCGGTCGAACAACCGGGGCAGCGACGCTGCTGCGATCCCCTCGCCGCTGTTCTGCACGCTGATGCGCGATCCTGTGGCCGTCACCTCCAGACTGAGCTGGATCTCACCCCCAGCCGGCGTAAAGCGCAGCGCATTGTCCAGCAGGTTGGACAGCGCCCGGCGCAACATGCTGCGATCGCCCCGTATGCTTGCCGTGCCGCTACGGGCCAGGCGTACCCGGTTGTCTTCCGCCAGTGGGGCAAAGAACTCCAGCAACACATTTGCCTCATCCGCCAGTTCCAGTTGTTCGAAGCTGGGGCTCAACAGGCCGTGGTCGGCCTTGGCCAGGTACAGCATGTCGTTGACCAGTTGCGCCATCCATTGCAGTTCCTCGAGGTTGCTGTGCAGTGCCTCGCGGTAGTCTTCCAGTGGGCGAGGGCGGGTCAGCGTGACCTGGGTGTGGGTCAGCAGGTTCGACAGCGGTGTGCGTAACTCATGCGCGATATCGGCGGAGAATGCCGAGAGTCGCTGGAACGAGTCTTCCAGGCGTCCAAGCATGGCGTTGAGCGCTTGGCCCAGTTCGGCCAGCTCTGCCGGCATCCGGTCGATGTCCAGGCGCGGGGTCAGGGAGTTGGCGGAGACGCTGCTCGCCACCTCGCTCATCCGTCTTAGCGGGCGCAGGCCGCTGCGGGCGGCCCAGGCACCGAGCAGGGCGGTGGCGAGGGCCGACAGGCCGACCGTCAGCCAGATCAGTTGCTGCATGCGCTGCAGGAAGTGCTGGTGGTGGGTGATGTCGAGGATCAGTGTCAGCTTGGGCGAACCCGCCTGGCCCGGGGTGAGTGGCGCATTGAACAGCCGGTAGGCGCTTGCGCCGTCCAGCAGGCTGAGCAGCCCGGGTTGCGTGGGCAAGGTCTTGGGCAGGTGCGGGGCGCTGTCGAACCAGGGGTGGCCGTCGGCGCCCTGGACTCTCAACGCCAAGTCCGGGCGCAGACTGATTTCGCGTTGCAGGCGCTTGCGCAATGGCTCGAACTCGCCGAGGTCTTGCACAGGGCCCAGGCTGCTGCGCAACTCGGCCAGGCGCCCCTCCAGCAGTTGCTGGTCGAGTTCGATGAAGTGCGATTCGCTGGCGCGGCTGAACAGCACGCCGGCCACCAGCGACACCGTGGCGGTGCAGGCGGCGAACAGCATGGCCAGGCGACCGGCCAGGGACAGGCGGCGCATCACAGGTCCCGCTCTTCGAGCACGTAGCCCATGCCGCGAACGGTGTGGATCAGCTTGTTGGGATGGGCGTCGTCGATTTTCAGGCGCAGGCGGCGGATGGCGACCTCGATGACGTTGGTGTCGCTGTCGAAGTTCATGTCCCAGACCTGCGAGGCGATCAGCGATTTGGGCAGCACTTCGCCCTGGCGGCGCAGCAGCATTTCCAGCAGGGCGAATTCCTTGGCGGTCAGGTCGATGCGCTGGCCGGCCCGTTCGACCCGGCGGCGGATCAGGTCCAGGCGCAGGTCGGCGACCTGCAGGCTGGTGTCCTGGGTGTTGCCCCCGCCGCGGCGCAGCAGGCTGCGGACCCGGGCCAGCAATTCGGAAAAGGCGAAGGGCTTGACCAGGTAGTCGTCGGCACCCAGCTCCAGGCCGTGGACCCGGTCCTCGACCGCGTCACGGGCGGTGAGGAACAGCACCGGGATTTCCAGGCCGGCGGCACGCACCGCCTGGAGGATCTGCCAGCCGTCGCGACCGGGCAGCATGACGTCGAGAATCAGCAGGTCGTAGTCGCCGGTCAGGGCCAGGTGCTGGCCGCTGGTGCCGTCCGCCACCAGCTCGCAATTGAAGCCGGCCTCGTTGAGGCCCTGGCGCAGGTATTGGCCGGTTTTCGCTTGGTCTTCGACGATCAGCAGTTTCATGGATGACTCATGGCAGATGGAACGGTAACGTTATACAGGTCGACCGGCCACCCGCGCCCAAGCTGACAAAGTTGTAATCTTTCTGTCAGCCTGGTGGCAGCGGCCTGGCCCTACAGTCTTGCACAGAGTGAAACCTGTTCCGTTGGAGTGTGACCATGTTTGTGCGCAATAGCCTCGTGTTTGCCGGCCTGCTGCTGGGTTCCGTGGCCTGGGCCTCGCCGGCCGGGCATTATGACTTCGGCCAGCCGGCGCCGGCTGCGAAGGCGACCCGTACGATCGAAGTGACCATGACCGATATCGCCTTCGATGCCAAGGAGCTTGAGGTCAAGGCCGGTGAAACGGTGCGTTTCGTGCTGGTCAACAAGGGCCGGTTGTTGCATGAGTTCAACCTCGGCGAGGCGGCGATGCATGCCGAGCACCAGCAGGAAATGCTCAAGATGCAGCAGAGCGGCATGTTGACGCCGACCGGCATGCAGATGCCGAAGATGGATCATTCCAGTATGGGCGGCATGGATCATGGCATGATGAAGCATGATGACCCCAACAGTGTGCTGGTCGAGCCGGGCAAGACCGCCGAGCTGACCTGGACCTTCAGCAAGGCCGGTACGCTCGAGTTCGCCTGCAATATCCCCGGGCACTACCAGGCGGGCATGGTCGGCAAGCTGAAAATTGACCGCTGAGGCAGGTCGCGGACCTCGGCACGCTGAAAGCCGGACGTAAACCCGCTAGACTGGGCGGGTTCATTCTTTCAGGTTTTTGTTATGCATCCCGCAGCCGAACATTCGCCGCTGGGCAAGTCCAGTGAATACATCGCCACATACACGCCCTCCCTGCTGTTTCCGATTCCGCGCGCCGCGAAATGGGCCGAGCTGGGGCTGAGTGCCGAGACCTTGCCGTATCACGGCGTGGATTTCTGGAACTGCTTCGAACTGTCCTGGCTGCTGCCGTCGGGCAAGCCGGTGGTGGCCATCGGCGAGTTCAGCATTCCGGCCGATTCGCCGAACATCATCGAGTCTAAGTCGTTCAAGCTGTACCTCAACTCGCTGAACCAGACGCCGTTCGCCGATATCCCGAGCCTGGAAGCGGTGCTGCGCGCCGATCTGTCGGCGGCTGCCGGCAAGCCGGTGGGGGTGCGTGTTCGCCGCCTGGGCGACGTGCAGGCCGAGGGCGTGGTGGCGTTGCCCGGCACTTGTATCGATGAGCTGGACATCAGTGTCAGCGACTATGCCCATCCACGGCCTGAGCTGCTGCGTTGTGATGCGTCGCGCCTGGTCGAGGAGAGCGTGCACAGTCACCTGCTCAAGTCCAACTGCCCGGTAACCAGCCAGCCGGACTGGGGTAGCGTGGTGGTCGAGTACCGTGGCGCGGCGCTGGATCATGCCAGCCTGCTGGCCTACCTGGTGAGTTTCCGTCAGCACTCGGACTTCCATGAGCAGTGCGTGGAGCGGATCTTCCTCGATCTGCAGCGGCTGCTGAAGCCGGAGAAGTTGACGGTGTATGCACGTTATGTGCGCCGTGGCGGGCTGGACATCAATCCGTACCGCAGTACTGAAGTGGTGGACTTCCAGAACCAGCGGCTGGTGCGCCAGTAGGCAGATCAGGTTGCGGGTTTGTGTGGCGAGCGGGCTTGCCCGCGCTCGGCTGCAAGGCAGCCGTGAGCTCATAAACTCCAGTATGCCTGTTGATCTGCGAACACAGGTTTCAGGGGCGCTTCGCACCCCAGCGTGGGCAAGCCCGCTCGCCACACAGAAATCAGCTTCCACACAGAAATCAGCTTCCACACAGAAATCAGC
>NZ_AQOH01000345.1 GCF_000364705.1 Pseudomonas fuscovaginae SE-1 | reverse complement strand
GCTTGCCCGCGCTCGGCTGCAGAGCAGCCGTAAAGCCATAACCCCCGGTGTTTCTGAAGGAGCGCGGCTGCAGGTTTTGGGGGGCGCTTCGCACCCCAGCGCGGGCAAGCCCGCTCGCCACACAGAAATCAGCTTCCACACAGAAATCAGTTTCCACACAGAAATCAGTTTCCACACAGAAATCAGTTTCCGCCAGTAGGAAGGCTATTTGGCTTGGGAGCTTGCCGGTTTTTGGGCTTCCGGGCTTTTGTGGTGAGCGGGCTTGCCCGCGCTCGGCTGCAGAGCAGCCGTAAAGCCATAACCCTCGGTGTTTCTGAAGGAGCGCGGCTGCAGGTTTTGGGGGCGCTTCGCACCCCGGCGCGGGCAAGCCCGCTCGCCACACAGTACCAGGTGAGCCACCATACCGGAGAAGCCGCAGTCCGGTAGAAGCTGCGCCACCAAGCTCCCGGACAGCAGAAATGAAAAAGCCCCGAGGGGTCGGGGCTTTTTCTATTGCACTGTCGCTTAGGCTTGCACGACCGGGATCTTCGCGTTGGCCGCGGCGTCGCGGAACTCGGCGATCTGGTCGAAGCTCAGGTAGCGATAGATATCGGCAGCCATGCTGTCGATGTTCTTCGCGTACTCCATGTACTCCTCGACGGTCGGCAGCTTGCCGAGAATCGAAGAGACCGCCGCCAGCTCGGCCGAAGCCAGGTAGACGTTGGTGGAGTCACCCAGGCGGTTCGGGAAGTTACGGGTCGAAGTGGAGACCACGGTCGAACCGGTCTGCACACGTGCCTGGTTACCCATGCACAGCGAGCAGCCTGGCATTTCCATGCGCGCACCGGCCTTGCCGTAGATGCCGTAGTAGCCTTCCTCGGTCAACTGGTGGGCGTCCATCTTGGTGGGCGGAGCCAGCCACAGACGGGTCGGGATGCCACCCTTGACCTTGTCCAGCAGCTTGCCGGCAGCGCGGAAGTGGCCGATGTTGGTCATGCACGAACCGATGAACACTTCGTCGATCTTGTCGCCGGCAACGCTGGACAGCAGGCGGGCGTCGTCCGGGTCGTTCGGCGCGCAGAGCACAGGCTCCTTGACGTCGGCCAGGTCGATCTCGATGACCGCGGCGTACTCGGCGTCCTTGTCGGCTTCCAGCAGCTCAGGCTTGGCCAGCCAGGCTTCCATCGCCTGGGCGCGACGCTCCATGGTGCGGGCATCGCCGTAGCCTTCGCCGATCATCCAGCGCAGCAGGGTGATGTTCGACTTCAGGTATTCGGCGATCGCCTCTTCCGGCAGCTTGATGGTGCAACCGGCGGCGGAACGTTCGGCCGAAGCGTCGGACAGTTCGAACGCCTGTTCGACGGTCAGGTCGTTCAGGCCTTCGATCTCCAGGATGCGGCCGGAGAAGATGTTCTTCTTGCCTTTCTTCTCTACGGTCAGCAGGCCCTGCTGGATCGCGTAGTAGGGAATGGCGTGAACCAGGTCGCGCAGGGTGATGCCAGGCTGCAGCTTGCCCTTGAAGCGAACCAGTACCGACTCGGGCATGTCCAGCGGCATGACGCCAGTGGCGGCTGCGAAGGCGACCAGGCCGGAACCGGCCGGGAAGGAGATACCGATCGGGAAGCGGGTGTGGGAGTCGCCACCGGTGCCGACGGTGTCAGGCAGCAGCATGCGGTTCAGCCAGCTGTGGATGATGCCGTCGCCTGGACGCAGGGACACGCCGCCACGAGTCATGATGAAGTCGGGCAGGGTGTGGTGGGTCTTGACGTCGATCGGCTTCGGATAGGCCGCGGTGTGGCAGAAGGACTGCATCACCAGGTCGGCGGAGAAGCCCAGGCAAGCCAGGTCCTTCAGTTCGTCACGGGTCATCGGACCGGTGGTGTCCTGGGAGCCGACGGTGGTCATCTTCGGTTCGCAGTAGGTGCCAGGACGGATGCCCTCGACGCCGCAGGCCTTGCCGACCATCTTCTGCGCCAGGGTGAAGCCCTTGGTGCTGGCAGCCGGAGCTTCTGGAGTCTTGAACAGGTCCGATGGCGCCAGGCCCAGCTCGGTGCGAGCCTTGCCGGTCAGGCCGCGGCCGACGATCAGCGGGATACGGCCGCCGGCGCGGACTTCGTCCAGCAGCACTTCGGTTTTCAGTTCGAAGGTGGTGACCAGTTCGTCGCTGCCGTGGCGGCGCACTTCGCCCTTGAACGGATAGACGTCGATGACGTCGCCCATGGCCAGGTTGGTGCAGTCGAATTCGATCGGCAGGGCGCCGGCGTCTTCCATGGTGTTGTAGAAGATCGGGGCGATCTTGGTGCCGAAGCAGAAGCCACCGGCGCGCTTGTTCGGCACGTACGGGATGTCGTCGCCGAAGAACCACAGCACCGAGTTGGTGGCGGATTTACGCGAGGAACCGGTACCGACCACGTCACCGACGTAGGCAACCGGGAAGCCTTTGGCCTTGACCGCTTCGATCTGTGCCAGTGGGCCGACCGAACCCGGCTGGGAAGGCTCGATGCCGTCACGGGCCATTTTCAGCATGGCCAGGGCGTGCAGCGGGATGTCAGGGCGCGACCAGGCGTCCGGGGCAGGGGACAGGTCGTCGGTGTTGGTTTCGCCAGGCACCTTGAACACGGTCAGGGTGTACTTCTCGGCGATGGCCGGACGGGCGGTGAACCACTCGCCGGCGGCCCAGGATTCCAGGACGGCCTTGGCGTGGGCGTTGCCGGCCTTGGCTTTTTCAGCCACGTCGTGGAAAGCGTCGAACATCAGCAGGGTGTACTTGAGTTGCTCGGCGGCAACCGGCGCCAGCTCGGCGTCGTCCAGCAGGGCAACCAGGGTCTCGATGTTGTAGCCGCCCTGCATGGTGCCGAGCAGTTCAACCGCGCGCTTCTTGTCGAGCAGCGGGGACTTGGCTTCGCCCTTGGCCAGTGCGGAGAGGAAACCGGCCTTGACGTAGGCGGCCTCGTCCACTCCGGGCGGAACACGGTTGGTGATCAAGTCAACGAGGAAAGCTTCTTCGCCAGCCGGAGGATTCTTCAGCAGCTCGACCAGGCCTGCGGTTTGTTCGGCGTTAAGCGGCTGGGGCACGATACCCAGGGCTGCGCGCTCTTCGATATGTTTGCGGTAGGCTTCAAGCACAGTTATTACCCTCATCAGTGGTCCCAAATGGGTGTCCGGGACGCTCATCCAGAAATGCACGGTACTCATGCGCTGCGGGGCTTTTTGAGCCGCTTAGCCAGAGTTTCCGCGATTTCCAACAGAAGCTGTTTTCAAAGTTTTACGCCTTCGGAACGGAGCAGATGAGGGTCGGCGCGAGAACTTCCGGGCGGAAATTCCCGAGCCAACGTCGTTCTTCAGGATGAAGGGTGGGTGACCACCCGGTGGATGAAGCGCCCTGGGACTGACTTCACCCTAGGCTCTGTACGAAATGTATCTGCGCTCGCCCAGGCTGCGTTGAAAACCGGCTCGGAATGCTCATTGACTCCAGTCAACTGCGCTTCCTCGCCAGTTCTCGCCTTGCCTGGCCTTCGCTCGAAAACATTTCGTGCAGACCCTAAACTGTGCTCGTGACGCTTTGAAAACAGCTTCCAACGGACATTGGCGCCTAAAAAGGCAGAACGATTCTACGGCATATTCTGCAGAAAGGTAAGGTAAGCCCTACAGGTTCGGGGGTGACCCTTGTTAGACAAAGGGCTAACATGCGGGCCTGTTTTGCTTCTGCGCGTTTTCCCTGCCCATGCCCAATCAGACTATCAAGACCCCTTGCGTCGGCCTCTGCTCCACGGTTTACGGTGATCTGGTGTGTCGCGGCTGCAAGCGCTTCCACCATGAAGTGATTCACTGGAACGGTTACAGCGAGGAGCACAAGCGCGCGGTGTGGCTGCGTCTGGAGCAGTTGCTGGTGCAGGTCATGGTGGCCAAGCTGGAAGTGTTCGATCCGGCGAAGCTGCGCCAGCAGTTGGAGGCGCGCAAGATCCGCTTCGTTCCGCATCAATCAGAGTATTGCTGGGCCTATCAGTTGCTCGCCCGCGGTGCGCGGGTGATCAACCAGTTGGAGGCTTATGGCATGGTGCTGCTGCCGGAGTTTCGCGACTGGGGGCTGCCAGAACTGCGCGATGCCATTGATCGGGAGTTTTTCCTGTTGTCCGAGGCGCACTACGAGCGCTACATCGCGCCGGGCTTCCTCAAGGATGCCCTGGAGGGCTAGACCTCGCTCTCCATTGTGGGCGCTGGCATGCTGACGATAACGATGTCATGAGTGGCGCAGATTGTGTTGAATGGCCTCGCTCGCCATTGTGGGAGCCGGCTTGCTGGCGATAGCGATGTCATGAGCGGCGCAGATTGTGTTGAATGGCCGCCGTTGGCGGATCGCCAGCAAGCCGGCTCCTACAGTTTGTTGTGTGTTCATATCGCTTGAGTTCGACCCGGGCCTGTAGGCGCAGGGCTTGCCCGCGAAGAGGCCGCTGAGTCCGCCACAAGGCTTGGGCCGAGCAAGAAGGTCTCACCCCCTCGCCAATTCCTCCAGATGATCGGTGATCTCCTGCGTCTTGAGCACCAGCACGTCGCTTTCCAGTGAATCCAGCACCACTTCGGCGGTGTTGCCGATCAAGGCCCCGGAAATCCCGGTCCGCGCCACCGTGCCGATCACCGTCACCACCGCGCCCAGCTTGTGCGCCATGTGCGGGATCAATACATCCGCCGGGCCCTCGGCGATATGCAGGTGCTCGTCATCGACGTCGAATTCCGCCTGGAAGGCCCGGCATTGCTCGCGATAACGTGCTTCGATGGTTTCCCGCAACTGGTACACGGGGTCGGCAGCCGAGAGCATCGGCGACGGGTGGGCACTGATCACGTGCAGATGGCCCTTGGCCAGGCTGGCGATGTCATAGCCATGGTCGATGATGCTTGCATGCAGGTGTCGATGGCCCTCGTCCGAGTTGCCGACATCCACCGCGGCGAGAATCACGCCACCGCTCCAGGGTGTTTCGGTCTTGACCATCAGCACCGCACAAGGGCAGAAACGCAGGAGTTTCCAGTCCGAGGGGGTCAGCAGAGCCTTCTTCAGCGGGCTGTCGGGGCGGTGCTGCTTGATCACCAGGCCACAGCCTTCGGCCTGCTGCACGCCGATGATGGTGTCGTGCAGGGTCTTGTCCCAGGACTGTTCGGCCGTGGCACTGTAGCCGTCGTCATGCAGTTGGCTCTTGAGCAGCGAGAGCAGGGCGCTGTGGTCATGCCGTGGGTCGCACATGAGCAGGTGCAGGTGGGCATCCGTGACCTTGGCGATCAGTTTTGCGCGGTTGAGCGCCAGGCTGTGGGCGTGGTCGGGGTCGAGTATCACCAGAATGCTGCGGATGGCTTGCATGGTCAGCGTGCTCCCAGAGGTTCGAAGACGGCATGATCTAACTATAGTTGCCCTGCGTTCGGCCCGAACTTGATGCATATCAAGGCCGATGGCTGGTGGTCCGCCCCGGGACCCGTATAATCGGCGGCCTTGAGTTGCCGGATCCCCTTGTGAGCCCCATGTTGCCGATTCTTTCGTTGTTCGACCCCATTCGCCGCGCACTGCCGGGAGCGTTCCTGTGAACCTGCCGGAAATCCATGAGTTTCTCGGCTGCCGCACACCGGCTGCCTGGGTGCAGGCGGCGCTGGCCGACCAGCAAACCCTGCTGATCGACCACAAGAACTGCGAGTTCAAGGCGGCAAGCACGGCACTGAGCCTGATCGCCAAGTACCATTCCCATGTCGACCTGATCAACATGATGTCGCGGCTGGCACGGGAGGAACTGGTGCATCACGAGCAGGTGATGCGCCTGATGAAACGCCGCCGGATCGATTTGCGGCAGCTTTCCGCCGGGCGCTACGCCTCGGGCCTGCGCAAGGTGGTGCGTAACCATGAGCCGGTGAAGCTGGTGGACACGCTGGTGGTCGGAGCCTTTATCGAAGCCCGCAGCTGCGAGCGTTTCGAGGCCCTGGTGCCGCACCTGGACGAAGAACTGGGCAAGTTCTATTTCGGCCTGCTCAAGAGCGAGGCGCGGCACTTCCAGGGTTACCTGAAACTGGCCTACCAGTATGGCGACGCCGCGGACATCGCCAAGGTCATCGAAAAGGTCCGGGCTGTCGAGCAGGACCTGATCGAGTCGCCGGACGTCGAGTTCCGCTTCCACAGCGGCGTCCCGGCCGCTTAGGCGCGTACCAGTTTTTCCAGCGCAGCGTCGGCCAGGAACGACGAGCGGCTCTTGATCCGGTGGTCGCGTACATAGCGGTCGATACGCTGGATCACGAAGCCGGGAAGGGTGACATTGACCTTCTCGGTCTTGCCCAGGTAGGGCGAGATATCGATTTCCAGCATGCCCCAGCCCATGTCGGCGAATTCGGGGTTTTGCCTGTGGGTAAAGGATGATGACGGCATCGGTACCGGCTCACCGCTCGAGGCGATTTCCTCGAGCATGATGTGGGCGACCTCGATGGCTGCGTTGTAGGCTTCCTCGAAGGTATCTCCGGCGGTCACTGCGCCGGGAATGTCTGGAACCTGTATGCCGATCGCGGTGTTTTCATCACCCCATTCGATGGCGATGGGATATTGCATGATGTCCTCCTGGGTGAGCAGGTTCATAGCAAGCCCGCCCGTTTCCTTATGCTTCTGACGGTCCCGAGCGGCAGATCCTTTTTGGGATGTGGCACGGGAATCGAGTGAGGGCTGTTCTCATGTACGAAAACGTGATGGCTGCCTCTTATTCGTTGCAGCATCCAGCCCGCAGCTTCCAGTTCAGCAATCAAATCCCTGCTTTTCACCCTTGACTCCTTGATCAGGTCTGTCAAGGAAGCCTGGCTGTGCGTCTATGAGACAGCGATTTTAAAGGTGTGTCTAGAGTTATCTTTGTAAGACTGCTGCCACTCGTCTTCCGACCGCAAAAAGTCCGGTTGTTGACCGTCGTTCAGCACGCTTTCGTCTAAGCAGGTTGCCGCCTATTTCCATGAGCGGGTAACCCACTCCTTCCGTCGGTTTATTGTAAAGCTTGCTAACAATTTTCTTTGACATTAACTGCCTAGGCAGTAATATCCCTACAACTCTCTGCCTAGGCAGCTTTCTGGTGACCCTATGAAGCATTTCCTTCCGGAAGATTTTCACAACTGCCATCTCGGCCTGCTCCTGGGGCGTGCGGCGTTGCTCAAGGACCGGATCATCGACACGCACATGGTGCCGTACGGCATCACGGCGGCGCAGTTCAAGGTGCTGATCATCATGGCCCAGTTCGGCGTCGACACGCCGGCCGAGCTGTGCCGCCACCTGTCGCTCGACAGCGGTTCGATGACCCGAATGCTCGATCGCCTGGAGCAGAAGGAACTGCTGGTGCGCCAGCGTTCGGAGGGCGACCGGCGCCAGGTGCGCCTGGTATTGACCGAACAGGGCCAGGCCCTGGCGGATCGCCTGCCGCAGATCGGTGCCGACGCCATGAACGAGTTGGCGGGGGCGATCAGCCGGGATGAGCTGCAAACCCTGGAAAACATTCTCAAGAAGATTTTGCTGGCGGCCGGGGACTCGATCACCCAGCTGCGGCTGGGTGAAAAAGATGAACGGTAAAACCTTGCGCAGCGGTTTCAGTCTGGTGTTCCTGGCGATGGCCCTGGCGGGCTGTGCCAGCTATCAAGGGCTGACGACATCTGGAGTGAGCCTGGAGGCGAAGGATCTCAAGGCCGAACAATCGCTCAAGGGCGTCCAGCTGTCACCGGCGGCCTGGCCGTCAAGTGACTGGTGGAAAAGCCTCGGCGATCCGCAGCTCGACGGTTTGATCCAGGAAGCCCTGCGTGACAGCCCGGACATGCAGGTCGCCAGTGCGCGGACCCACCAGGCCAGCGCCGCGGCCTATGCCGCCGATGCCGCGCGCATGCCGACCCTCGATGCCAGCGCCGGCGTGACCCGTTCCCGCCTGCCCCGTGACCAGGATCCGAAAGGGCAGGGCGGAGCCTACGACACCGTGCGCAAGCTGGGCCTGGACTTCAACTACAGCTTCGACCTCTGGGGCGGCCAGCGTGACGCCTGGGAAGCTGCCCTTGGCCAGGCGCGGGCCGCCGAGGTCGACCAGCAGGCCGCACGCCTGACCCTGGCCGGCGACGTGGCACGGGCCTACAGCAACCTGGGCGAGGCGCATATCCTCCATGACCTGGCCAATGAGGACCTCAAGCGCACCCGGCAGATGCTCGAACTCGGCCAGAGCCGCCTGAGTGCCGGGATCGACAGCCACTACCAGTACCAGCAGACCGAAAGCCTGGCCGCCAGCTCCGAGGAGCAGGTGATCGATGCGCGCAAGAAGTTGCAGAGTGCCAAGGTCGCCCTGGCGGTGCTGTTGGGCAAGGGGCCGGACCGCGGCAATGAACTGGCCAGGCCGAAAATCCTCCGGCCCGCGGTGGTCGCGCTGCCGTCGAGCCTGCCGGCCGAGTTGCTGGGCCGGCGTCCCGACCTGGTGGCCGCGCGCTGGCGGGTCGAGGCCGCGAGCAAGGACATCGCCGCCAGCAAGACGCGCTTCTATCCGAACCTCAACCTGAGTGCCGCGGCCGGCACCGAGTCTCTGCTGGGTGACGCGCTGTTCGGTTCGGCCAGCCGGTTCTTCAATGTCGGGCCGACCATTTCGCTGCCGATCTTCGACGGCGGCCGCCTGCGCGCCGGGCTCGATGCCAGGGACGCCGACTACGACCTGGCGGTGGCGCAGTACAACAAGAGCCTGGTCAAGGCGCTGGGCGATGTCAGCGACACGATCCAGCAATTGCGCGAAATCGCCCGACAGATCGAGGTTCAGCAGCATGCGGCGGACATCGCCCAGCAGTCCTATGACACCGTGGTCCAGCGCTATGGCGCGGGCATCGGCAACTACCTGGACGTGCTGACCATCGAGCAGACCCTGCTGCAGGCCCAGCGCCAACTGGCGGAACTGAACGCCCAGCAGATCGACCTTTCCATTCAACTGATGCAGGCCCTGGGCGGTGGCTTCCACGCCGAGAACATTGCCCTGGGCGCTTCGAGCCCGGCCGCACAGATCCACTAATTCAAGGTACTTGTCATGGCTAATCCTGCCCAAACAGACTCCATTGAAAACAATGCCGGTGCCACCAATGCCGGCAAGCGCAAGGTCATGCTCCTGATCCTCGCCCTGATCGTCGTGCTCGGCGGCGTGGCGGTATGGGGCTGGCACGAACTCTACGGTCGCTGGAGCGAAAGCACCGATGACGCCTACGTCAATGGCAACGTGGTGGAAATCACCCCGCAGGTGACCGGGACGGTGGTCAGCATCGGCGCCGATGACGGTGACCTGGTCCATGAGGGGCAGGTGCTGGTGAACTTCGATCCGAGTGACGCCGAAGTCGGCCTGCAGAGTGCCGAGGCCAACCTGGCCAAGACCGTGCGCCAGGTGCGTGGCCTGTACAGCAATGTCGACGGCATGAAGGCCCAGGTCGTGGCGCAGAAGGCGGCGGTGCAGAAAGCCCGGGAAAACTTCACCCGTCGGAAGAATCTCGCCGCCAGTGGCGCGATTTCCCAGGAAGAACTGTCTCACGCCCGCGATGACCTGACGTCGGCCCAGAGCGCCCTGAGCAACGCCGAGCAACAGCTCAACAGCAGCAATGCGCTGGTCGATGACACGGTGGTGTCCAACCACCCCGATGTAAAAGCGGCCGCCGCGCAGTTGCGCCAGGCCTACCTGGCCCATGCCCGGAGCACGCTGATCGCGCCGGTGACCGGCTATGTCGCCAAGCGCACCGTGCAGCTCGGCCAGCGTGTGCAACCGGGTACCGCGTTGATGGCGGTGATTCCGCTGGATCAGTTATGGATCGATGCCAACTTCAAGGAAACCCAGCTGCGGCAGATGCGTATCGGCCAGGCGGTGGATATCGAGGCCGACCTGTACGGTAGCGATGTGAAATACAGCGGCACCATCGACAGCCTTGGCGCCGGTACCGGTAGCGCCTTCGCCCTGTTGCCGGCGCAGAACGCCACCGGTAACTGGATCAAGATCGTCCAGCGGGTGCCGGTGCGCGTGCACATCAATGCCGAGGACCTGGTCAAGCATCCGTTGCGGGTCGGGTTGTCGACCCAGGTCGAGGTCGACCTGCATGACCAGAGCGGCCCGGTGCTGGCGCAGCAGCCGCCGCAGAAAGCCTCGTTCAGCACCAACGTCTATCAGCAGCAACTGGCCGACGCCGATGCGGTGATCAATCGCCTGATCCATGAAAACAGCGCAACGGCGACCAAGACCGCGCAGCGCTGAGTCGCCAATCCCCCGCTGCGACCCGCGCGGTCGCGGCACCTGCCTCGTTCCAAAGGATTCGCGATGAGTTCGAACGCGTCATTTACTCCGCCCAGCCTGTTGCTCAGCACCATCGGCCTGTCGCTGGCGACCTTCATGCAGGTGCTCGATACCACCATCGCCAACGTGGCGCTGCCCACCATCTCCGGCAATCTGGGGGTGAGTTCGGAGCAGGGCACCTGGGTCATCACCTCCTTTGCCGTCAGCAACGCCATCGCCTTGCCGCTGACCGGCTGGCTGAGCCGGCGTTTCGGTGAGGTGAAGCTGTTCATCTGGGCCACGCTGCTGTTCGTGCTGGCCTCGTTTCTCTGCGGTATTTCCACCTCGATGCCGGAACTGGTGGGCTTCCGGGTGCTCCAGGGTCTGGTGGCCGGGCCGCTCTATCCGATGACCCAGACGCTGTTGATTGCGGTCTATCCGCCGGCGCGAAGGGGCATGGCCCTGGCGCTGCTGGCGATGGTCACGGTGGTCGCGCCGATTGCCGGGCCGATCCTCGGTGGCTGGATCACCGACAGCTACAGTTGGCCGTGGATTTTCTTCATCAACGTGCCGATCGGCATCTTCGCCGCCGTCGTGGTGCGCCAGCAACTCAAGGCGCGGCCGGTGGTGATCAGTCGCCAGCCGATGGATTATGTCGGGCTGTTGACGCTGATCATCGGCGTCGGGGCGCTGCAGGTGATCCTCGACAAGGGCAATGACCTGGACTGGTTCGAGTCGAACTTCATCATCATCGGTGCGGTGATCTCGGCGATCGCCCTGTCGGTGTTCGTCATCTGGGAAATGACCGACGAGCATCCGGTGGTCAACCTGCGCCTGTTCGCCTATCGCAACTTCCGTATCGGCACCATCGTATTGATCCTTGGTTATGCCGGGTTCTTCGGCATCAACCTGATCCTGCCGCAGTGGTTGCAGACCCAGATGGGCTACACCGCGACCTGGGCGGGGCTGGCGGTGGCGCCGATCGGCATCCTGCCGGTGCTGATGTCGCCTTTCGTCGGCAAGTACGCCAATCGGATCGATCTGCGTCTGCTGGCCGGGCTGGCATTCCTGGCGATCGGCCTGAGCTGCTTCATGCGCGCCGGTTTCACCAATGAGGTGGATTTCGAGCACGTGGCGCTGGTGCAATTGTTCATGGGGATCGGCGTGGCGCTGTTCTTCATGCCGACCTTGAGCATCCTGATGTCAGACCTGCCGCCGCAGCAGATCGCCGACGGTGCGGGCCTGGCGACCTTCCTGCGGACGCTCGGTGGCAGTTTCGCCGCGTCCCTGACCACCTGGATCTGGATTCGCCGGGCGGACCAGCATCACGCTTACCTGAGTGAAAGCATCACGGCGTTCGACCCGGCGACCCGCGAGGCGCTGAACAATCTCGGTGGGGCGGGCAGCCAGGCCTACAGCCAGCTGGATCAGATCCTCAGCAGCCAGGCCTACATGCTGTCGACCGTGGACTACTTTACGCTGCTCGGGTGGGGGTTCATGGGGCTGATGTTGCTGGTGTGGCTGGCCAAGCCGCCATTTGCAGCGAAGGCGGGGCCGGCGTCGGCCGGGCACTGATCCGAGTCAGGCCCATTCGCGGGCAAGCCCGGCTCCTACAGATTCACGTCTTACACTCATGCATCAAACGACGCTGAACCGTAGGAGCCGGGCTTGCCCGCGAAGCTTTTCAATGAAGCAGCGGCAACGCCGGCGGCGGCGGAAACGCGAACTCGCCCAGGTGGAATCCCTGCTCATCCACCTGAAGTGCCCAACCCTGGCGATCCCAGTCGCCCAGCACGATGCGCTTCGCCGCCTGGGTGCCCAGTTGCAGCTTGTGAATCGCCGGTCGGTGGGTATGGCCATGGATCAGGGTATGCACGCCATACTGCAGCATGATCCGCGGGATTTCTTCCGGGGTCACGTCAACGATATCGTTGGCTTTCATGCGGGTCTGCGCCCGGCTTTCGCTGCGCAGCTTGCGCGCCAGCCTGTGCCGGGTGCGCAGCGGCAGATGCCGCAGGATGAACAGGGTGACGGGGTTGCGCAGGTAGCGGCGCAGGCGCATGTAGGCCTCGTCGCGGGTGCACAGGCTGTCGCCGTGCATCAGCAGCACCGGCTCGCCATTCATCCGCACCACGCTCGGGTCTTTGAGCAGCGTGGCGCCGGCCGCCTTGCAGAAGGCCTTGCCGAGGAGGAAGTCGCGATTGCCGTGCATCAGGAAAATCGGGGTGCCGCCATCGCTGACCTCACGCAGTGCCGCGCAGATCGAGCGTTGGAACGGGGTCATGGCATCGTCGCCGATCCAGGCTTCGAAAAAGTCGCCCAGGATGTACAACGCTTGTGCCGAACGGGCGCGTCCGGCAAGGAAATCCAGAAACGCCCGGGTGATGTCCGGGCGCTCCTCTTCCAGATGCAAATCTGAAATCAGCAGTATCACTCAACGATCTCGGCTTTCTCGATGATCACGTCTTCTGCCGGTACGTCCTGGTGGCCTGCCTTCATGGTGGTGGCAACGCCCTTGATGCTGTCGACCACTTCAGTACCGGCGATCACTTTGCCGAATACCGCGTAGCCCCAGCCCTGCACGGTCTTGGCGCTGTGGTTGAGGAAGCTGTTGTCGGTGACGTTGATGAAGAACTGCGCGGACGCCGAATGCGGCTCCATGGTACGGGCCATGGCGATGGTGTACTTGTCGTTCGACAGGCCGTTGTCCGCTTCGTTCTGGATGCTTGGGCGCTTGTCTTTCTTCTCTTTCATGCCAGGCTCGAAACCGCCGCCCTGGATCATGAAGTTGCCGATGACGCGGTGGAACACGGTGTTGCTGTAATGGCCGGCCTTGACGTATTCAACGAAGTTGGCAACGGTCAGCGGGGCTTTCTCGGCGTTCAGCTCGAGAACGATCTCGCCGTGGTTGGTGGTCAGTTTGACTTGAGTCATGGTAGCTATCGCTCTGTTCAGGAAATTCGTGGGACGTGGCCGGCCCCTTCAAGGGGCTGCGCCACAACCTGGGCGGGGAGTTTAACGTGCTTGCCGGGCATTTCGAGGGTTTTTATACCACTGGTATTAAAAGCAGCGGTTTTCCGGCTGGCCCTGTCAGGGGCTTGACAGGTTCGGCTATGATAGGAGTTTTGATTGACCCGGCCTATCCGGGCCCCGCACTTGTTACGTCCAAGGATCTTATGAGCAAGCCCACTGTCGACCCTACTTCGAACGCCAAGACCGGCCCGGCTGTCCCGGTCAACTTCCTGCGCCCGATCATTCAGGCCGACCTGGATTCGGGCAAGCATACCCAGGTCGTCACGCGTTTTCCGCCTGAGCCCAACGGCTACCTGCACATCGGTCACGCCAAGTCGATCTGCGTGAACTTCGGCCTGGCCCAGGAGTTCGGTGGCGTCACGCACCTGCGTTTCGACGACACCAACCCGGCCAAGGAAGATCAGGAGTACATCGACGCCATCGAGCGTGACGTCAAGTGGCTGGGTTTCGAGTGGGCCGGCGAAGTGCGCTACGCCTCGCAGTATTTCGATCAACTGCACGACTGGGCGGTCGAGCTGATCAAGGCCGGCAAGGCCTATGTCGACGACCTGACCCCCGAGCAGGCCAAGGAGTACCGTGGCAGCCTGACCGAGCCGGGCAGGAACAGCCCGTTCCGCGATCGCTCCGTCGAGGAGAACCTCGACCTGTTCGCGCGCATGAAGGCCGGTGAGTTCAAGGACGGCGAGCGCGTATTGCGGGCCAAGATCGACATGGCCTCGCCGAACATGAACCTGCGTGACCCGATCCTCTACCGCATCCGCCATGCCCATCACCACCAGACCGGTGACAAGTGGTGCATCTACCCGAACTACGACTTCACCCACGGTCAGTCGGATGCCATCGAGGGCATCACCCATTCGATCTGCACCCTGGAATTCGAAGGCCACCGTCCGCTGTACGAATGGTTCCTGGACAACCTGTCGGTGCCGTGCAAGCCGCGCCAGTACGAGTTCTCGCGGCTGAACCTGAACTACACCATCACCAGCAAGCGCAAGCTCAAGCAACTGGTGGACGAGAAGCACGTCAACGGCTGGGACGACCCGCGCATGTCGACCCTGTCAGGCTTCCGTCGTCGCGGCTACACGCCCAAGTCCATCCGCAACTTCTGCGAGATGGTCGGCACCAACCGTTCCGATGGCGTGGTGGATTTCGGCATGCTGGAATTCAGCATCCGTGACGATCTCGACCAGAGCGCGCCACGCGCCATGTGCGTGCTGCGTCCGCTGAAGGTGGTGATCACCAACTACCCGGAAGGCCAGGTCGAGAACCTCGAGCTGCCCTGCCATCCGAAGGAAGACATGGGCGTGCGCCAGTTGCCGTTCGCCCGCGAGATCTACATCGATCGCGACGACTTCATGGAAGCGCCGCCCAAGGGCTACAAGCGCCTGGAGCCGGCTGGTGAGGTGCGCCTGCGCGGCAGCTACGTGATCCGTGCCGACGAGGCGATCAAGGACGCCGACGGCAATATCGTCGAGCTGCGCTGTTCCTACGATCCGGACACCCTGGGCAAGAACCCCGAGGGTCGCAAGGTCAAGGGCGTGATTCACTGGGTGCCGGCGGCCGCCAGCGTCGAGTGCGAAGTGCGCCTGTACGACCGCCTGTTCCGCTCGCCGAACCCGGAGAAGGCCGAAGACGGCGCGAGCTTCCTGGACAACATCAACCCTGACTCCCTGCAGGTCCTCACTGGTTGTCGTGCCGAACCCTCGTTGGGCAACGCACAGCCGGAAGACCGTTTCCAGTTCGAGCGCGAAGGCTACTTCTGCGCGGATATCAAGGACTCGAAACCAGGCGCCCCGGTATTCAACCGTACCGTGACCCTGCGCGACTCCTGGGGTCAGTGATTCAGTCAAGGAATTAACGTGCTTACGATCTACAACACGCTCACCAAGAGCAAAGAAGTCTTCAAACCGCTCGATGGCAACAAGGTGCGCATGTACGTCTGCGGGATGACCGTGTACGACTTCTGCCATCTCGGCCACGGTCGCAGCATGGTCGCCTTTGATCTGGTGACCCGCTGGCTGCGCTTCAGCGGTTATGACCTGACCTATGTGCGCAACATCACCGACATCGACGACAAGATCATCAATCGGGCCAACGAGAACGGCGAGTCGTTCGAGGCGCTGACCGAGCGCATGATCGCGGCGATGCACGAGGACGAGGCGCGGCTGAACATCCGCAAACCGGACATGGAGCCGCGGGCCACCGATCATATCGCCGGCATGCACGCGATGATCCAGACCCTGATCGACAAGGGCTACGCTTACGCACCGGGCAACGGTGACGTGTACTACCGCGTCGGCAAGTTCATGGGCTACGGCAAGCTGTCGCGCAAGAAGATCGAAGACCTGCGCATCGGGGCGCGGATCGAGGTCGGCGAGTCCAAGCAGGATCCGCTGGACTTCGTCCTGTGGAAAGCCGCCAAGCCGGGCGAGCCGAGCTGGGAGTCGCCGTGGGGAGCGGGGCGTCCGGGCTGGCATATCGAATGCTCGGTGATGTCGACCTGCTGCCTGGGCGAAACCTTCGATATCCATGGTGGCGGCAGCGACCTGGAGTTCCCGCACCACGAGAACGAAATCGCCCAGAGTGAGGCGGCCACCGGCAAGACCTACGCCAATGCCTGGATGCATTGCGGCATGATCCGCATCAATGGCGAGAAGATGTCCAAGTCCCTGAACAACTTCTTCACCATTCGCGATGTGCTCGACAAGTACCATCCGGAAGTCGTGCGTTACCTGTTGGTGGCGAGCCACTACCGCAGCGCGATCAACTATTCGGAAGACAACCTCAAGGACGCCAAGGGTGCCCTGGAGCGTTTCTACCATGCGTTGAAGGGCCTGCCGAGCGTGGCACCCGCCGGTGGCGAGGCGTTCGTCGAGCGTTTCACCCAGGCGATGAACGACGACTTCGGTACACCGGAAGCCTGTGCGGTGTTGTTCGAGATGGTGCGCGAGATCAACCGCCTGCGCGAGATCGATGTCGACGCGGCGGCCGGGCTGGCGGCGCGTCTCAAGCAACTGGCCGATGTGCTCGGTGTGTTGCAGCTGGAGGCGGACGAGTTCCTGCAGGCCGGTGCCGAAGGACGTGTCGATGCGGCGCAGGTCGAGGCGTTGATCCAGGCGCGCCTGGCGGCGCGGGCCAACAAGGACTGGGCCGAGTCCGACCGTATCCGCGACCAGATCACCGCCATGGGCGTGGTGCTGGAAGACGGCAAGGGCGGTACGACCTGGCGGTTGGCTGACTGAGCCTTGCGCTGAGTGAGCAGAAACCCGCCTTGTGCGGGTTTTTGTTTTTAGGGCTCTGGGTTGCGGTTCATCCGCGAACAGGCGGCACAAACAACAAAGGCACCCGAAGGTGCCTTTGTCTTGACTGTTGTCAGCTGTCAGGCGTGCAGCGACTCGGCCGCATACAGGGTGTTTTCCAGCAGGCAGGCACGGGTCATCGGGCCGACACCACCTGGAACCGGCGTGATCCAGCCGGCGCGGGGCAGGGCGGTCTCGTAGACCACGTCGCCCACCAGCTTGCCGTCTTCCTGGCGGTTGATGCCCACGTCGATGACGATGGCGCCTTCCTTGACCCACTCGCCCTTGACCAGGCCCGGCTTGCCGGCGGCCACCACCAGCAGGTCGGCGCGACCGACGTGGCCGGCCAGGTCCTTGGTGAAGCGGTGGGTCACGGTCACGGTGCAGCCGGCCAGCAGCAGTTCCATGGCCATCGGGCGACCGACGATGTTGGATGCGCCGACAATCACCGCATTCATGCCGTACAGGTCCGCACCGGTGCTTTCCAGCAGGGTCATGATGCCTTTCGGGGTGCAGGGGCGCAGCAGCGGGATGCGCTGGGCCAGGCGGCCAACGTTATAAGGGTGGAAACCGTCCACATCCTTGTCCGGGCGAATACGTTCCAGCAGTCTGGATGCATCCAGGTGCTCGGGCAGTGGCAACTGAAGCAGGATGCCGTCGATGCCAGGATCGTCATTCAGACGGTCGATCAGCTCGGTCAGCGCCTGTTGCGTGGTTTCGCTGGGCAGGTCATAGGCTTGCGAAATGAAGCCGACCTCTTCGCAGTCCTTGCGCTTGTGCGAGACATATACCTGGGAGGCAGGATCGCTGCCGACCAGAATCACTGCGAGGCCTGGCGTACGCAGACCCTGCTGGCGACGCTCGGCGACACGTTGAGCGATCTGCTGGCGCAGACGAGCGGCGATCGCCTTGCCGTCGATTAGTTGTGCAGTCATGACGCGTGATTAACCATCGAAAGGGGTGGAAAAAGAGCGCACATTCTCGCACGCCAGGGCGCGAGGGCAAAGGCGCTTGGTCTGGTTATTCCCCTAACTCCTTTATATTTCTAAATTTTTTTCAAAAAAGAGTTGACGACCTTCCGACTCGTCTATAACATTCGTCGCACTTGTCGGGCACAGCCTAGCACTGGTTGAGAAGGTCGAGCTGAATAGGCGGATGTTACAGTCTGGCTCAGCAAGATTGAAGCTCTTAGTTTGTAGTCATAGTAGAGTACAAATTAATAAGGCGCCCGTAGCTCAGCTGGATAGAGCATCCGCCTTCTAAGCGGATGGTCGCAGGTTCGAGTCCTGCCGGGTGCGCCATTCAGGCAGCTTTGGCACAAGTAACGCAATATGGTGGGCGTAGCTCAGTTGGTAGAGCACAGGATTGTGACTCCTGTTGTCGTGGGTTCGATCCCCATCGTCCACCCCATATTCGAATAAAGACGCCAGATTAATCATCTGGCGTCTTTGCTTTAACGGTTTGATCCGCGGACGTGGTGGAATTGGTAGACACACTGGATTTAGGTTCCAGCGCCGCGAGGCGTAAGAGTTCGAGTCTCTTCGTCCGCACCAGATTGGCTTCACATACAAAAGACGGCGCAGCACCTGAATAAGGGCTGCGCCGTTTTTGTTTCAGCGCTCGGCAGGTCCGCGAGGCTGCCGGCCCGGGCGTCGGCCGGTTGCTTCTTCCCGTGGGAGGAAGGGCGGCGACGGCTCTGGCACGAGTGATTGCGTGTTGTCGGAAAAGGATGCCAACAGCCTGTTCCGATGAATAATTACCGGCTGTTTCCTGCTCGTTTTCAGCAGGGTGACTTCTTGAGTATGACCCACTAGAATGCATGCCCTTGCTTCTGAGGTCGGAAACGGCCGGCTAACGTCTGTGCAACGAGGAATATCCATGCAAGTTTCTGTTGAAAATACATCGGCTCTTGAGCGCCGCATGAGCATCACCGTGCCAGCTGAGCGCATCGAGACCCAGGTCAACAAGCGTCTGCAGCAGACTGCCCAAAAGGCCAAGATTGCAGGCTTCCGCCCTGGCAAGGTGCCAATGAGCGTGATCCGTCAGCGTTACGAGGCGGATGCCCGTCAGGAAGCGGTAGGTGACGTGATCCAGGCTTCCTTCTATGAAGCAGTGGTCGAGCAGAAGCTGAATCCTGCTGGCCAGCCTTCGGTCGAGCCGAAAGTGCTGGAGAAAGGCAAGGACCTGGAATACATCGCCACCTTCGAAGTGTTCCCCGAGTTCACCGTTGCCGGTTTCGATTCCATCGCCGTCGAGCGCCTGAGCGCCGAAGTGGCTGATGCCGACCTGGACAACATGCTGGAAATCCTGCGCAAGCAGAACACCCGTTTCGAAGTGGCCGAGCGTGCTGCCCAGAACGAAGACCAGCTGAACATCGATTTCGTCGGCAAGGTCGACGGCGAAGCGTTCGCTGGCGGTTCCGCCAAGGGCACCCAGCTGGTCCTGGGTTCCAACCGCATGATCCCTGGCTTCGAAGACGGCCTGGTCGGCGCCAAGGCGGGTGAAGAGCGCGTTCTGAACCTGACCTTCCCCGAGGACTACCAGAACCTCGACCTGGCCGGCAAGGTCGCCGAGTTCACCGTCACCGTGAACAGTGTCTCCGCGCCAACCCTGCCTGAGCTGAACGAAGCCTTCTTCGCCCAGTTCGGTATCAAGGAAAGCGGCCTGGATGGCTTCCGTACCGAAGTTCGCAAGAACATGGAGCGCGAACTGCGTCAGGCGATCAAGTCCAAGGTCAAGAACCAGGTAATGGACGGCCTGCTGGCCGCCAACCCGATCGAAGTGCCAAAGGCCCTGCTGGTGAACGAAGTCAACCGTCTGCGCGTGCAGGCTGTCCAGCAGTTCGGCGGCAACATCAAGCCTGACCAACTGCCGGCCGAGCTGTTCGAAGAACAGGCCAAGCGCCGCGTCGTTCTGGGCCTGATCGTGGCTGAAGTGGTCAAGCAGTTCGACCTCAAGCCTGATGAAGATCGCGTTCGCGAACTGATCCAGGAAATGGCGTCGGCCTATCAGGAGCCCGAGCAAGTTGTGTCCTGGTACTACAAGAACGAGCAGCAACTGAACGAAGTTCGTTCGGTTGTGCTCGAAGAACAAGTTGTGGATACTGTTCTGCAGAAGGCGAAAGTGACCGATAAATCGGTCTCCTACGAAGAAGCAGTCAAGCCGGCGGAAGCTCCAAAAGCCGACTGATTTTCTGACTCGTTGGAAAATACACACCATAAGCCAGCCTCGTGCTGGCTTATGCGTATTCAAGACATGACTATTTGGGTGCAGAGCATGTTCCGTAATTCTTATATTCAGCAGAACTCTGATATCCAGGCCGCTGGCGGCCTGGTCCCGATGGTTGTCGAGCAGTCTGCTCGTGGCGAGCGTGCCTATGATATCTACTCGCGTCTGCTCAAGGAGCGAGTGATCTTTCTGGTGGGTCCTGTAGAAGACTACATGGCCAACCTCATTTGTGCGCAACTGCTGTTCCTTGAAGCGGAAAACCCGGACAAGGACATCCATCTGTACATCAACTCCCCAGGTGGTTCGGTAACCGCGGGCATGTCGATCTACGACACCATGCAGTTCATCAAGCCGAACGTATCGACCACCTGCATCGGCCAGGCCTGCAGCATGGGTGCATTCCTGCTGACCGCTGGCGCCGAAGGCAAGCGCTTCTGCCTGCCGAACTCGCGCGTGATGATTCACCAGCCACTGGGCGGTTTCCAGGGGCAGGCATCGGACATCGAAATCCATGCCAAGGAAATCCTGTTCATCCGCGAACGCCTCAATACGCTGATGGCCAAGCACAGCGGGCGTACGCTCGAGGAAATCGAGCGCGACACCAACCGTGACAACTTCATGAGCGCAACCGCCGCACGTGAATACGGCCTGATCGACGAAGTGATCGAAAAGCGCCCCGCGTGAAATAAGCGGCACAAAATAGGGGTGGTCGGCCGGTCCGATCACCTGCGGGCTTGAAAAAGCCTGCAATAGCCTTCATCTTGTGTTGCAAGCCTATCGGATTTGGATCGAACGAATGACTGACACCCGCAACGGCGAGGACAACGGCAAGCTGCTTTATTGCTCCTTCTGTGGCAAAAGCCAGCATGAAGTGCGCAAATTGATTGCCGGCCCCTCGGTCTTTATCTGCGACGAGTGCGTCGACCTGTGCAATGACATCATCCGTGAGGAGGTGCAGGAAGCACAGGCCGAGAGCAGCGCGCATAAATTGCCTTCGCCTAAAGAAATCAGCGGCATCCTTGATCAGTACGTCATTGGTCAGGAGCGTGCCAAGAAGGTTCTGGCCGTAGCGGTATACAACCACTACAAGCGCCTGAACCAGCGCGACAAGAAAAGCGACGACGTCGAACTCGGCAAGAGCAACATCCTGCTGATCGGCCCGACCGGGTCGGGCAAGACTCTGCTGGCCGAAACCCTGGCACGCCTGCTGAATGTGCCCTTCACCATCGCTGACGCAACCACCCTCACCGAGGCGGGTTATGTGGGCGAGGACGTGGAAAACATCATTCAGAAGCTGCTGCAGAAGTGCGATTACGATGTGGAAAAGGCCCAGATGGGCATTGTCTACATCGACGAGATCGACAAGATTTCCCGCAAGTCCGACAATCCGTCGATTACCCGCGACGTTTCCGGCGAAGGCGTGCAGCAGGCGTTGCTGAAGCTGATCGAGGGGACCGTGGCTTCCGTGCCGCCACAGGGCGGTCGCAAGCACCCGCAGCAGGAGTTCCTGCAGGTCGACACCCGTAACATCCTGTTCATTTGCGGTGGCGCGTTCTCCGGCCTGGAAAAGGTCATCCAGAACCGTTCGACCAAGGGCGGTATCGGCTTCAGCGCCGAAGTCCGCAGCAAGGAAGAGGGCAAGAAGGTCGGCGAGTCCCTGCGTGAAGTCGAGCCTGACGATTTGGTCAAGTTCGGTCTGATTCCCGAATTCGTTGGCCGTCTGCCAGTACTGGCGACCCTGGACGAGTTGGATGAGGCTGCGCTGATGCAAATCCTCACCGAGCCGAAGAACGCCCTGACCAAGCAGTATGCCAAGCTGTTCGAAATGGAAGGCGTCGACCTCGAATTCCGTGCCGATGCGCTGAAATCCGTGGCCCGACGTGCCCTGGAGCGCAAGACCGGCGCCCGTGGCCTGCGTTCCATCCTCGAAGGTATCCTGCTCGACACCATGTACGAGATCCCGTCGCAGTCCGACGTGAGTAAAGTGGTGATCGACGAAAGCGTCATAGAAGGCAAGTCCCAGCCGCTGTATATCTATGAAAACAGCGAGCCGACCGCCAAGGCCGCACCTGACGCGTAAGTGCTGATGTGCGTGACCCGAAAAAGGGGGCCTTAGGGCCCCCTTTTGCTTTTGCGTCGGCTTTTGCGAAGAGGGGCGCTTGTTTTTTTTTCGGGCAGCCCCCATCTTGGTTCCAAGCTTACTTTCCACCTGTTTCCGGCCTCCGGGCCGCCGTAGAGGCGAAATCATGAAGACGACCATCGAATTGCCTCTCCTGCCATTGCGTGATGTCGTGGTGTATCCGCACATGGTTATCCCGCTGTTCGTGGGGCGCGAGAAGTCTATCGAAGCCCTCGAGGCCGCGATGACGGGCGACAAGCAGATCCTGCTGCTGGCCCAGCGTAATCCTGCCGATGATGACCCGGGCGAAGATGCGCTGTATCGGGTCGGCACCGTGGCGACCGTGCTGCAACTGCTCAAGCTGCCTGATGGCACCGTCAAGGTGCTGGTCGAGGGCGAGCAGCGCGGTACCGTCGAACAATTCAGCGAAGTCGACGGCCATTGCCGTGCGCAAGTGGCGCTGATCGAGGAGACCGAGGCGCCGGATCGTGAATCCGAAGTGTTCGTGCGCAGCCTGCTGTCGCAGTTCGAACAGTATGTGCAACTGGGCAAGAAGGTCCCGGCCGAAGTCCTGTCCTCGCTCAACAGCATCGATGAGCCGAGCCGCCTGGTCGACACCATGGCCGCGCACATGGCGCTGAAGATCGAGCAGAAGCAGGAAATCCTCGAAATCATCGAGCTGCCGGCCCGTGTCGAGCACGTGCTGGCGCTGCTGGATGCGGAAATCGATCTGCTGCAGGTCGAAAAACGCATCCGTGGCCGCGTCAAGAAACAGATGGAGCGCAGCCAGCGCGAGTACTATCTGAATGAGCAGATGAAGGCCATTCAGAAGGAGCTGGGCGATGGCGATGAGGGCCACAACGAAATCGAGGAGCTGAAGAAGCGTATCGATGACGCCGGCCTGCCCAAGGACGCTCTGGCCAAGGCCCAGGCCGAGCTGAACAAGCTCAAGCAGATGTCGCCGATGTCCGCCGAGGCCACCGTGGTGCGTTCCTACCTCGACTGGCTGGTACAGGTGCCGTGGAAGGCCCAGAGCAAGGTGCGCCTGGACCTCAAGCGTGCCGAGGACATCCTCGATGCCGACCACTACGGCCTGGAGGAGGTCAAGGAGCGGATTCTCGAGTATCTCGCCGTGCAGAAGCGGGTGAAGAAGATTCGCGGGCCGGTGCTGTGCCTGGTCGGTCCTCCGGGGGTCGGCAAAACGTCCCTGGCGGAGTCGATCGCCAACGCGACCAACCGCAAGTTCGTCCGCATGGCCCTCGGTGGCGTACGCGACGAAGCGGAAATCCGCGGTCACCGTCGGACCTACATCGGTTCGATGCCCGGAAGATTGATACAAAAAATGACCAAGGTGGGTGTGCGCAACCCGCTGTTCCTGCTCGATGAAATCGACAAGATGGGCAGCGACATGCGTGGCGACCCGGCCTCGGCGCTGCTGGAGGTCCTGGATCCCGAGCAGAACCACAATTTCAACGACCATTACCTGGAAGTCGACTACGACCTGTCCGACGTGATGTTCCTGTGCACCTCCAACTCGATGAACATCCCGCCGGCGCTGCTGGACCGGATGGAAGTGATCCGCCTGCCGGGTTACACCGAGGACGAGAAGATCAACATCGCGACCAAGTACCTGTCGCCCAAGCAGATCCAGGCCAACGGCCTGAAGAAAGGCGAGCTGGAGTTCGAAGAGGACGCGATTCGCGACATTATCCGCTACTACACCCGCGAAGCCGGTGTACGCGGTCTGGAGCGGCAGATTGCCAAGGTCTGCCGCAAGGCGGTCAAGGAGCATGCCGTGGAAAAACGCTTCTCGGTGAAGGTCACGTCCGACCTGCTGGAGCACTTCCTGGGCGTGCGCAAGTTCCGCTACGGCCTGGCCGAGCAGCAGGATCAGGTGGGGCAGGTGACCGGCCTGGCCTGGACCCAGGTCGGTGGCGAGCTGCTGACCATCGAGGCGGCAGTGGTGCCGGGCAAGGGGCAACTGATCAAGACCGGTTCCCTGGGCGACGTGATGGTCGAGTCGATCACCGCGGCCCAGACCGTGGTGCGCAGTCGGGCCAAGAGCCTGGGTATCCCGCTGGACTTCCATGAGAAGCGCGACACCCACATCCACATGCCGGAAGGCGCCACGCCGAAAGATGGTCCTAGCGCCGGTGTAGGAATGTGTACCGCACTGGTGTCGGCTCTGACCGGTATTCCTGTGCGCGCGGATGTCGCCATGACCGGCGAGATCACCCTGCGTGGTCAGGTACTGGCGATCGGTGGTCTGAAGGAAAAATTGTTGGCCGCCCATCGTGGGGGGATCAAGACGGTGATCATTCCGGAAGAGAATGTGCGTGATCTGAAGGAAATTCCTGACAATATTAAGCAGGATCTTCAGATTAAACCGGTTAAATGGATTGACGAAGTCCTGCAAATTGCGCTGCAATACGCCCCGGAGCCCTTGCCAGATGTGGTTCCGGAGATCGTCGCGAAGGACGAGAAACGCGATTCGGATTCCAAGGAAAGAATCAGTACCCATTAGTAGAGATCTTGCCTGGGGCGCTTCCTTGACAGCTTTTTAGAGCCCTTGTTATAAAGCGGCTCTTATAAGTGGCTGTAGGCCATTCAGCACCTGTTTTAGCTTTCACCAAAAACTTAGAAACATACTCAATAGATATAAGGGGACTTAGAGTGAACAAGTCGGAACTGATTGATGCTATCGCCGCATCTGCTGATCTCCCGAAAGCCGCTGCTGGCCGTGCGCTGGACGCAGTAATCGAATCCGTCACTGGCGCTCTGAAGGCCGGCGACTCCGTTGTACTGGTTGGCTTCGGTACTTTCTCCGTTACCGATCGCCCTGCTCGCACCGGTCGTAACCCACAGACCGGTAAGACGCTGGAAATCCCGGCTGCCAAGAAGCCAGGTTTCAAGGCTGGTAAGGCACTGAAAGAAGCGGTCAACTGAGTTTCTTCAACGCCTTTGCCTGTACCAGGTCGGGCTCGCTGCTGACCTGGCAGCGGAGCGGTAGAGCGGTTGGCCAGGCCCATCAGGGCTGCTGACCTGTCACACCGGGGTTCGATCCTCGTCCGCTCCGCCAGTTACGAGAAGGCGCATCCTCGGATGCGCCTTTCTTCTATCCGGACTCTACCCACGCTCCACGGTTGTCCATTCTTGAAGTTCAACCGTTTCTGGGGGACGCATGCTGCAAAATATCAGGGACAATTCACAAGGCTGGATTGCCAAGACCATTATCGGGGTCATCGTTCTACTGATGGCGCTGACCGGTTTCGATGCCATTTTCCGGGCCACCTCCACCAGTCAGGATGCGGCCAAGGTCAATGGTGAGGAAATCACCCAGAACGAGCTGAGCCAGGCGGTCGACATGCAACGTCGCCAACTGATGCAGCAACTGGGCAAGGATTTCGACCCATCGCTGCTGGACGAAAAAATGCTCCGCGAATCGGCTCTCAAGGGGCTGATCGATCGCAAGCTGCTGCTGCAGGGCGCCGAGAAGTCGAAATTCGCCTTCTCCGACGCGGCACTGGACCAGGTCATCCTGCTGACGCCTGAATTCCAGGTGGATGGCAAATTCAATTCCGATCGTTTCGACCAGGTGATTCGCCAACTGGGCTACAGCCGGATGCAGTTCCGCCAGATGCTGGCTCAGGAAATGCTCATTGGGCAGGTCCGTGCCGGTCTGGCGGGCAGCGGTTTCGTGACTGACAACCAGGTGCTGGCCTTTGCCCGCTTGGAGAAGCAGACCCGCGATTTCTCCTCCCTGACCATCAAGAGCGACTCGGCTGCCGTCAAGCTGACCGATGACGAGGTCAAGGCCTACTACGACAAGCATGCCAAGGAGTTCATGACGCCGGATCAGGTGGTCGTGGACTACCTGGAGTTGAAGAAGTCTTCCTTCTTCGACCAGGTCAGCGTCAAGGACGAGGACTTGCAGGCCCTGTACCGCAAGGAAACCTCGAACCTGGCTGAACAGCGCCGGGCGGCGCACATCCTCATCGAAGTGAACGACAAGGTCACCGATGCCCAGGCCAAGGCGAAGATCGAAGAGATCCAGCAGCGCCTGGCCAAGGGTGAGGACTTCGCGGCCCTGGCCAAGCAGTTCTCCCAGGACCCGGGTTCGGCCAACAATGGCGGTGACCTCGGTTTCGCCGGCCCTGACGTCTACGATCCGGCCTTCGAGAAGGCGCTGTATGCCTTGAACAAGGGGCAGGTATCGGGCCCGGTGCGCAGCGAGTTCGGCTACCACCTGATCAAGCTGCTGGGCGTCGAGGCACCTGAAGTGCCGACCTTCGCCAGCCTCAAGGACAAGCTGACCCGCGAGCTGAAGGCCCAGCAGGTCGAGCAGCGTTTCGTCGAGGCGACCAAGCAGCTCGAGGACTCGTCGTTCGAGGCTTCCGACCTGGCCCAGCCGGCCCAGGACCTGAACCTGAAGGTGCAGACCACCGCGCCGTTCGGTCGTGAAGGCGGCGAAGGCATTGCGGCCAACCGTGCCGTGGTGACCGCCGCGTTCAGCCCGGAAGTTCTGGATGAAGGCGCCAACAGCAGCGCCATCGACCTGGACCCGGACACGGTCGTCGTCCTGCGCGCGAAGGAGCACCGCAAGCCGGAGCAACTGCCGTTGGAAAGTGTCGATGCGGCCATCCGCAAGCAACTGACCAAGGAGCACGCCACCGCGGCGGCGAAGGTCAAGGCCGACGAACTGATCGCCAGCCTGCGTGAAGGCAAGGCTCTGCCGGCCGGCCAGTCCTGGAAGGTCCAGGAAGCGGTCACTCGTGGCCAGGAAGGTGTCGACCCTGCGGTGCTGCAGGCCCTGTTCCGCATGCCAAAGCCTGCGGCCAAGGACAAGCCGACCTTCGACACCGTGACCCTCGCTGATGGCAACCTGGTCGTCGTGCGCCTGAGCGGCGTCAACGAAGGTGCTGCGCCGACCGATCAGGAGAAGGCGTCCTACCGTCGCTTCCTCGCTTCGCGTATCGGCCAGCAGGACTTCGCCGCGTATCGCAAGCAACTGGAAGGCGAGGCTGAGATCAAGCGCTTCTGAAGCCGCTGATCGCGCTCCAAACAGGAAGGCCGCTCAATCGAGCGGCCTTCCTGTTTCTGTCAGTCCAGATAGTGTGCTGAAGCTACCGGCCCCTTCGCGCAAGCCCTGCTCCTACAGATTTTGCCGTGTATCAATATCGCAAGCGGCACCCGCCTTGTAGGAGCAGGGCTTGCCCGCGAAGGGGGCCTGGCAGGCCTAGGAGGCCTTCTCGGCTGTGAGGAACGCCGCCTTCAGCAGTTGCCGCGTGTAAGGGTGTTGTGGTGCCTCGAAGATCTCGCGTGCGTCCCCTTGCTCGACCACCTGGCCGTGCTTGACCACCATCAACTGATGGCTCAGCGCCTTGATCACCGCCAGGTCATGGCTGATGAACAGGTAGGTCAGGTTGTACTTGACCTGCAGCGAGCGCAGCAGCTCGACCACCTGGCGCTGTACGGTACGGTCCAGGGCAGAGGTCGGCTCATCCAGCAGGATCAGCGCCGGCTTGAGCACCAGGGCCCGGGCGATGGCGATCCGCTGTCGCTGCCCGCCGGAGAACTCGTGGGGATAGCGGTGGCGGGTCCGCGGGTCGAGGCCGACTTCCTTTAGGGCGGCGATGATCGCCTGTTCCTGCTCGGCTGGTGTACCGATCTTGTGGATGCGCAACCCTTCGCCGACGATCTCGCTGACGCACATGCGCGGGCTGAGGCTGCCGAACGGGTCCTGGAACACCACCTGCATTTCCCGCCGCAACGGCCGCACCTGTTGCTGGGACAGGCCGCTCAGCGACTGTCCCTCGAAGTGGATATCGCCCTGACTGCCGATCAGTCGCAGGATCGCCAGGCCCAGGGTCGACTTGCCCGAGCCGCTCTCGCCGACGATCCCCAGGGTCTGGCCCTGGGGCAGGCTGAAGTTGATGCCGTCCACCGCCTTGACGTGATCGACGGTGCGCCGCAGCAGGCCCTTCCTGATCGGGAACCAGACCTTCAGGTCCTTGATCTCCAGCAGCGGTGCGCCCACCGGATTGGCGGCTGGCTGACCGCTTGGCTCGGCACTGAGCAGTTCGCAGGTGTAGGGGTGCTGCGGCTTGTCGAACAGCGCGGCACAGTCGGCCTGCTCGACGATGCGTCCCTGTTGCATCACGCATACCCGATGGGCGATCCGCCGGACCAGGTTGAGGTCATGGCTGATCAACAGCAGAGCCATGCCCAGGCGCGCCTGCAGTTCCTTGAGCAGATCGAGGATCTTCAGTTGCACGGTGACGTCCAGTGCCGTGGTTGGTTCATCGGCGATCAGCAGCTCCGGCTCGTTGGCCAGGGCCATGGCGATCATCACCCGTTGCCGCTGGCCGCCGGAGAGCTCATGGGGCAGCGCCTTGAGCCGCTTGTGCGGCTCGGGGATGCCCACCAGTTCCAGCAGCTCGAGGGTACGTCGGGTGGCGACCTTGCCGGTCAGGCCCTTGTGAATGGCGAGAACCTCGTTGATCTGCTTCTCGATCGAGTGCAGCGGGTTCAGCGAGGTCATCGGCTCCTGGAAGATCATCGCGATCCGGTTGCCGCGAATGTGCCGCAGGGTCTTTTCCTTGAGGCTCAGCATGTCCTGGCCAGCGTACTGGATGCTGCCGCTGGGGTGGTGTGCCAGCGGGTAGGGCAGCAGACGGAGGATCGAATGGGCGGTCACCGACTTGCCGGAACCGCTTTCGCCCACCAGGGCCAGGGTCTCGCCGCGACGGATATCGAAACTGACGTTTTCGACCACCCGCTGGCGCTGTTCGCCGACGACGAACTCGACGGCGAGGTCGCGTATTTCGATCAGATTGTCCTGATTCATGTCATTTCCTCGGATCGAAGGCATCGCGGGCGGATTCGCCGATGAACACCAGCAGGCTGAGCATGATCGCCAGCACGGCGAATGCGCTGATGCCCAGCCACGGCGCCTGCAGGTTGGACTTGCCCTGGGCCACCAGTTCGCCGAGCGACGGTGCGCCTGGCGGCAGGCCGAAGCCGAGGAAGTCCAGGGCGGTGAGGGTGCCGATGGCGCCGGTGAGGATGAACGGCATGAAGGTCATGGTCGAGACCATGGCGTTGGGCAGGATATGCCGGAACATGATCGCGCCGTTCTGCATGCCCAGCGCCCGCGCCGCCCGCACGTACTCCAGGTTGCGGCCACGAAGGAACTCGGCACGGACCACATCCACCAGGCTCATCCAGGAAAACAGCAGCATGATCCCCAGCAGCCACCAGAAATTGGGCTGGACGAAGCTGGCCAGGATGATCAGCAGGTACAGCACCGGCAGGCCCGACCAGATCTCCAGGAAGCGCTGGCCGGCCAGGTCGACCCAGCCGCCGTAGAAGCCCTGCAGGGCGCCAGCGACCACGCCGATGATCGAGCTGAGGATCGTCAGGGTCAGGGCGAACAGCACCGAGACGCGGAAGCCGTAGATCACCCGCGCCAGCACGTCGCGGCCCTGGTCATCGGTACCCAGCAGGTTGTCCGCGGAGGGCGGGGCGGGAGCGGGGACCCTGAGGTCGTAGTTGATGCTCTGGTAGCTGAAGGGAATCGGCGCCCACAGCACCCAGGCCTCCTTGGCCTTGAGCAGTTCGCGGATGTACGGGCTCTTGTAGTTGGCTTCCAGCGGGAACTCGCCGCCGAAGGTGGTTTCCGGGTAGCGCTTGAGGGCCGGGAAATACCAGCCGCCATCGTAGTGCACCACCAGCGGCTTGTCGTTGGCGATCAGTTCGGCACCGAGGCTGATGACGAACAGTCCGAGGAACAGCCATAGGGACCACCAGCCGCGCTTGTTGGCCTTGAAACGCTCGAAACGTCGGCGATTGAGGGGGGAAAGCTGCATCTCAATGCTCCCGATGTTCGAAGTCGATGCGTGGGTCGACCAGGGTATAGGTCAGGTCGCCGATCAGTTTCATCACCAGGCCCAGCAGGGTGAAGATGAACAGCGTGCCGAAGACCACCGGGTAGTCGCGGTTGATCGCCGCCTCGAAGCTCATCAGGCCCAGGCCGTCGAGGGAGAAGATCACCTCCACCAGCAGCGAGCCGGTGAAGAAGATGCCGATGAAGGCCGCGGGAAAACCGGCGATCACCAGCAGCATCGCATTACGGAACACGTGGCCATAGAGCACCCGACGTTGCGTCAGGCCCTTGGCCTTGGCGGTGATCACATACTGCTTGTTGATCTCGTCGAGGAAGCTGTTCTTGGTCAGCAGCGTCATGGTCGCGAAGTTGCCGATCACCAGGGCGGTGACCGGCAGGGCCAGGTGCCAGAAGTAGTCGCAGACCTTGCCGAACAGGCTCAACTGGTCGAAGTTGCCCGAGGTCAGTCCGCGCAGTGGGAACCAGTTCAGGTAGCTGCCACCGGCAAACACCACGATCAGCAGGATGGCGAACAGGAACGCCGGGATCGCGTAGCCGACGATGATCGCCGAGCTGGTCCAGACGTCGAAATGGCTGCCGTGCCGGGTCGCCTTGGCGATGCCCAGGGGGATCGACACCAGGTACATGATCAGTGTGCTCCACAGGCCGAGGGAGATCGAGACCGGCATCTTTTCCTTGATCAGGTCGATCACCTTGGCGTCGCGGAAAAAGCTGTCGCCGAAATCCAGGGTTGCGTAGTTCCGGATCATGATCCACAAGCGTTCCGGCGCCGACTTGTCGAAGCCGTACATGTGCTCGATTTCCTTGATCAGCGCCGGGTCCAGGCCTTGGGCACCGCGGTAGCTGGAGCCGGCCACCGACACTTCCGAGCCGCCGCCGGCGATCCGGCTGGTGGCGCCGTCGAAGCCCTCGAGCTTGGCGATCATCTGTTCCACCGGGCCGCCCGGAGCTGCCTGGATGATCACGAAGTTGATCAGCAGGATGCCGAACAGGGTCGGAATGATCAGCAGCAGTCGCCGCAGTATGTAAGCCAGCATCTTATCGCTCCGCGCCCTTGCCGTTGGTGTTTTCCGGCGATGCCACCGGTTTTGCGTCCGGCCTGATCCACCAGGTGGAGGTGCCGACATCGTAGGTCGGCGAGATTTTCGGATGGGCGACATGGTCCCAATAGGCGATGCGCCAGGTCTTGATGTGCCAGTTCGGGATCACGTAGAAGCCCCACTGCAGCACCCGGTCCAGCGCTCGGGCGTGGTCGACCAGGCTCTGTCGGGAGTCGGCATTGATCAGCTGTTCCACCAGGATGTCCACTGCCGGATCCTTGAGGCCCATGGTATTGCGGCTGCCGGGTTTGTCGGCGCTGGCGGACATCCAGAACTCGCGTTGTTCGTTACCCGGCGAGCTCGATTGCGGGAAGCTGCCGACGACCATGTCGAAGTCCCGCGAGCGCAGACGGTTGACGTACTGGGACACATCGACCCGGCGGATCACCAGGTCGATCCCCAGGTCGCTCAGGTTGCGCTTGAAGGGCAGCAGCACCCGTTCGAACTCGGTCTGGGCAAGCAGGAATTCGATGCGTACCGGCTTGCCCTCGGTATCGACCATCTTGTCGTCGACGATATGCCAGCCGGCCTCAAGCAGCAGTTGGTAGGCTCGACGCTGCTGGTCGCGGATCATGCCGCTGCCGTCGCAGACCGCGGGCTGGTAGGCCTGGTTGAACACCTGCTCGGGAATCCGGCCGCGCAGCGGTTCGAGGATTGCCAGTTGCGCCTTGTCCGGCAGGCCGGTGGCGGCCATCTCCGAGTTCTCGAAATAGCTGCGGGTACGGGTGTAGGCGCCGTTGAACAGCTGCTTGTTGCTCCATTCGAAGTCGAACAGCAGGCTCAGCGCCTCGCGTACACGCACGTCCTGGAACATCGGCTTGCGCAGGTTGTAGACGAAGCCCTGCATGCCGGTCGGGTTGCCGTTGGGAATCTGTTCCTTGATCAGTCGCCCCTGGGCCACTGCCGGTGTGTTGTAGGCGCTGGCCCAGTTTTTCGCGCTCATTTCCAGCCAGTAGTCGAACTGCCCGGCCTTGAGGGCTTCGAGGGCGACGCTGTTGTCGCGGTAGTAATCGGTGGTCATCACGTCGAAGTTGTAGAACCCGCGATTGATCGGCAGGTCCTTGGCCCAATAGTCCTTCACCCGCTCATAACGCACCGAGCGTCCGGCCTTGACTTCGGCCAGCTTGTACGGCCCGCTGCCGAGAGGGAACTCCAGGTTGCCCCGGGTGAAGTCGCGGGTGGCCCACCAGTGCTTGGGCAGCACTGGCAGTTGGCCGAGAATTAATGGCAGTTCGCGATTGTTGGTGTGCTTGAACTTGAACAGCACCCGCAACGGGTCTTCGGCGACCACCTCGGCGACATCGGCGTAGTAGGCGCGGTAAAGCGGGGCGCCGTCCTTGATCAGAGTCTCGAAGCTGAACACCACGTCGTCGGCGCGCATCGGATGGCCGTCGTGGAAGCGCGCCTCGGGGCGCAGGTAGAAGCGCACCCAGCTGTTGTCAGGGGCTTTCTCGATCTTGCCGGCGACCAGTCCGTACTCGGTAAAGGGTTCGTCCATGCCCTGGCGGGCCAGGGTGTCGTAGATCAGGCCGATGTCGTCGGCCGGAACGCCCTTGCTGATGAACGGGTTGAGGCTGTCGAAGCCGCCGGAGGCCGACTGGCGGAAGGTGCCGCCCTTGGGGGCGTCGGGATTGACGAAGTCGACGTGTTTGAAATCGGCGGGGTATTTCGGTGGTTCATCGTAGAGGGTCAGGGCATGTTGCGGGGTGGCGCCGGCAAGGCCGGTCATTCCGACCGACAGCAGGCCACTGGCGCACAGCAGCAGGGCACGCAAGGGCATCATTGGGCTTTCTCCGAAGCTTTCATCCACCAGGCGCTCAGGCCCAGGGTGTATGGCGGCGTGGTGACGAAGGCGAACCGGTTGCGGTAGGCCAGGCGGTGATAGTTGAGGTACCAGTTGGGAATCATGTAGTGCTGCCACAGCAGCACCCGGTCCAGGGCACGACCTGCGGCCAGTTGTTCGTCTCGCGATTGGGCGGCCAGCAGGGCCTCGAGCATGTGGTCGACCACCGGGTTGGCGACGCCCGCATAGTTCTTGCTGCCCTTGACGGCGGCCTGGCTGGAATGGAAGTACTGCCATTGTTCCAGACCGGGGCTGAGCGTCTGGTCGAGGGTCATCAGGATCATGTCGAAATCGAACTGGTCGAGGCGCTGCTTGTACTGGGCGCGATCCACGGTTCTCAGGTGGGCGTCCACGCCGATGCTGGCGAGATTTTCGACATAGGGCTGGAGGATCCGTTCGAGGTTCGGATTGACCAGCAGGATTTCGAAGCGCAACGGCTGCCCGGCGCTGTTCACCAGGCGCTGGCCGTCCAGCTTCCAGCCGGCCTCGGCAAGCAGCCCCAGGGCGCGACGCATGGTTTCGCGGGGAATGCCGCGGCCATCGGTGCGTGACAGGCTGAAGGGCTGGGTGAACAGGGCGGCCGGCAACTGCTCGCGGTAGGGCGAGAGCAGCAGCCATTCCTTGCCGACCGGCAGCCCGCTGGAGGCAAACTCGCTGTTGGGGTAGTAGCTCATGGCCCGCTGATAGGCATTGTTGAACAGCGTGCGGTTGGTCCATTGGAAATCGAACATCAGGCCGATGGCCTCGCGCACCTCGTCCTGGGCAAAGGTGACGCGGCGGCTGTTCATGAACAGGCCCTGGGTCTGCGTCGGGATCTGGTGGGCGATCTGGGCCTTGATCACGTCGCCGCGCAGCACGGCGGGAAAGCTGTAGCCGCTGGCCCAGTTCTTTGCCTGGTGCTCGATATAGATATCGAATTCGCCGGCCTTGAAGGCCTCGAAGGCGACATCGCTGTCACGGTAGAACTCGACCTCGACCCGGTCGAAGTTGTACTTGCCTCGGTTGACCGGCAGGTTCTCGCCCCACCAGTTTTTCACCCGCTCGAACACCAGTTGCCGGCCGGGCTGGACCCGCGTGATGCGATAGGGGCCGCTGCCCAGTGGCGGCTCGAAGGTGGTGGCCTTGAAGTCGCGACCTTGCCAGTAATGCTGCGGCAAGACCGGCAGTTCGCCCAGGCGCAGGATCAGCAGCGGGTTGCCCGAGCGCTTGAAGACGAAACGGATCCGCTGCGGGCCGAGCACATCGACCCGTGACACTTCCTGCAGGCTGGTGCGGTACTGCGGGTGCCCCTCCTTGAGCAGGAGGCGATAGGAAAACGCCACATCGTAGGCGGTGATCGGCGTGCCGTCGTGAAAGCGCGCTTCGGGGCGCAGATTGAACACGACCCAGCTGCGATCCTCGCTGTATTCCAGCGTTTGTGCGATCAAACCGTAACTTGATGTCGGCTCGTCACCGGACGGCGCATACTGGCCGGTGCCGACCATCAGGGTTTCGTTCAGTTCGTTGACGCCGTACTGCAGGAAGTTCGGTGTCGAGACCGGGCTGGTGCCCTTGAAGGTATAGGGGTTGAGCGTGTCGAAGGTGCCGAAGGCCATGACCCGCAAGGTGCCACCCTTGGGCGCGTCAGCGTTGACCCAGTCGAAGTGGGTAAATTTGGCGGGGTACTTGAGCAGACCGAACTGCGCATAACCGTGGCTTTCGCTGATCGTCGCGCTTGCGGGGAAACTCAAGGCCAGGCTGATGAAGAACGGGAGGAGGGGACGCATCAGCTCAGGGATCCGGTGCAGACTGCTTGGGCTCTATGGATCTTACCTTAACAGCTTGTATCGGCAGGAAAAAGGCCGCGGCCTTTGTAGGGGTGGACTTGCTGGCTATTTGCCAGGTTTGGTCATTCACGAGCCCCTGTAGGAGCCGGCTTGCTGGCGATGGCGAACTCTCCAACACGCTTGTCGAATGGCCGCCTTCGGCGTCTCGCCAGCAAGCCGGCTCCTACAGACCGCTCACCATCAGCTCGCCGTATGCGGGTTGTCGGGTGAGCGGAGAATCAGCGCGGTTGGGCGACGGTAAGGATCTGGCCTGGCTTCAGCGCCTGGCCGGTGCGCGGATTGAGACGCTTGAGGTGCTGCATCTCAACGTTGAAACGCTTGGCGACAATATAAAGGGAGTCGCCCTTCTGCACCTTGTAGGTGGTGGGTGCAGCCGATTTCTTGCTGACCGGCGCGCGGACGTTGTCCTGCATGACCAGGGTCTGGCCGACCTTCAGCTTGTGTCCGGACAGTTTGTTCCAGCGTTGCAGTTCCTTGACGTCGACCTTGTTGGCCTTGGCGATCGACGACAGGCTGTCGCCGTTCCTGACCTTGTAGCGGCGGCTCAGGCTAGCCGGTCCGTTGCTGGCGACATTCTCGAACACCGGCTTTTTCGGCCGCATGCTCACCAGTTCCTCGGGCTTGAGGTTCGACAGGCTGGTGGTCAGCAGTTGTGCCTTGGAACTCGGTACCAGCAGGTGCTGCGGCCCGTCGAGGGTCGCCTTCTGCTTGTAGGCCGGGTTCAACTGGATCATTTCGTCTTCGTCGATTTCCGCCAGCGCGGCGACCCGCGAGAGGTCCAGTGGCTGGTTGACCTCGACGCTGGCGAAGTAGGGTTCGTTGGCGATCGGGTTGAGGTTCACGCCATAGGCTTCCGGCGACATCACCACTTGTGACAGGGCCAGCAGCTTGGGCACGTAGTCACGGGTTTCCTGGGGCAGCGGCAGGTTCCAGTAGTCGGTGGGCAGGCCGAGCTTTTCGTTGCGCTCGATGGCCCGGCTGACCGTGCCTTCGCCAGCATTGTAGGCGGCCATGGCCAGCAGCCAGTCGCCGTTGAACATATCGTGCAGGCGGGTCAGGTAGTTCAGCGCCGCGATGGTCGAGGCGGTGATATCGCGGCGTCCATCATAGAAGCGGTCCTGGCGCAGGTTGAAGTTGCGCCCGGTGGACGGAATGAACTGCCACAGGCCGACCGCATCGGCACGGGAATAGGCCATCGGGTTGTAAGCGCTCTCGATCACCGGCAAGAGTGCCAGTTCCAGCGGCATGTTGCGTTCTTCGAGACGCTCGACGATGTAATGGATATAGAGGGTGCCGCGCTCGCTGGCGTTTTCCAGGAACGACGGGTTGCTGGCGAACCACAGGCGCTGCTGCTCGATGCGCGGGTTGACCCCCAGGCCGTCCTGCAGCTTGAAGCCCTGGCGCATGCGCTCCCAGACATCCTGTGGCGGCGTCGGGTTGGTCTTCTCGCCGGCCCATATCGGTTTCTGCTTGATCCGGACGTTGAGGTTCGGCGTCGGTTCGTTGCCGTTGTCCGAGGGGTTATGGAAGCCTTGGCAACCCGCCAGGGTGGCGGAAACAGCCACGGCGACAGCCTGAGCCAATCGCGTCAATGTGCCTGAATTGATGGGTTTGCGGTTAGGTGACGACATTGGCTGGAAGGTAGTTCCGGGCAAAAATGTCGGGCGATTCTAGAAAGCGCTCAGGGTCCGGTCAACCATGGAGCCTTTGCGGCCCCCCCGGCACCGGGCCTCAGAACTGGTCTTTCCAGGCCCGCAGGGCAGCAAAAACCTCACTCGGCGACGGGTTGTCGCGGCCGCTCCGTTCGTCCGCTTTTTCTTTAACAGATGTTTCGCCGACCCGCAGGAATGGGTTGGTGCGCAGTTCCAGGGCCAGGTTCGATGGTAGGCTGATCCGCCCGTCGGCCCGCCATTGGCTGACCTGTTCCAGCCGCGCGGCGATGTCCGGATTCTGTGGCTCGACGGCCTGGGCGAAACGCAGGTTGCCCAGGGTGTATTCATGGGTGCAGTGCACGGCGGTGTTGGCCGGCAGGGCCGCCAGCCGGCTCAGGGAGGTGTGCATCTGCTCGGCCGTGCCCTCGAACAGGCGCCCGCAGCCGGCGGCGAACAGCGTGTCGCCGCAGAACAGCAGCGGTGTCTCTTCATTCGCCTGGTAGAAGGCGATATGCCCCAGCGTGTGGCCGGGCACGGCAAACACCTGGAATTGCAGGTCGAGTACACTGATCCGGTCGTTGTCCCGCAGCGCCACGTCCCGGGCCGGGATGTTCTCGTTGGCCGGGCCGAGCACACGCGCTCCGGTGGCCTGTTTCAGGCGTTCGACACCGCCGACATGATCGTGGTGGTGGTGAGTGATCAGGATATCGTCCAGTCGCCAGTCCGGATGCGCCTCCAGCCAGGCCAGCACCGGTGCCGCGTCACCCGGGTCGACCACGGCGCAGCGGCGTTGCGTATCGTCGCGCAGCAGCCAGATGTAGTTGTCGGTGAAGGCGGGCAGTGCATCGATCTGTATCATGTTGGAGGTCGCCAAGCGGAAAACATTGGCGCATCTTAGAGGCTGGTATGGCTCATGGCGAGTTGGAGCAAGCAATGACCGATAAAGCGTTCGCTCAAGCCGACCCCGACTGGCTGGCACTGGTCAGTGCGGCCCGTGACTGGTTGTCCGGGCCGCTGGGGCAACTGCTGCTCGATGAAGAGCGGCGCATGCTCGACGAGGAACTCGGGCGTTACTTCGGCGGCTACCTGGTTCATTACGGGCCATCCGCCGAGACCCCGCCGCAAGCGCAGCAGGTGCGTCGCAACGTGCGCCTGGGCGCGCCGCTGCCGGGCGTCGAGATCGTTTGCGACGAACGGGCGTGGCCGCTGAGCGAACACGCGGCGGATGTCGTGGTGCTGCAGCATGGCCTGGATTTCTGCCTGTCGCCCCATGGCCTGCTGCGCGAGGCGGCGGCCAGCGTGCGTCCCGGCGGGCATCTGCTGATCGTCGGCATCAATCCCTGGAGTGCCTGGGGGCTGCGGCACGTGTTCGCCCATGATGCCTTGCGCCAGGCCCGCTGCATTTCACCCTCGCGGGTCGCCGACTGGCTCAACCTGCTGGGCTTTGCGCTGGAGAAACGCCGCTTCGGGTGCTATCGTCCGCCGCTGGCCTCACCGGTCTGGCAGGCGCGTCTGGCGGGCTGGGAGCATGTCGCCGGTCGCTGGCAACTGGCAGGTGGAGGCTTCTATCTATTGGTCGCCCGCAAGATCATGATCGGTCTGCGGCCGGTCCAGCAGGTGCGGCGCGAACCGGTCGGCAAGCTGGTGCCGCTGCCGCTGGCCAAGGTCAACCGGCGCCCCAGCGAGCCCTGATGCGGCGGGCTTTCAATTGGAGTTGGGCAATTTTTCGCGGGCCGGCATTGCCGGTCCGGGCGCCATCGGCCAATCGTCGATGGCCCACAAGGCATTTTTCGATGGAAAGGTTGTAATGAGCGATACCGTTGAACTCTTCACCGATGGCGCCTGCAAGGGCAACCCCGGCCCGGGCGGTTGGGGCGCACTGCTGGTCTTCAAGGGGGTCGAGAAGGAACTCTGGGGCGGCGAGCCCAACACCACCAACAACCGCATGGAGCTGTTGGGCGCGATCCGTGGCCTGGAGGAACTCAAGCGGCCGTGCGAGGTGTTGCTGGTGACCGACTCCCAGTACGTGATGAAAGGCATCACCGAGTGGATGACCAACTGGAAGAAGCGCGGCTGGAAGACCGCGGCCAAGGAACCGGTGAAGAATGCCGACCTGTGGCAACAGCTCGACGAGCAGGTCAATCGTCACACCGTGAAATGGAAATGGGTACGCGGGCACGTCGGCCACCCGGGCAACGAACGTGCCGACCAACTGGCCAACCGCGGCGTGGATGAAGTGCGAGGAATCAAGCATGCGTAGTGTGGTACTCGATACCGAAACCACCGGTATGCCGGTGACCGACGGCCACCGGATCATCGAGATCGGTTGCGTCGAGATCATCGGCCGCCGGCTGACCGGGCGGCATTTCCACGTCTATCTGCAACCGGACCGCGAAAGCGACGAGGGGGCGATCGGCGTCCACGGTATCACCGATCAGTTCCTTATCGGCAAGCCGCGCTTCGCCGAGGTGGCCGACGAGTTCTTCGAGTTCATCAAGGGCGCGCAGCTGATCATCCACAACGCGGCGTTCGACGTTGGCTTCATCAACAACGAGTTCGCCCTGCTGGGCCAGCACGACCGCGCCGATATCAGCCAGCACTGCAGCATTCTCGACACCCTGTTGATGGCCCGGGAACGTCACCCGGGACAACGCAACAGCCTCGACGCCTTGTGCAAGCGCTATGGCGTCGACAACTCCGGCCGTGAGCTGCACGGTGCACTGCTCGACTCGGAGATTCTCGCCGACGTCTACCTGACCATGACCGGCGGCCAGACCAGCCTGTCCCTGGCCGGCAACAATGGCGATGGTGCCGGCGAAGGCGGGGCCGGGCAGGCCAGCGAAATCCGCAGGCTTTCCGCTGATCGCCAGCCGGGCCGGATCATCCGGGCCAGCGAGAGCGAATTGGCCGAGCACCAGGCGCGCCTGGAGATCATTGCCAAGTCCGCCGGCGGCCCTGCACTCTGGACGCAACTGAACGAGGCTGCGGCGCGGTAGGGCTGTTTGTTACAAGAGTTCTCCTTTCTCTCGTTTCAGCTTCACATGTAGGACAAACAGCTTCTACCCTGAAGGAACTGACGGGCGGTATCCCGTCGCCTCAGGACTGAAAAAAACATGTACAAGGATTTGAAGTTTCCGATCCTGATCGTGCACCGCGACATCAAGGCGGACACGGTCGCCGGGGATCGGGTACGGGGAATCGCCAAGGAGCTCGAACAGGACGGTTTCAGTGTCTTCTGCGCTGTCGATTACGCCGAGGGCCGTCTGGTCGCCTCGACTCACCATGGCCTGGCCTGCCTGCTGATCGCCGCCGAGGGGGCCGGGGAAAACACCCACCTGCTGCAAAACATGGTCGGGCTGATACGTCTGGCGCGGGTCCGCGCGCCCGACCTGCCGATCTTCGCTCTGGGCGAGCAGGTCACCCTGGAAAACGCGCCGGCCGACGCCATGAGCGAACTCAACCAGTTGCGCGGCATTCTCTACCTGTTCGAGGACACGGTGCCTTTTCTGTCGCGGCAGGTGGCCCGGGCAGCGCGCAACTACCTGGATGGCCTGCTGCCGCCTTTTTTCCGCGCGCTGGTGCAGCATACCGCCGACTCCAACTATTCCTGGCATACGCCGGGCCATGGCGGTGGCGTGGCCTACCGCAAGAGTCCGGTGGGGCAGGCGTTTCACCAGTTCTTCGGAGAGAACACCCTGCGTTCCGACTTGTCGGTGTCCGTTCCGGAACTAGGGTCGCTGCTCGATCATACTGGCCCCTTGGCTGAAGCCGAAGCCCGCGCGGCGCGCAATTTCGGCGCTGATCACACCTTCTTCGTGATCAACGGCACTTCCACCGCGAACAAGATCGTCTGGCATTCGATGGTCGGTCGGGATGACCTGGTGCTGGTCGATCGCAACTGCCACAAGTCGGTGCTGCATTCGATCATCATGACCGGTGCCATCCCGCTTTACCTGTGCCCGGAGCGCAACGAACTGGGGATCATCGGTCCGATACCCCTGAGCGAATTCAGCCACGAGTCGATCCAGGCGAAGATCGACGCCAGCCCGCTCACCCGCGGGCGCCCGCCCCGGGTGAAGCTGGCGGTGGTCACCAACTCGACCTACGACGGCCTGTGCTACAACGCCGAGCTGATCAAGCAGAGCCTGGGCAGCAGCGTCGAGGTGCTGCATTTCGACGAGGCCTGGTACGCCTACGCGGCCTTCCACGAGTTCTTTGCCGGGCGCTACGGCATGGGTACCTCACGAACCCCGGACAGCCCGCTGGTGTTCACCACCCACTCGACCCACAAGCTGCTCGCGGCGTTCAGCCAGGCCTCGATGATCCACGTGCGGGATGGCGGCGCGCGACAACTGGACCGTGATCGCTTCAACGAAGCGTTCATGATGCACATCTCCACCTCGCCGCAGTACAGCATCATCGCCTCACTGGACGTGGCCTCGGCCATGATGGAGGGGCCGGCGGGACGTTCTCTGCTCCAGGAAATGTTCGACGAGGCGCTGAGCTTTCGTCGTGCCCTGGCCAATCTGCGCCAGCATATCGCCGCTGATGATTGGTGGTTCAGCATCTGGCAGGCACCGCGCGTGGAAGGCATCGACAGAGTCGAGACCGTCGACTGGCTGCTGGAGCCGCAGGCCGATTGGCATGGCTTCGGTGACGTCGCCGAGGACTATGTGCTGCTCGACCCGATCAAGGTCACCCTGGTGATGCCGGGGCTCACAGCCGGCGGTGCCCTGAGCGAGCATGGCATTCCGGCGGCGGTGGTCAGCAAGTTCCTCTGGGAGCGCGGACTGGTGGTGGAAAAGACCGGTCTCTATTCGTTCCTGGTGCTGTTCTCGATGGGCATCACCAAGGGTAAATGGAGCACGCTGCTCACGGAGTTGCTCGAGTTCAAGCGCAACTACGACGCCAATGCGAGTCTGACCAGTTGTCTGCCTTCGGTGGCCCGGCAGGGGCCGCAGCGTTACCAGGGCATGGGCCTGCGCGACCTGTGCGATCAACTGCATGCCTGTTATCGCAGCAATGCCACGGCCAGGCACCTCAAGCGCATGTACACGGTACTGCCCGAGGTCGCCATGAAGCCCGCCGACGCCTACGACCGGCTGGTGCGCGGCGAGGTCGAGGCGGTGTCGATCGATGCATTGCAGGGGCGGGTCGCGGCGGTCATGCTGGTACCTTATCCGCCGGGCATTCCGCTGATCATGCCGGGCGAGCGTTTCACCGAGGCGACCCGTTCGATCATCGACTACCTGGCTTTTGCCCGGGCATTCGACAATGGGTTCCCCGGTTTTGTCGCGGATGTGCACGGCCTGCAACATGAAGACAACGGTGATGGCCGCTGCTATACCGTCGATTGCATCAAGGAATGAGGACAGGACAGTTCGCCCTATGCATTTAGTCATGAACCCGAAAGACCCCGAAGTCTCGGTCCGGGTGGCCGACGAGGGCTTCTCCGAGTACATCTGGGGCAGCGATTTCAGCTTCGAGGTCAGGGCCTATGGCCGGCCCGAGATGGGCCGCAAGGTCGACCAATGGCCGCTGAGCACGGTGGCTCCCTACCGCAAGTGCTACGGCATCGATCCCGAGGAGTTCGCCAGCTACCGCGGCAAGGCGGACAGTGCGATCTTCATGGCCTACCTCGATGGCCGGCCTGCCGGGCATGTGGTGGTCAGCACCAACTGGAACGGCTTTGCCCATGTCGACGAGTTGGCGGTGGATGCCCGTGCGCGACGTCATGGCGTGGCCAGGGCCCTGCTCGACGAGGTGCGGTTCTGGAGCCAGCGCAAGAACCTGCCGGGAGTGATGCTGGAGACCCAGAACAACAACCTCGGCGCCTGTCGCCTGTACGAGCGTTGTGGCTACGTGCTGGGCGGGATCGACCACTTGCGTTATCGCGGAATCGACGCCCAGACCCGTGAAGTGGCGCTGTTCTGGTACCTGCTGTTCACACCGCAGATCTGACGGTCAGGCCGGCGCCAGCATGGCCGTGGCCTTTTCGCCGATGATTTCCAGCAGGGCCTTCTGCGCGGGCGATGGCTCGCGTTCCTTCAGCGTCAAGGCATGCAGGGTGATGGGGATGGCCGGGGCGATCGGACAGACGTCCAGCCCGCCGTCCCTGGCTCCCGCGGCGGTGAATGGATCGACGATCGCCAGGCCTTCGCCGGCTTCGACCATGCTGCGCATCATCTGGTAGGTCTGTACCCGCGTCTGCACCTGCGGTGGCGGACGCAGGCCCTGCAGCTTGCTGTCGAGCAGCAGGCTGAGGGTGTCCTGTTGCTCCAGGCCGATCATCGATTGCCCCGCCAGGTCCCGCAGGGAGATGTATTTCTGCCTGGGTTGCAACCAGCCATGGGGGGCGAGCAGTTGCAGCTTGCCCTGGGCCAGCGTCTCGCAGCGGATCTGCGGATGTTCGGGATCGTGCAGGCTCAGGCCCAGTTCGATCTCGCGCAGCAGCAGGCCGCGGACGATGTCGCGGGTGTGCTGGCTGGCCAGGGTGCAAGGGGTGTCGTGGAAGCGTCGGCGCAGGGCGGCGATGCCTTGTGGCAGCAACTGTTGGGCAAGTGTCGGGGTACAGGTCACCCGCAGGGGCGGGGCCTGGTGCTGGCGCAACTCCGCGGCCAGGCGGCGCAACGGCTCCAGCTCCCGGTACAGATGGCTGATCTGCGGTTGCAGCTCGCGGGTTTCACGGGTCGCCTGCATGCGCCCGCGGACCGTGGCGAACAACAGGAAGCCCAGTTGCTGTTCGGCCTCCTGCAAGGTGGCACTGAGCGTGGACGCCGGCAGTTGCAGCAACTCGGCGGCGGGGCCGAGGTTGCCGGTCTGCAGGATGGCCTGGATTGCTTCGATATGGCGTAGACGCATGCTTGAAGTCCATGTCCCGCACGGAGGAGGTCAGTGGACTGATCCTAACCCAAGTTGGCCTGCAAGACTGCAGATCAGCGTGCGTTCAGCGGTGCGTCATCAAGGGGTGGGAAGGGTATCGGGCTCACGGATGAGGGTGATGCCCGACTGGACCAGCAGAAACTCGTTGTCGTCGAGCTTATTGACGCGATCGCCGATGGCCAGTTTATAGGTAGTGACGGGCTCCGTGCCGGCCAGGCCTTCCTGCGAAGGCATGGATTCCTGGAACTCATGCACCGAGTACACGCGTCCCTCCGCGTCCCGTGCATGAAATTGTCCGACGAGTACTGCAGCCATCTGTATTGAACCTCTGGAAATTAACTGCCGATTTGCGGTTCTGTAGACCTTGCCCGGTTCCGGGAAGTTTTGTCCCGGGAAAAAAATAGTCGTCCGATCCTGCCGGTTTCGGTGTTGGCAAGGGGCCACATCCTGCATGGTGCTGGGAAAAATCCGACATTTGTTGTGGCTGATCATCTATACCTAAAGCTCCCTTGTCCTACGTATCTGGAGTGCCCATGAGTAATGTCCATACCGTCGCCGTGCTGGTTGGCAGCCTGCGAAAAGAGTCGATCAACCGTAAGGTGGCGTTGGCCCTGGCTGACCTGGCACCGGCCAATCTGAAGCTGGGGATTGTCGAGATCGGCGACCTGCCGTTGTACAACGAGGATATCGATGGCACGCCACCGGCGGCCTACACCCGTTTTCGGGAGCAGGTCGCCGCCGCCGATGCGGTGCTGTTCGTGACGCCGGAGTACAACCGTTCGGTACCCGCGCCGCTGAAGAATGCCATCGACGTCGGTTCGCGGCCTTATGGCAAGAGTGCCTGGAGCGGCAAGCCGGGGGCGGTGATCAGCGTATCGCCGGGTGCCATCGGCGGTTTTGGTGCCAACCACCATCTGCGCCAGTCGCTGGTGTTTCTGAATGTGCCGTGCATGCAGCAGCCGGAGGCCTACTTCGGCGGGGCGGGCGCTGCATTCGATGAGACGGGCAAGTTGTCGGAGCAGAGCAGGCCATTCCTGCAGGGTTTCATCAATGCCTATGGGCAATGGGTGGAGCAGCACAAGAAGGCCTGATGGCCACCCTCACCTGGGGAACAGCAGCGTCGTGCGCCTGTCGCGTGTTCGACGCTGCCTTCTTTGGGGCGGACTTCAACGGATCAGCAGCCCTGCGGCATCTCGCCATTCGCCAGCCGCCGGTTGATGTGCGCAATCACCTGCGGCAGCTCGTTGATGGTGTCGATCAGGTAGTGCGGGCGCGAGCCTTCGAACAGGCCATGGATGCGTTGGCGCTGGGCCGCCAGGCTGGCTTCGTCGAGTGCCCGGTAGGCCTGGTAGTCCAGGCCCAGGGCGTTGCCGGAGCAGACCAGGGCCACCGTCCACATGCCGGCGCGGCGACCTTCGAGGATGCCCGGAACCGTATCGTCCACCTTCACGCAGGCCGCGACATCGTCGATGCCCAGAGCGATCACGTTCGCCAGTGCCTGGGCCGGCCAGGGACGGCCATTGGGTACTTCATCGGTGGCGACCACATGGTCGGCGACATAACCGTTGCTGGTCGCCAGTTCGACGACCTTGGCCATCACCTCGGCCGGGTAGCCGGAACAGGAGCCGATCTTCAGGCCTTGCCGGCGCAGTTCGGCGATGGTCTCGAGCGCGCCGGGAATCAGCGCCGAGTGCTCGGCGATCTTTTCGACCTGTAACGGCATGAAGCGCCGATAGATCTCGGTCACGTCCACATCCCTGGGCGTGCGACCGAACACCTGGCGGTAGCGCTCGGCGATCCGCGGCTGGTCGCACAAGGCGCGGATGTGATCCCACTTGCCCATGCCCATCGGCCCACGCGCCTCGTCGATGGAAACCTGCACATCGAACTCGGCGAAGGCTTCGACGAAGATCCGGGTCGGGGCGAACGAGCCGAAGTCGACGACGGTGCCGGCCCAGTCGAGGATGGCCGCTTGCAGTCGTGTCGGTTGGGTGTAGTTCATGGCGGTTGCCTCAAGCACGCAAGTGGGTGTCCAGGGCGGGCGTGGCAACGCCCGGAAGCGGCTGGGGCATCACGCCCATCTCGTGCAGCGCTTCGCCGATCGCCTGGACCGCGGCCTGCATGTCGTGGCGGCTGATAGCGCCAATGCAGCCGACACGGAAGGTGTCGACCGCCGTCAGCTTGCCCGGGTAGAGAATGAAGCCCTTGGCCTTGACCCGTTCGTAGAGCGTCGTGAAGTCGTAGTGCGGATCCTGCGGCGCGTGCACGGTGACGATGATCGGCGCCTGGATCGCCTCTGGCAGGAAACTGCGCAGACCGAGCTTGCCCAGCTCTTCGAGCAGCACCTGGCAGTTGTCGGCATAGCGCCGTAGACGCGCCGGCTGGCCGCCTTGCTCGGAGAACTGCCGCAAGGCCTCATGCAGGGCGGCGATCACATGGGTGGGCGGTGTGAAGCGCCACTGGCCGGTGCGCGCCAGGTAGGCCTGCTGGTCATGCAGGTCCAGCGCCAGCGAATGCGCATTGCCCGCGGCCTTGGCCAGGCTGGTCTTGCGGGCCAGCACGAAGCCCATGCCCGGCACGCCTTCCAGGCATTTGCCGGAGGCCGCGATCAGAGCATCGAACGGCATCCGCCGGGCGTCGATGGGCAAGGCACCGAAGGCACTCATGGCGTCGATGATCAGGCGTTTGCCGTGACGGGCGACGACCTCGGCGATCGGCTCCAGCGGGTTGAGGATGCCGGTGCTGGTTTCGCAGTGGATCAGCGCGACATGGCTGATCGCCGGGTCGGCGAGCAGCCGCTGTTCGACCTCGGCCGCGTCGCTCGGCTGGTCCTCGGCGGTTTCGAGGGTGCGGAAGGCCCGGCCCAGCACCGCGCAGATGCTCGTCAGGCGCTTGCCGTAGGCGCCATTGACCAGCACCAGCACCTTGCCGTCGCGGGGCACCAGGGTGCCGATGGCGGCCTCCACGGCAAAAGTGCCGCTGCCCTGCAACGGCACGCAATAATGGCTGTCGGCACCGTCGACGATGGCCAGCAGGCGCTCGCAGACGCTGGCGGTCAACCGGTTGAAGCGCTCGTCCCACGAGCCCCAGTCCAGCAGCAGCGCCTGGCGGGTACGGGCCGAGGTGGTGAGCGGACCGGGGGTCAGCAGGATGGGGGCGGCGGTGCTCATGGGATTTCCTTGCTACGTGGGTCATTGACGGAATACACGGCATACGTTGCGGTTTGCCTTGTCATCAATCAAATTGTTTGTTGTTATTCGAGCTATAAGTGAGGCCGATAAACAATGAACCTGTTCCAACTCCGTGCATTCGATGCCGTGGCCCGCGAGGGCAGCTTCACCCGCGCCGCCGCCCGGCTGTTCATCAGCCAGCCGGCGGTCACCGGGCATATCAAGGCCCTGGAGGAGCATTACCAGGTCACGCTGCTGCGTCGGACGGCACGGCGGGTGGAGTTGACGGAGCAGGGCAGCCGACTGGCGGCGATTACCCGGGCGATGTTCGGCCTGGTCGAAGAGGCACGAGTGATGCTCGAAGCCAACCGCCAGTTGTTGACCGGGCGCCTCGAGGTCGCGGCGGATGGGCCGCACATGGTCATGCCGATGCTCGCACGGCTGCGCGAGCGTTATCCGGGGATCACCGTCAACCTGCGGCTCGGCAATGCCCGGGAAACCCTGGCGGCGCTGCTCGCCGAGCATGTCGACGTCGCGGTGCTGACCGAAGTCGAGCCGCGCCAGGGCCTGCACCTGCACGCCCTGAGCGAATCGCGGATCTGCGTCCTGGTGCCGGCCGGTCACCCCTGGCAGGACGAGCCCGGGGGTATCGCGCTGCAGCGTCTGGACCAGATGGTCATGGTGTTGCGCGAGCCTTCGTCGATCACCCGGCGTACCTTCGACCAGGCGTGTGGCCTGGCCGGAGTCCATCCGCGGGTGCTGCTGGAGCTGGACAGTCGCGAAGCGGTGAGCGAAGCGGTGGCCGCAGACCTGGGGTTGGGGATCGTCTCTTCGCTGGAGGTCAGTCACGACCCGCGGATAAGGGCGGTACCGCTGATCGGCGACGGCCTGCGCAACCGGCACATGGTTGGCTGCCTGGAGCGGCGTAGCGAGTTGCGCCTGATCCAGGCGTTCCTCGGCCTGCTGGGATGACGGCTCGACGCTTCATTCCGGTTCCAGGGGGCTGATCAGCCATTCATGGACGCTGTTCAGCTCCATGGCACAACTGTCGGAGAGACTCTTCAGACTCGCCTGGAGAAACGCCCGGCGCTGGCCGGGGCTCCAGTGTTGGCGCAGGTATTCGTGCACGGCCAGGCACTGGCCGGGATAGAGCAGCCAAAGTTGTTCCGGCGTGTCGGCGAGCTCCAGTGCCAGCCGATGTCGCTGGCAGGGGCTCAGTATGGCCATGCCCTGGGCATTGCTGTGACCTTCGAGCAGGATGTCTTCGCGATTCAGGCGTGCCAGTTCCCCGAGTCCGGGCCGCGGCATCCGCACGATGTACCAGACGCTGTTGCCCAGGCAGCGCCCGGGTTGCCGTGGCTGTTCGTAGAGATGGATTTCCCCGGGCGTTTCTTCCGGTTCTCGCGATTCGGGCGGCCCGTGGCGTTTCGTCTGCCGATCGCTCAGGAAACCGCAGATCACCAACTGTCCGGGATCGTGGTCGACACATTCGATCAGCACCTGGCTGCCTACCGCCGGAGCCCTGCCTTCGGCGACCCCGAGAGGGATCCAGCAGCCGGGAGGGGCGTCCGGCGCGTGCAGGGCATCCTGCAACTGGACATGCAGCCGCCCCTGGGCATCCGGCCAGGCCGACTGTCCCGGTGGGCCGAGGACGGTTCCCAACTGGTAGCCCGGTGGTTGCAGGCGGGGCTGGCGAAGGGCCGGGCGGAAGGGGGTGGCCCAGGGAATCGCCTTGAAGTGGTTGCGATAGCCCTGGTTCTCCAGGTCTGCCGGGTGTGCCAGGGCCTGGGACAACGCGTCCGGCCGTTCACCGTCGACGCGTTGCTCGCCCCAGTGCCGGACTTCGGTGATCAGCCACTGGTCGTTGAACGCCTGGCGGGGATGGCTGCCCAGTTGGCGCACATCGGCGCTGTGCAGCTCGCCTAGGTCGCTGCTGCCCTGGATCAGCCGGTTGTCGCAGCGCAGGCGTTCCAGGGCGCGGCGACTGCATTGCCGTTCGTGGCGCTGCCATGGGTCGTCGGGCGTCGCGTGCAAGCCGTAGGGTCCGGCCTGGTTGGCGGCCCCATCGGTTTGCGCGGGTACATGACAGGCCGGGGAAGGCCAGGGCGGGCAGCCGGTGCCGGGTGTTCGGCGGCTGTCGAACGGACGAGGCAGTGTGTACCGCTCATGCAACCGATGGAGGGTCGGCTGTCCGTTGAGTGGCGTTTCGCCGTAGCGCAGCAGGCCCGGCCGTTCGGGGAAGGCCTGGGGGTCTTCGGCGAAGACCACGACATGCTGCCCGGCGCTGTGCTCGAAGTGATAGTGGATCCCTTCTTCCTCGCACAGCCGGTTCAGCCACTGCAGATCGTCCTGCTCATGCTGCTGGCAATACGGGCGGGGCGGGTAGGTGCCCTGGTCGAGTTCGAGGCGATAGTCGACGGGCTCCAGGCCATGGCTGGCGAGCAGCCGCGCGAGGATTTCGGGAACACCCAGGCCGTAGAACACCCGATGCCCGGCACGATTTTCCAGCAGCGTCAGGCGTGGTCCCAGCACTACCTGGTAGTGGCAGCGGTTGGCGCTGAGGTAGCCGCAGCCGATTTCATGGATCAGCCCGTGGACCCCGGCCCCCGGCTGGCCGAAACCGAGGAACGCCGGTTGATGCAGCAGGGCCTGCAGGTCCAGTTCCGGGTCATCGCCCAGCAGCTCGATGTCGAAGCGATAGGGCTGGTTCAGGGCTTCATGTCCACTGAAGCGAATCACCTGCAGGGGGGCGGCAAGGGAAGCGATTGCCAGTGAGAACTGTCGTGCCTTGTCCTGAGCCATTTCATCTCTTTTTGTCGGGGACGTTGTGGCAGAGGGTACGAAATGCCGGAGATATCTGGACACAGCAAAACAGCTTTTGGGAAATTGCCTACGATGATCTGCGCAGAGTCGTAGCGATTGTCAGGTTTTGGTCGATCCGTGACTTTTTGCCGTATAAACTGCGCGCAAAGCGTCGGCCAATAAATGTCACGACGCCACTGATCGAGAGAGTGAGTAATGGGCGCACAGTGGAAGGTTAAACACAAAGAGGCGGCAGCCAACGCCAAGGGCAAGCTGTTCGGCAAGCTGGTCAAGGAAATCACCATCGCCGCGCGCAATGGCGCGGACATCGCCACCAACGCGCACCTGCGCCTGGTGGTCGAGCAGGCGAAGAAGGCCTCGATGCCTCGCGACACCCTGGAGCGCGCGATCAAGAAAGGTTCCGGCCAATTGGGCGAAACCGTGCAGTACCACCGTGTGACCTATGAAGGATTTGCTCCGCACCAGGTGCCGCTGATCGTCGAATGCGTCACCGACAACGTCAACCGCACCGTGGCGGAAATCCGCGTGGCGTTCCGCAAGGGCCAGTTGGGCGCTTCCGGCTCGGTGTCCTGGGACTTCAACCATGTGGGCCTGATCGAAGCGTCGCCGGACAGCCCGGATGCCGATCCGGAAGTGGCGGCGATCGAAGCCGGTGCCCAGGATTTCGAGCCGGGTGAAGAGGGCGCGACCCTGTTCATCACCGAGACCACCGACCTCGACGCGGTGCAGAAGGCCTTGCCGGAGCAGGGCTTCACCGTGCTGTCGGCGAAGCTGGGCTACCAGCCGAAGAACCCGGTCAGCGGCCTGAGCGACGAGCAGATGGCTGAAGTCGAAGCCTTCCTCGAAGGCCTGGACAACCATGACGATGTGCAGGACATGTTCGTCGGCCTGGCCGGCTGATCCAGACCTTCAGCGCGTCTGTTCGCGAATGAATCCTGCTTCCGCAAGGATTGCCACAAGTCTGGGGGCAGTCCGCCTGGTGGCAGGATTCACCGATGCGTCGGACCGCCGCGAACAGCGCCCCGCATGACTCAAAGCAGCGCGCAAATCTCCTCGAACCCCGGCCGCGCCAGCACTTCAGGCTGAATGCAGCGAGTCTGCAAGTCTTGCAATGACTCCCGCATGCCCGACTCGAACTCCCCGTCGACCCGCTCCAGCAACTCCCCCAACAGAATTCCGAACGCCCGCACCTCGATCCGCTGCAACGCACGGGTTTCCTGGCTGTCCGTCGGCGAGTGGAACGACGCCGCGCCAAAATCGCCCAACAGGCAGTCACCTTCGGCGTTGTAGAGAATGTTGTGCCCATACAGGTCGCCATGGCACAGCCCCAGGCGATGCAGGTGTGCACCCACCGAAGCAACACCGCGCGCCATGCGCAGGGCCTGCGTCGGGCTGAAGCGGGTCTCGTCGCGATACACATCGCGGCTGCACGAATCGAGGCTGGGCAGGGCGGCGAGGTTGGCGAACCGTGGATCGATCAGTTCCATCACCAGCCCGGCCTGCTCATCGGGATGGCCGACGATGCGGCCTTCGACCCGGATCAGGTTCGGGTGCAGGCCCGCCGCGATGCAGGCGTTCATTTCGTTCAGCGGCGAGCCATCGCTGGTCATGCTGCCCTTGTACAGCTTGACCGCCACGGTCTTGGCCGCTGCCGAAGGACGGTTCCACAGGGCCTGGCTGATCACCCCGGAGGCGCCTTCGCCCAGCCGTTGTTCGAGCTGCAATTGCGCCCAGTCGATATTCGGCGTGGTATCACCGGCCAGCACCTCGCCGGTGTGATCGAGGCGCGGATTGCCGGCATAGGCGATCCAGGCCAGGCTCGGCAGGGTCAGCAGCCACTGCGGCAACTCGTCCAGCCGGTTGGCGGCGATGCGGATCAGCTCCAGGTTGTGGCAGTCGGCCAGGGTCGCCGGCAGTTGGCGCAGACGGTTGCCGGCGAGCATGAGCTTCTGCAACAGGGGGCGGCGGCCCAGCTCTTCGGGCAGTTCGGTGATGCGGTTGTCGGTCAGGATCAGCCAGCGCAGCAGCGGTGGCAATGCCGCCGCCGGAACCTGTTCGATCCGGTTGGCCTTGAACGCGACCATGCTCAGTTTGGCGCATCGACCCAGGCAACCGGGCAGTTCGGTGAACAGGTTGTCGGAACAGAACAGGATGCGCAGGTGCGGCAGGCGGTGCAGGTCGTCCGGCAGCGTACTCAGGCGGTTGCCGCTCAGGTTGAGAATTTCCAGGGAGTCGGCCAACTGGAAGATCTCCCGGGGAAACTCGGTCAGCCCGCAGGACAGATCGAGTCGCTTGATACCGGCCAGTTGGCCGGCGCGCAGTTGTTCAAGGGTATGCATGAGCGGGCGTTCCGTACGGGTCACGATCATCGAAAAAGGCCGCCATCATAGCCGCCCGGGCGCCAGCTTGCTCGTTGTCGCGCTCAGGGGCCGACTTCCATCAGTTGCCCCAGCCGGCTACGGGTGCGCGCCAGGTCGACGGCATTGCCGCCGAGACTGTCGCGAAGGGGGCGCTCGCCGATCAGTCGCAGGCGCTTGTCCTGGTCGTAGAGCACGTCGATCAGGTTGATGAAGCGCTGCTGGGTGGCAATCGGGCAATCCTCCAGGGGGGGGAGTTCGTCGATGATCCAGGTATCGAAACGGCGGCACAGTTCCAGGTAGTCCATCACCGCGGTGGGTTCTTCGCACAGGTCGGCGAATTCGAAGCGCACGCAGCGGTCCTGGTTCTGCCGCACCTTGAGTTGCCGTGCGCCGACGGTCAGCGGGCTGGCCGGAGCACCTCGCTCCGGTAGTCCCAGGGCCTGGCGCTGCCTGGTGCTGCCCGGCCAGATGTACTGCCCTTGGGTGAACCGCTGTTGCGCATGACTGGGGACGAGGCTGCGGTAGTCATGGGGGCCCGCGACCTCCATGACTTCCATCCGCGCATTGATCAGGTCGATCACCGGTTTGAATCGCGCATGGTAGAGCGGGTTGGGCAGCAGCCCCTCGGGGGGGTAGTTGGAGGTCAACACCAGCAGCACCTGGCGTTGGAACAGCGCCTTGAACAGCCGAGTGATCAGCATGGCGTCGCCGATGTCATGGACATGGAACTCGTCGAAGCACAGCAGCCGACAGTCGACGAGCAGTTCATCCAGGGCGGCGCTCAGCGCATCCGGGCTGTCACGATGACTGAACATGCCCCGGTGCAGGCGGGCGAAGAAATCATGAAAGTGCAACCGCTGTTTCTCGGCAATCGGTGCCGCCTGGAAAAAACCGTCCAGCAGCCAACTCTTGCCCCGGCCCACGGCACCGTGCAGATACAGGCTGCGCTGTTGCACGGGCGGGCCCTGCAACAGCGTCGTGGCCTGTTGCGCCATACGTTCGATGACCCGCTGCTGGCTGTGGCTCAGGGTATAGCCCTGGTGGCTGGCCTTGCGCCGGAAGTAGTCATGGACATCGTGGTGCGGCTCGGCCGCGCCCAGCTTGGCCGGCGCCGTTTTGCCAAACAGGCGGCGCAGTGCCGGCCAACGGGACTTGTTGCCTGGGCGGTGAGGAGGTGTGGCGGCCAATGGAGATAATCCCCTTGCGTGAACATTCCGAACGTCGCGGTAGCGGTCTGCCGGGCGATGCTGCACCTGGGGTGGTGCAGCGTCATGTTGCCAGGGACTGCCGCGATTCTACCAATAGAGAATGGGGCGGCCAGCAATCTCTAAAGGGAATGGCTGCCGGGTCAGCGTCGGCGGGCCTCGACGATTCTAGCGTTCGATGCTGCGGTTCCAGCGGGCGTTCCACTGCGGACGCAGCAGATTGACCTGGTCCCAGTCGATCGCCACGGCGGTTTCCAGGTATTGCTTCATCGCCTCGACCTGGCCACGGGTGCGCTCGGTGGTCGGTGTGTTGGGGTTGGACGGGATCTGGTCGCCGTCCTCCAGCGCCGCCGCCTGGGCCTCGGGGCTCAGCAGGAACTCGGCGAGCTTCTGTGCCAGCTCCGGCTGGTTATTGTTGGCAATCGCACACTCGGCGACGTTCAGCACCACCGCGCCCTCCTTGGGTTGCGCGTACTCCACCGGAATACCCTTGAGCTTGAGCGCGGTGACCTGCGTTGGCGTCAGCGGGAACAGCGCCGCTTCGTCGGTCTGCACCATCTCCGACAGCTTGGCCGAGCTGGGGATGTATTCCAGCACGTTGCGGCCCACGCTGGTTGGCCAGGCCTTGAAACCCGGGTCGACATTGGTCTCGTTGCCGCCCTGGAGCCGGTTGAACATCAGGAAACCGTGCAGGCCGAACGTCGAGGAGGACATCGACTGGAACACCAGCTTGTCCTTGTACTTGCTGTCCGCCATGTCCATCCACGAAGTCGGCGCGGCCCAGCCCTTTTCCTTGAACAGCCGGGTGTTGTAGGCCAGTCCCGTCACCCCCAGGCTGACCGCCACCGCTTCGTCCTTGATCCGGCCCTTGGCCGGAATCTGCGCCAGGGTCGGGTTGTCCCGCAGCTTGCTGCACAGGCCCATGGAGATCGCCCGGTACATGATCCCGTCATCGAGAAAGATCACGTGCAGTTGCGGGTTGTCCTTGCTCGCCTGGACCTTGGCGAGAATGTCGGCGGAGGTGCCGGGGACGATCACCACCTTGACGTTGTTGGTCTTTTCGAAGGGCGGCAGCACCTTGTCGGCATACAGCCTTTCCATGGTCCCGCCGTTCATGCCCAGGTACAGCGTCGGCTCGGCCCGGGCCGGCGAGGCCAGGAGCAGGGCGGCGAGCGGCAGGCAGGACAAACCGATCAGGGCATTGCGTGGGGCATGGTTCATGGCGCGATCTTCCTCTGGGTTCTGACGGCCCGCTCAGGCAGCGGGAGTGGCTTGGAAACGTTGGATGGAAAAAGCCTCGATCGGCGTCGACGACTGGCCCTGGCAGACCAGTTCGGCGAGTACTTCGCCCACCGCCGGGCCGATCTGGAAACCCGCCCCGGCAAAACCGAAGGCGTGCAACAGGCCGGGTTGGGTCGAACTCGGTCCGATCACCGGCTGGCGATCGGGCAGGTAGCCTTCGGTGCCGCTCCAGGTACGAATGGCCTGGGCGCCTTCGAGAAACGGGTAGAGCTCGACGGCCTGGCGGAGAATCTCCAGCACGGCGCGCTGTCCGGGTCGGGCGCGGGCGCCGTCGAGAGCGAAACCCTGGCCGCCGCCCAATACGCAGTTGCCCCGCGTGACCTGGCGGGCGTAGATGCCACCACCTTCGACACCGGTGCTGGCATCCATCACCAGGGGCAAGGGTTCGGTCACCAGCATGGCCGGGTGGCCGGAGTGAATCGGCACCGCTTCGCCAAACTGCGCGGCGAGGCTGCCGGCCCAGGCACCGGCGCAGTTGAGTAGCCAGCTGGAGCGGATTTCCTGGCCATGGCAGGTGTGCAGGATGAAGCGCCGGCCGTCGTGCTCGACCCGACTGACCTCGCTCTGCTCCAGCACCCGCGCACCCTGCTGGCGGGCCGCCCGGGCAAAGGCCGGGCTCACCAGACGCGGGTTGGCGTGACCGTCGTCGGGGCAGAACGAGGCGCCCTCGGCGATCTGCCCGACCCAGGGAAAACGCCGATGCAACTGTGTGCGATCGAGTATCTGCAGTTCCAGCCCGAAACCCTGGCTGCTGTCGGCATAGGCCTGCAGGGCGGCCAGGTCGGCAGGGCTGCGGGCGAGCTTGAGATGTCCGCAGCGCCGGTATTCGCCGTCTATGCCGATCAGTTCGGGTAACCGGCTCCAGATTTCATGGGCGCGCCGGGACAGTGGCAGTTGCGACAACGGCCGGCCCTGGCGCCGCACCCCGCCATAGTTCACGCCGCTGGAATGGCTGCCGCAGAAGTCCCGTTCCAGCAGTGCCACACTGCGACCCTGGCGGCTCAGCGCCAGCGCCGCCGAGGAACCGACGATGCCAGCGCCCAGGATGGCCACCTCGACTTCGATCACGGCGTCACCTCCACGCCGAACGGCAGCGGCTTGATCGGCGCCTGGGCACGCAGGCGGCCGATGGCCTCCAGCGACCGGCCGCTTTCACAGGCAATGATCTCCGCCGCCGCCGCACCGCAGAGGCGGCCCTGGCAGCGGCCCATGCCGACCCGGCAGTGGGCCTTGACCCGGTTGATCTCCCAGTGCCCCTCGCGAACCACCGTGCGCACCTCGCCGACCCGTACTTCCTCGCAGCGGCAGAGCATCAGTTCGTCCGGCGCCTGGCGGGCCCAGTGTCCGGGAAAGGGGAAGGCGTTCTCCAGGCCCGTGCGGAACTGGCCGATGCGTTCCAGGCGGTTTTCCAGGTCGGCGGTACGGTTGTGGTCGACGCTGTAGCCCAGGTCTTCCAGCAATGCCAGGGCGGCGCGTTCACCGGCGATTTCCGCGGCGTCGGCCCCCTGGATGCCGGCACCGTCGCCAGCCAGGTAGATCCCCGCCACGCTGCTGCGTCCGGCGCGATCGCGCTCCGGTAACCAACTGCGGTTCAAGGAGTTCCAACTGAACCGGCAACCCAGCAGGTCGGCCAGTTGGGTTTCGCTGCGCAGGCCATGGGCGAAGGCCACGGCGTCGCATTCCAGAGCCTGGGATTGGCCGGCCTGGTGCCAGTGCAGCGCCTGCACCCGCTGTTCACCTTCGATGCGTTCCAGTTGCGCGGCCTGGTGCACGGTCACGCCATGGGCGCTCAGCCAGGCCCGATAGTACAGGCCCTTGGCAAGGGTCAGCGGTTGCCTGAGCAGCCCCGGCAGGGCCTTGCATTGCGCGCTGAAGGGCGAGCTGTCGAGCAGCGCGACCACCTTCGCGCCAGCCTTGGCGTATTGATACGCCACCAGGTAGAGCAGGGGGCCGCTGCCGGCGAAGACCACCCGCTCGCCGATGGCACAGCCCTGGAATTTCAGGGCGATCTGCGCCGCCCCGAGGCTGTAGACGCCCGGCAAGGTCCAGCCGGGTACCGGCAGCACGCGGTCGGTGGCGCCGGTGGCGACGATCACCGCCGCGTATTCGAGGTGTTCGGCGCGGCCTTGGCGCAGCGTATCGACGGCGCCGTGCTCGGCGTTCCACACCAGGGTTTCAGGGCGATAGTCGAGCTGTTCGCGCAGCTCATCGAGGGCCTGGTGGATGGCTTCGGCCTTGTCGGACTCGAAGCCGTACAACTGGGCGGGGGCACGGCGGAAATTCTCCGGCTGGCGCCGATAGATCTGCCCGCCGCCTCGTGGCGCTTCATCCAGCAGGATCGGCCGCAGGCCATGTTCGACCAGGGCCTGGGCGGCGCGAATCCCGGCCGGGCCGGCACCGACGATCAGCACGGGCTTCATGCGTTCGACCTCCCTTCGCGACTCACCTGTTGCCCGGCCTCGAGCATCGTCGAGCAGGCGCGTACCCGGCGCCCGTCAGCCAGGCGGACCCAGCAGTCCTGGCAGGCGCCCATCAGGCAGAAGCCCGCGCGGGGCTCGCCGCCGAAGTCGCTGTGGCGCAGGTGCTCGCCGACGGTGAGCAGCGCGGTCAGCAGGGTATCGCCCTGCAGGCCGCGGGCCGGCTGGCCGTCGAGGGTGAATTCCAGGGCCGGGCGCTGTGCCTCGACCAATCGTTTGAGCAGCGCCATGGCGACCTCATTGTTTGCCTACCAGGACCCGATCGAGGCCGTAGACCCGGTCGAGCAGAATCATCGTCAATGCCGTGAGCGCGATCACCAGTGCCGACACCGCCGCCATCATCGGATCGATGGATTCGGTGGCGTACACGTACATGCGCACCGGCAGGGTCTGGGTCGCGGGGGAGGTGACGAAGATCGACAGGGTCACCTCGTCGAAGCTGTTGATGAACGCCAGCAGCCAGCCGCCGGCGACACCGGGGAGAATCATCGGCAGGGTGATCTGGCGAAACAGCGTCAAGCGTCCGGCCCCGAGGGATTCGGCCGCCTGTTCGGCGCTGCGGTCCAGGCCGATGGCGGCGGCCAGCACCAGGCGCAGCACATAGGGGGTGATCACCAGCACATGGGCCAGGATCAGCCAGCCGAAGCTGCCATTGACCCCCATCAGGGCGAACAGCCGCAGCAGCGCCACGCCGAGCACCAGGTGCGGAATGATGATCGGCGAGAGAAACAGGCCATTGAGAAAGTCCCGCCCGGGGAATTGATGGCGGGTCATCGCCAGGGCCGCCGGTACGGCGATCAGGGTCGCCAGGCTGGCGGCGCTGAAGGCCAGCAACAGGCTGTTGTAGAACGCCTGGACGAAGTCGGCCCGTTCGAACACGGCGCGGAACCAGCGCAGGGAAAAATCCGTGGTCGGCAGGCTCAGGGTGTTTTCCGGGGTGAACGCCACCAGGCACACCACCACCAGTGGAGCGAGCATGAACACCACGATCAGGCCATGGAACAGCAGGGCCAACGGGCCGTTTCTGGACATTTACGCGGCCCCCAGGGATTTTTTGTAGCGACGTTCGATCATGCGGTTCCACGACAGCATGATGAGCAGGTTGAGCAGCAGCAGCGTCACCGCGATCGCCGCGCCCATCGGCCAGTTGAGCTCCGACAGGTACTGGTCGTAGACCAGTGTCGCGACCATCTTCAGCCGACGTCCGCCGAGCAGGCCGGGAATCGCGAAGGAGCTGGCGGACAGGCCGAACACGATCAGCGTGCCGGACAGAACCCCGGGCATGACCTGTGGCAGCACCACTTGGCGCATCACTGTGATGTGGCTGGCCCCGAGGGATAGCGCGGCCTGTTCGGCGGCCGGGTCGAGCTTCTGCAGCGAAGTCCAGACCGGGATGATCATGAATGGCAGCATCACGTGGACCAGGGCGATCACCACCGCGAAGGGTGTGTAGAGCAGCTTCATCGGCGCCAGGCCGATGGCCTGCAGGCTGTGGTTGACCAGGCCGTCGGCGCCCAGCAGCAGGCTCCAGCCGAAGGCCCGCACCACCACCGAGATCAGCAGCGGGATGAGGATCAGGATCAGGAAGATCGAGCGCCACGGACGGCCCATGCGGCTGAGGATGTAGGCCTCGGGCACGCCGATCAGCACGCAGAGCAGGGTGGTCAGGCCGCTGATCCAGAAGGTTCGCAGGAAGATCTCGTAGAAGTACGGGTCGCTCAGCAGTGCGCCGTAGTGCTCCAGGGTGTAGGCGTCGCCGCGCACGCCGCTCTGGTAGTCGAAGACGTTGACCGACAGCACGGCGGTCAGGCCCAGCGGCAGTACCAGCAGGCCGATATACAGGGCCAGTGCCGGGGCCGACAGCAGGTAGCCATGTCGGCCCTGTCGCATCCGCGCCAGCAGGCTCATGCCGACACCTCGCCGGTTTCCAGCACCCGCAGCAGTTCGCCGGGCCAGTCCAGGCCGACCGGGCTGCCTTCCTCCAGCGGTGGCGAGCCGTCGTTGCGGCGGACCACGCTGAGCTCGCCGAGGGCGGTATCGACCCGGTACAGCCATTGGCTGCCGAGAAAAAACCGCGTGCTGATGCGCCCGGCCAGGCGTCCGGTGCCGGCCGCCAGCAGGTCGATCTTTTCCGGACGCAGGCTCAGGGTCAGCGTCCCTTCGCCCGGTATCTGGCGGACCTGCGGGCAGCCGCTGGCGTCACGATCGCCCGGCAACAGATTGGCCTTGCCGACGAACCCGGAGATGAAGCGGGTGCGCGGATGCTCGTAGAGACGGTACGGCTCGTCGACCTGGGTGATGCGTCCGGCCTCCATCACCACCACCCGGTCGCTGATGGACAGCGCCTCGGCCTGGTCGTGGGTGACCATCAGGGTGGTGATGCCGACCTCGCGCTGGATCCGGCGAATCTCGAACTGCATTTCCTCGCGCAGGTTGGCGTCGAGGTTCGACAGCGGCTCATCGAGCAACAGCACTGGCGGTTCGATCACCAGTGCGCGGGCCAGGGCGACGCGCTGGCGCTGGCCGCCGGACAGTTCGCGGGGGTAGCGCTCGGCATGCCGCTCCAGGCGCACCAGTTGCAGCACCGTCGCCACCCGTCGCTGCACCTCGGCGGGCGCTACCTTGCGCATGCGCAGGCCGAAGGCGACGTTGTCCTGGACGGTCATGTGGGGAAACAGCGCGTAGCTCTGGAACACCACGCCCAGGCCGCGGCTGCTGGGTTTGGCGTGGGTGATGTCGCGGTCGTCGAGCAGGATCCGCCCGGCGCTGACCTCGACGAAACCGGCGACCATCTGCAGGGTCGTGGTCTTGCCACAACCGGAGGGGCCGAGCAGCGAGACGAACTCGCCCTTGTCCACCGCCAGGTTGGTGGCGACCACCGCTTCGAGGGTGCCATAGCGCTTGCACACGCCTTCAAGTCGTAGAAAGGCCATAACTGCGTTCCACCTTGGGTTGTGGTGCACGGCGAGGCGCACGTTTCTTGTCATGGGCAGAGACGAAGGGGCGTTGCGTGGGTGCGTGGTGCTCGACGGCGGTCGGCTACCGGTGTTGTTCGAATCGCCCCTTGTGGACGCAGAGTAGGACGAAGCCTAGGATGTGCGAAAGAGTGAATTTCACTGAAAGAATGACTATTTTCAGTTTCATTCATTCAGCAGATTTCCAGGCGAGAAATACCGATATGAATTTCACTGAGCGGAATGAAAAATCGAATGAGGTCGGTGTTGGTGCGGTCTCCCGACTGTTTGCAGTGTTGCGCAGCCTGGGTGATTCGCCGGAGGAGGGCGAGCGGGTCACGCAACTGGCCGAACGCGTCGGCCTGTCCCAGCCGACCACCCACCGGCTGTTGCGCAGCCTGATGGATGAGGGCATGGTCGAGCAGGATGGGCGCAGCAAGCGCTATCGCCTGAGTCTGGAGTTCTTTGCCCTGGCGGCCCGTGCCGGGCGCAGCGGCAACCTGCGCGAACTGGTGCGCCCGGCGTTGCTGCGGCTGTCGGCTTCGCTTGGCGACTCGCTGTTCCTGCTGGCGCGCAGCGGCTTCGATGCGATCTGCCTGGATCGCAGCGAGGGACCGTTCCCGATCCGCACCTTCACCGGCGATATCGGCGGTCGCGTGGCTCTGGGCGTGGGGCAGGGCAGCCTGGCGATCCTGGCGTTCCTGCCGGAAGACGAGCGGGAAACGGTGATCCGCTACAACCTGCCGCGGTTGCGGGACTTTCACCTGTACGACGAAGTGTTCCTGCGTTCGGAAGTCGAGAACGTGCGCCAGCTCGGTTATGCCGGGCGCAATACCGGGGCGCTGCAGGGCATGGCCGGGGTGGCGGTACCGATCCTCGATCGCGATGGGCGGGCGGTGGCGGCGTTGAGCGTGGCGACCATCAGCGATCGTCTCGGGCCGGACCGTCTGCCGACGGTGGTGGAACTGCTCAAGCGCGAGGCGGCGGCGATCGGCCCGCGAATCAACCCGTTCGATCCGCTGCTACGACGCCCTTCGCAGATCTTCGGTGCGCCGGAGTAGCGTCCGCGACTAGAACCGGCTGGTCTGGCGCAGCACCTGCGCCACCGGCGTATCGGCCGGCGCCACCATCGCGTAGTTGTAGCCGGGGCTGGACCAGTACTCGGCCTGCAATTCGCCGTCCCGGCGGTGGCCACGCTCCAGCAGATGGTTCTGCGGCCCTGGCGGGCGCATGTAGTAGGTGATCCGCCGGCCTTGCGGGTCTTCGTAGAGGACCATCGCCGCCGCGCCCTGTTCGGTGCTCAGCAGGCGCGCGCTGACCGGCCTGAAGCCGGCGTTGTCCAGGTTGGGCAGGCGATTGGCCCGGCTGAAGTAGCGGTCGAGCCAGCCCTGCAGGTCGCCGTTGCCCTCGACCTTGAAGTCCGCCGGCAGGATGTCCCGGGTGGCGAACAGGCGGTAGGCCTGCACCGCGTCGGCCATCGGCAGTGGCGTCGGCAGGGTCATTTGGCGGGCCTGCCAGCCGCCCAGGCCGCCGACACTCACCGCGATCAGCAGCACCGCCGCGCTGGCCAGGTGGCGCCGGGAGCGGGCGCGCAGGCGCTGGCGGATGGCGACCGGGTCCAGTCCGGGGTTGGTGGGCAGTTGCAGGGTCGCCCCGAGGGCCGCCCGCAGGTGCTGGGCATCGCGTTGCCAGTCGCGGACCTGACGCGCCACTTCCGGGTGGCTGGCGAGGTAGCTGTCGATCATTTGCCGGTCGGCATCGCTGAGCTGATGGTCGACATAGGCGTGCAGGTCGCGTTCGCTGGGAGGCAGGGTGATCATTTCAGTATCCGCAGGGAAGGGCTGGTGATTTCGCCGTCGCTGAGTTGGCGCAGGGCCTGGCGGGCGCGGGACAGACGCGACATCACGGTGCCGATGGGCACGTCGAGGATCTCGGCGACTTCCTTGTAGCTCAAGCCCTCCACCGAGACCCAGAGCAGCAGTGCACGTTGCTCCACCGACAGGCGTTCGAAGGAGGCCAGGGTCGATTGTGCCACCACCGTGCGTTCCACCGAAGGCTCGCTGTCGTCACGCCCGGTGAAGAACTCCAGCATCCGCGCATAACGACGCTGGCGGCGATGGGCATCGAGGAACTGCCGGTAGAGGATCGAGAACAGCCAGGCGCGCAGGTCGCCGTCCGGGCGCTTCCTGCTCCAGCTGGACAGTGCCCGCTCCAGGCTGGCCTGGACCAGATCGTCGGCGCTGCTCTCGTTACGGGTCAGCGACACGGCGAAGCGCCGCATGCGGGGGATGAGTTCACGTAACTGTTCGTCGAGATCGTTCATGAAAACCTGCAGGGTTCTGGTCAGTCACTACGCTGGGTGCGGGAAGACGTCCATGGCTGAAGGTTATTCCACGCAACGAAAAAATAATCATCGAAAAAAAATATCGACGCCCGGGAATAACCCATGACGGCCCGCGTCCCACTCGCTCCCCAACCGTGTGGCCGCCCAGGGCCCTGGAGTTTTTCATGGTAGATCACACCCCGCCGCCATTGAGCGGTACGAGCAAGGTTCTGCGTCTGTCCGCCATCGCCGTGGTCGTCGCGGTACTGGCCGGCGCCTTCGGCTATGTCGGTGGCCGGCTCGATCCGCAACGCCTGACGCCCGCGCGTATCGTCGACAAGCTGGAAAGCAATAGCGGCCATTACCCGGGGCTGCGCCGCAACCATGCCAAGGGCGTCTGTGTCGCCGGCTACTTCGAAAGCAGCGATGAGGCCCGTCCGTATTCGACCGCCAAGGTCTTCGCCGAAGGCAGCGTACCGGTGGAAGGGCGGTTTGCCTTGCCGGGCGGCAATCCCTATGCGCCGGACAGCAGCGTGCCGATCCGCAGCCTGGGGCTGCGCTTCATCCTCGCCAACGGCCAGCAATGGCGGACCGGGATGAACAGCATGCCGGTGTTCCCGGTGAGTACCCCGCAAGCCTTCTACGAACAGCTCAAGGCTTCCGCCCCGGATCCGGCGACCGGCAAGCCGAACCCGGCGGCCATGGCGGCCTTCTTCGCCGCGCATCCGGAAACCGCCCAGTTCCTGCAGTGGATCAAGACCGCCAAGCCCTCGGCCAGCTACGCCACCGAGAGCTACAACGCACTGAATGCCTTTTACCTGGTCAATGCCGCGGGTCAGCGCCAGGCGGTCCGTTGGGGCTATGTGCCGTTGAGCCAGGACGCTCCCGGGGCGGTGGCGCCGGCCGGTGCCGACTATCTGGAAAAGGACCTGGTGCAGCGCCTGGCGGCCGGTCCGCTGAAATGGCAGTTGCGCATCACCCTGGCCAACCCCGGCGATCCGATCGACGACGCGAGCAGGATCTGGACGGGCGAGCACAAGGTGCTCAACGCCGGCACCCTGGTACTGGAGAGCACGCAGCCCCAGGACAGCGGCGATTGCCGTGACATCAACTATGACCCGCTGGTCCTGCCCAGCGGCATCGAGGCCTCGGCCGACCCGTTGCTGGCGGCGCGTTCGGCGGCCTATTCCAGTTCCTACCTGCGCCGTACCAGTGAGGTTGGCCAGTTGCCGGCCAGTCACGCCAAACAGGAGTCCCGCCCATGAGTGCCCCGTTGAAGCATTTCGTTCCCCTGGCGCGCCTGCTGCACTGGCTGATGGCGCTGATGATCCTGGCGATGCTGTTCATCGGTGCCGGGATGGTGGCCTCGGTGTCGGCACGGCACGAGTGGCTGATCCACCTGCACAAGCCGCTGGGGATCGCGATCCTGGTGTTGGCGGTGGTGCGGCTTGCGGTGCGCTTCGGCACGCGGCAGCCGGCGTTGCCGGCGGATCTGCCCGCCTGGCAGGTGCTGGCGGCGAAGTCCTCCCATGTATTGCTGTATGCGCTGATGCTGGTGCTGCCGCTGCTGGGCTGGGCGATGATCTCCGCGGCCGGTGATCCGGTGATGCTCGGCAGCTCGATCCGCCTGCCGGCACTGCTGTCGGCCGATGCCGCGACCTTCGCCTTCTTGCGCAAGGCCCATGGCTACCTGGCCTACCTGCTGTTCCTCACGGTGCTGATGCACCTGGCGGCGGCGCTGTTCCACGGCTGGATTCGTCGGGATGGAGTGCTGCAGAGCATGCTGCGGGGCAAGGGCTGAGTTCACCCCCTCACGGACCACCCCCAATACACCAGGGCCGTGGCACTGATCGCGGCCCCCAGCAGGCAGACCCCGGTCCATCCGCCCCAGGCGTACATCGCCGTGGCCCCCACGGCACCACTGGCACTTCCCGCCGAATAGAACAGCATGTAGCCCGCCGCCAATCGGCTCTGCGCCTGGGGCCGGACGCTGTAGATCAGCGCCTGGCTGGTCACATGCACCGCCTGCAGGCCCAGGTCGAGGACGATCACCCCGAGCAGCAGGGCCCAGAGCGACCATTGGGTAAAAGCGATGGGCAGCCAGGACAGCAGCATCATCGCCAGCGCCAGGCCGCTCACCCACTGCGCCCGGCCACGGTCCGCCCAGTGTCCGGCGCGCGCCGCACCCAACGCACTGGCTGCCCCCGCCAGGCCGAACAGGCCGATTTCGGTATGCGACAACGACAGCGGCGGAGCGCTCAGGGGCAGCACCAGCGGAGTCCACAGCACGGTGCCGGCGGCAAAGATCAGCATCGCCAGTACCGCCCGATCGCGCAGTACCTTCTCCTCGCGAAACAGCCCGAACAGCGAGGCGATCAGGGCGCCATAACCCTGGCGTGGCTTGCGCGGCTCATGCCGGGGCAGGACCTGCCAGAGTGCCACGGCCATCAGCAGGGTCAGCAGCGCCGACAGCAGGTAGACCGAACGCCAGCCGGCCAGGTCGGCCATGCCCCCGGCAACGCTGCGGGCCAGCAGCAGGCCGACGACGATGCCGCTGGTGACGTGGCCGACGACCTGGCCGCGTTCGCCTGGCGCCGCCAGTTGTGCCGCATAGGCCACCAGGGTCTGGGTCACCACCGCCAGCAGGCCGATCAGGCCCATGCCCAGCAACAGCCAGGCACTGCCGGGGGCCAGGGCGGCGAGCAGCAGGGCCACGACCGACAGCAACATCTGGCCGACGATCAGCCGCCGCCGGTTGAGCAGGTCGCCCAACGGCACCAGCAACAGCAAGCCCAGGCCGTAGCCGACCTGGCTCAGGCTGACCACGATGCCCACGGTGGCGTGGTCCATCGCGAAGGACTCGGCGATGGCATCCAGTAGCGGTTGGGCGTAGTAAACGTTGCCCACCGACAGGCCGCAGGCGATGGCGAACAGTAGCGCCGTCGCCCGGGAAAACCGGCCGCCGGTGTCCGGGATGGCGGTGCTGGCCGGGGCTTGAAGTGCCATGGAAGCGCTCCTTGAAGTTCTGGTTTTAATTTGAAACCACTTGTACCCTAGAGGGGCCGGTTTTATATTGCAACCACATTTTCCTGTCGGAGTGCCGCGCCATGGTCAAACGTGCCAGCCTGGAAGCCGCCGAATGCCCGGTGGCGCGCTCGGTGGGCGCCATCGGCGATGGCTGGTCGTTGCTGATCATTCGCGATGCGTTCGACGGCATTCGCCGCTTCGGCGAGTTTCAGCGCAACCTGGGGCTGGCCAGGAACATCCTCGCCACCCGCTTGAAGAGCCTGGTGGAGCACGGGGTGTTGACCACCGTGCCGGCGTCGGATGGCAGTGCCTACCAGGAATACATGCTGACGGAAAAGGGCCGGGGCTTGTTCAACCTGATCATCGGCCTGCGCCAGTGGGGCGAGGCGCATTGCTATGGGCCGCAGGAGCCGCGCTCGGTGCTGGTCGACCGTGAGCAGGGGTTGCCGCTGCGGCCGCTGGAACTGCGCGCCGAGGACGGGCGCCTGCTGGGGCCGGACGACTGTCGGCGAATCCCGGCCGGTTGACCTTTCACTCGCCGGCGAAGCGCTCCTGGCTGTTGCTCAGATGCGTCCACATCGCGGCCCGGGCCGCGTCGGCATCCTGGCGGCGAATCGCGGCGAGAATCGCCTCATGCTCCTGGTTCGCCAACTGGCCCAGCGTTGCCAGATCGGCATCGCCGCGTTCGGTCGCATGCACCCGGGTCCGCGGGATCATCGAATTGCCCAGGTGCAGCAGGATCTCGACGAAATACGGGTTGCCGGTGGCTTCGGCGATCAGCAGGTGAAAGCGCTGGTCGGCGGCCACGCAACTGTCGTTGTTGGCCAGCAGGCTCCGGTATTCGTCCAGTGCCGCGCGCATCTGTCGCAGATGTTCATCGGTGCGTCGGCGGGCGGCCAGGGCGACGGCCTGGGTTTCCAGGCCCAGGCGCAGCTCGAGAATGCCTCGCACGCTCATCGCCGTGTCCGCGCTCAGGCGCAGGCCATGGCCCTCTTCGCGCTCCAGCACGAAACTGCCGACGCCGTGGTGGGTCTCGACCCAGCCTGCGGCCTGCAGCTTGGAAATCGCCTCGCGCACCACCGTTCGGCTGACCTTGTGCTCGCGAATGATGGCGCTTTCCGAAGGCAGCTTTTCGCCCGGTTTCAGTTCACCCAGGCGAATCCGCTGGGTCAGGTGGTTGACCAGGTCGGTGGCCAGGTTGGGTGTGCGCTTGCGGCGTGAGGTGGAGCGATCGCTGTCAGTGCTCATGGTCGTATCGTGCGGAAGTAAGGGGAGAGCTTAACACTCGTACGATGAGTGGTGGGAGTGGGGGTTCTACATGTATGACGAGTTGGATTTTTTGACTGCCTTGATCTTTTCCGTTGGGACGGCTTCTGAATGGATTAGGAGAAAATTCTTGAGGAATATTTATTTTTTAATGAATTAAGTCTTTTTAAAACAATAGGTTACTTTGATATTTCACTCTCTGGTCTGGATTTTTCAGGCGTGGCCTGGCGTTGAGGTGCTTGTTAGAGGATTTTTCTGCTCGTATGATGACTGTCGACTGGCTGGATTTGGCCAGCACCCCGCACACAACAATAATCCGTGGGAGACCGTCGTGAACCACACCCTCGATCCGTCCGCGTCAGCGGAACACGATTCACTGCTGGCCGTCGCCGTGGCGAAGGTCAAGCGCCATGTTCTGCCGCTGTTCGTCATCATGTTCATCGTCAACTACATCGACCGGGTCAATATCGGCTTCGTGCGCACGCACCTGGAGCACGACCTGGGCATCGGTGCCGCCGCCTATGGCTTCGGTGCCGGGCTGTTCTTCATCGGCTATGCGCTGTTCGAAGTGCCTTCGAACATCCTGTTGCAGAAGGTCGGCGCGCGGCTCTGGCTGACCCGCATCATGTTCAGCTGGGGCGTGGTCGCCACGGCCATGGCCTTCGTCCAGAACGAAACCCATTTCTACATCCTGCGCTTCCTGCTCGGGATCGCCGAGGCCGGCTTCTTCCCCGGCGTGATCTACTACTTCACCCGCTGGCTGCCAGGGGTGGAGCGGGGCAAGGCCATCGCGATCTTTCTCAGCGGTTCGGCGCTGGCCTCGCTGATTTCCGGCCCGCTGTCCGGCGCCCTGTTGCAGATCGAGGGCCTGGGTTGGCACGGCTGGCAGTGGATGTTCCTCATCGAGGGGCTGGCCTCGGTGGTGCTCTGCGGCTTCACCTGGTTCTGGCTCGACTCCACGCCGCGCGATGCCCAATGGCTGAGCCGCGCCGAGCAGGACGTGCTGGTGCGGGCGATCGATGCCGAGCAGCGTGCCCGCGAGGCCTCGATGCCGGTCAAGCCGTCGACCTGGAGCCTGCTCAAGGATCGTCAGATCCTGCTGTTCTGCGTGCTGTACTTCTGCATTCAGCTGACCATCTACGCGGCGACCTTCTGGCTGCCGAGCATCATCAAGAAAATGGGCCAGCTCAGTGATCTGCAGGTGGGTTTCTTCAACTCCATCCCGTGGCTGATCTCGATCATCGCCATGTATGCCTTCGCGGCGGCTTCCGGCAAATGGAAGCACCAGCAGGCCTGGGTTGCCACGGCGCTGCTGGTGGCGGCGGCGGGGATGTTCATGTCCACCACCGGCGGGCCGGTGTTCGCCTTCGTCGCGGTGTGTTTCGCCGCCATCGGCTTCAAGTCCGCCTCGTCGCTGTTCTGGCCGATTCCCCAGGCCTACCTGGATGCGCGGATCGCGGCGGCGGTGATCGCCCTGATCAACTCCACCGGCAACCTCGGCGGCTTCGTCGCGCCGGCCACCTTCGGCCTGCTGGAACAGCACACCGGTTCGATCCAGGGCGGGCTCTACGGCCTGGCGGCGACCTCGGTCATCGCGGCGGTCCTGGTGTTCTTCGCGCGCACCCGGCCCAAGCCCGGCCATGGCGTGCCGGGGAGCATCGGTCCGGCCCTGAACGAATCCCACTGAACCCCATTCCCTTGCCAGACAGGTACCCATCATGAATGCACAGACGCTCGGCACTGCCGGCCAGACCCCGGTCATCAGCGGCTTCCAGGTCATCCCGGTGGCCGGCCACGACAGCATGCTGCTGAACCTGAGCGGCGCCCACGGCCCGTTCTTCACCCGTAACATCGTCATCATCACCGACAGCAGCGGCCGTACCGGCGTCGGCGAGGTGCCCGGCGGCGAGCGGATCCGCGCGACCCTGGAGGACGCCCGCGGATTGCTGCTCGGCCAGTCCATCGGCAATTACCAGAAGCTGCTCAACCAGGTCCGCCAGACCTTCGCCGAACGCGATGCCGGCGGCCGCGGGCTGCAGACCTTCGACCTGCGCATCACCATCCACGCGGTCACCGCGCTGGAGGCGGCGCTGCTCGATCTGCTCGGCCAATTCCTCGGCGTGCCGGTGGCGGCGCTGCTCGGCGAAGGCCAGCAGCGGGACGCGGTCAAGGTGCTCGGCTACCTGTTCTACATCGGCGACCGCCAGCGCACCCACCTGGCCTATCGCAATGAAGCCGAGGCCGAGGATGCCTGGTTCCGCCTGCGTCACGAGCAGGCGCTGACCCCGGAGGCGATCGTCCGCCTGGCCGAGGCGGCCCAGGCGCGCTATGGCTTCAACGACTTCAAGCTCAAGGGCGGCGTGCTCGACGGCGCGCAAGAGATGGAAGCGGTGACGGCCCTGGCCGAGCGCTTTCCCGAGGCGCGCATCACCCTCGATCCGAATGGCGCCTGGTCGCTCAAGGAGGCGATCGCCCTGTGCCGCGACAAGCACCGGGTGCTGGCCTATGCCGAGGATCCCTGCGGCGCGGAGAACGGTTATTCGGGGCGCGAGGTCATGGCCGAGTTCCGCCGGGCCACGGGCCTGCCGACGGCGACCAACATGATCGCCACCGACTGGCGGGAAATGGGCCATGCGATCCAGTTGCACGCCGTCGACATTCCGCTGGCCGACCCGCATTTCTGGACCCTGCAGGGTTCGGTACGGGTTGCGCAGATGTGTCACGAGTGGGGCCTGACCTGGGGCTCGCATTCCAACAACCACTTCGACATCTCCCTGGCGATGTTCACCCACGTCGCCGCGGCGGCGCCGGGCGAGATCACCGCCATCGACACCCACTGGATCTGGCAGGACGGCCAGGGCCTGACCCGCGAGCCGTTGCAGATCGTCGACGGGTTCATCCAGGTGCCGCAAAAGCCCGGCCTGGGCATCGAGCTGGACATGGACGCGGTGTCCCGCGCCCACGAGTGCTACCGCAACATGGGCCTCGGCGCCCGGGACGACAGCGTGGCGATGCAGTTCCTGATCCCGGGCTGGTCGTTCGACAACAAGCGGCCTTGCCTGGTGCGCTGATCCTCAGGTCGGCTCGAACAGCGTCACGGCGGCGATCCGCGCGCCGTCGACGCGCACCAGCAGCAGGCCCCTGGGTAGCGGATGACCTTTCTGATAACTCGCCACCAGCACCTGGTCCGCTGCCGTGGCGGTGGCCTGCAGGTGATGGGGTGGGCGCAACAGCGCACGCACCGCTGGCGGGATCGGGAAGTGCTCACGGTTGTCCCGCACCGCGTCGCAGAAATCCAGCACCACGGCGCGTGGCGCGGGGGCGGGTGGCGAAGTCATTCCCGCCTCGGCGAACAACTGGTTGAGCCGCTCGGCGCTGGCCACGGCCCGGGGAAAACCGGTGAAGGCCGAGGCCTGCAACAGCAGTTCGGTGTATTCGCCCGGTGCCAGCCCCGAGGCCAGGCCGGTCTTGAAGTGGACGCTCAGGGGCGGGCCGACCAAGCCCGCGGCGACGATGGCGGCGAAGGTCGCGGCTTCGCGCAATCGGGGATCGAGGCCGGGGCGCCGGTGCAGGTGGCCGTAGACCACGCCGACCGCCAGTTCGCCCAGCGCTGGCGTGGTATGGAACAACGCGTCGAGGCGGGCACCGCCGTCGGGTATCAGTTCGATGAATTGCTTGCGGCCTTCGCGATAGAGCTCGGTCACGGGGTCGTTGTCGTTCATGCTGTCTCCATTGGCGATCCGGGAAAGATTTCGCGCGTCGACGACAGCGGGACATCGACAGCTGCCAGCCTAGCCAATGCATCGGAAAATGCCAGCGGACGGGTTTTGCCCTAGAGTGGCGGTTTTGCCGGAGCGCAACCATGGCGACGTTTTATGATGCACGCGGGAACATCTATGCGGTGACGAGCCCTGACGAGTTGCGCGGCCTGGGGCTCGATGTGCCGATGGACGCCGCCCAGGCGGCGCTGCAGCGCCGCGACTGGTCCGTTGCGGCGGTGGAGGCGTTGTGCGGCTGGGCGGGGCAGGAGCCGGGGCGCGGTGGCAAGCACCATCGTTCCGACGGCCTGCTGGTCGGGCCGTTCCAGTGCGCGGCGCCGTTCGACCTGCTGATCGTCAATACCGACGGCACCCTGGCCGAGCGCAGTGGCAACGGCCTGACGATCTTTTCCCAGGCCTTGAGCGAGCAGGGGCTTCTACCCGGCGAAGGCAGCAGCCTGTTGCGGGTCCATCACGATCAGCCGGGTGGTACGTCTTCCGTCGCGACGGCGGTTGAGCCGGCGCAGGTCGAGGGCCGGCAGGGGTTCTGGCTGGCGCTGGGCAGACCGGAATTCGGCCCTGCGGCGGTGGCCGCCTCCGGCACCGGCGAGGCCGAGTTGAACGGCCGGCCACTGAGCCATGTCGCGCCTCTGGCGCGGTTGAACGAGGCCTGGCGGTGCAGCCAGTTCGTGCGGGTCGGCAACCCCCATTGCGTCACCCTGGTCGAGGACGTCTCGGCACTGCCGAGCAATGCACGGATGCTTGAGGCTACCCTGGAGCCGGGCTTGACCGCGATTGCCTTTGC
>NZ_AQOH01000344.1 GCF_000364705.1 Pseudomonas fuscovaginae SE-1 | reverse complement strand
CGGGGGGGGGGGGGGGGGAGCCGTGTCCCGCCGGGGTCAATCTGCAGTGGGCCACGCTCGAGGCGCCCGGGCACCTGCAGGCGCGGGTGTTCGAACGGGGCGAAGGGCCGACCGCCTCCTCGGGCACCAGCGCCAGCGCGGTGGCCTGTGCGGCGTGGCGGGTCGGCTGGGTGGCCGCCGGCGAGGTCCGGGTCAGCATGCCGGGCGGCACCGCACCGATTCGTCTGCTGGAGCGGGCGGGCGAACTGCAGGACGTCCACCTGTTCGGCACGGCCCGGCGCCAGGTCTGATCGTCACGACGCGGCAGCGCTGACGCGCCGTTCGGATTCTCCTGTCTCGTCGGCGGGGCGTTGCGCCCTTGTCCGGCCAGGGCGCTTTTTGGCTTGATGAATCGACGGGATCACCGGCCGACGAAGGCCGCTCCCGGCCGGGCCACAAGAACGGACCCGGATTCTCAACCCGATCAAATGGAATTTGTGATGAACGCGCTCAGAGGTTTATGCGGTACGTTGTTGTTTTCGGGGCTGATGTTCGCGGCGCTGGCCCAGGGCGGGCAAGCGAACGGCGAACAGTTGGCGGCGTCCTCCACCGCCCCCGACGGTGTCGAACCCACGCCGGCGGAGGTGCTGGGCGGGACCCGCACCGACTATTTTTCCTGCTCGGTCGGGCGTTTCAGGGGGGAGCTGGAGGCCAGGGTGGCCTTCGCTTCCGCCGGCAGCTCGGCCTATTTCGATGTCAGTACGGTGCGCTACCGGATCGTGCGCAGCGGTGGCGAGGGCGGGGGCAACAAGGCCAACATCAATTTCCACCTCGATACGCTCAATCGCCAGGGCGTGGTCCGGGGCAACGATGTCTACCATTCGCCGGATTCGCTCAAGCAGGATGGCAACTGGCATCTGCTGGACGTGAACCGCATCGTGCGCACCGACTACCAGGGGGCGGTGACCTTCGAGTTCATCTTCGACCGCTCCAAGTCCAGCGACAGCCGTTGCGCGGCCCACAAGACCTATCAATGGGCCGGCGCCGCGGCCACGCGTGCGACCGCGGCCGAATAACACGCTCAGGGCGTATCGAGGGCTGACGCTTCGCGAATCAGGAAGTGGTCCAGGTTCTCGATTTCACAGCTGAAGACGCTGAAGGTCTGCTCCGGGTTCTTCTTGCTCGGCACCTGTTTCAGTTCCGGCGTGACCCCGTAGAAGAAGCAGTACAGGTCATCGGCCTGGTCGATCACACTCTTGATCTCCTCGAGGAACGCCGTGCGCTGGCGGTAGTTTTCGATCAGGCTCTTGCTCAGGTAGACATTCACCGAACAGCGCTTGCGATCGGCCCACACCGGCTTGTCGAAGACCACGCTGAAGCTGCTCCCGTAGTCCCTGATTTCCTTGATCCTGCCCCAGTAGATCAGGCCCTTGCGGTCCTGGCAGTACTCGACCCTCTTGAAGAAGGCGTTGTAGTTCAGGCTCAGGTCGCCGATGGTCAGCGGCATGCGCTTGAGCAGGTCCTTGTTGGCGAAGTTGGAGACGAAGCACTCCACCGGATGGGCGAACACGCTGGTGCGGGTCGGCGCGGTCCTGGGGGCGCTGCTGGCGGCATTGTCGGCTGCCGCTCGTGGCACTTCCCGGGGCGCGGCCAGGTCGGCCGCCTCGGGCTTGGCGGGCTTGCGGGTGTAGGTGCGCCGGCTCAGCAGCAGTTCCACCGGGAAATTCTGCTCGCCTTCGATCTCGTCCGCCGGCTGGTCCGGGTCGAGAGCGGTTTCCGGGCTGAGGTAGGGGCAGTCCGCCAGGTGCCGGGTGCTGGGCATGTTCTTGAAATGCGGCGTGCGCTTGAAGCGGACCCGGCGGGCATTGTAGGTGGTCAGATGGTTACTGCGGTCGAAGGCGTTGCGGCAGGCATCGTTGGGGCACTGGAAGGTTTCCGTGTCCGAATCGAAGGGCACGGTCTCATCGAAGTTCAGGTCGCGAACATCGTAGATCGTCAGTTTCTCGTCGAGACTGACGCAATAGGCTTTGTCGAATTTCATGCTCGGTCCATCGGCGGCGCGGTAGGGCATTAATACCACAGGCATTCCGGCCTGGTGTACCTGCCGAACGGGCAAGGCTCGCGTGCCGGGTGGCGGTAGCTTCGCGAGCAAGCCCGCTTCCACCGGGATTGGGGGGGGCTGCTGTTGCGGGGGGCGGGGAGCGGGTTGCCCGCGAAGCTTGTAAATCGCGGCTACACGTTCAGCAGGCGCTCACGCAGCTTGGCGATCTCGTCGCGCATCTGTGCGGCGGCCTCGAACTCCAGGTCGCGGGCCAGTTGGTACATCTTTTCCTCCAACTGGCGAATGCGCTTGCTGATCTCGCTCGGCGAGCGCAGTTCGTTCTCGTAGCGGGCGTTTTCCTCGGCGGCCTTGGCCATGCCCTTGCGCTTCTTGCTGCGCGAGCCGGGCACGGTGGCGCCTTCCATGATGTCAGCGACGTCCTTGACCACGCCCTTGGGGGTGATGCCGTTGGCCTCGTTGAAAGCGATCTGCTTGTCGCGCCGCCGCTCGGTCTCGCCGATCGCCCGCTGCATGGAGCCGGTAACGTTGTCCGCGTAGAGAATCGCCTTGCCATTGAGGTTGCGCGCGGCGCGGCCGATGGTCTGGATCAGCGAACGCTCGGAGCGCAGGAAGCCTTCCTTGTCGGCATCGAGAATCGCCACCAGCGACACTTCCGGCATGTCCAGGCCTTCGCGCAGCAGGTTGATCCCCACCAGTACATCGAAGGTGCCCAGGCGCAGGTCGCGGATGATTTCCACCCGTTCCACGGTGTCGATGTCCGAGTGCAGGTAGCGCACGCGGATGCCGTGGTCGGCGAGGTAGTCGGTCAGGTCCTCGGCCATGCGCTTGGTCAGGGTGGTGACCAGCACGCGTTCTTCCAGGGCCACGCGCTTGTTGATTTCCGAGAGCAGGTCGTCGACCTGGGTCAGGGCTGGACGCACCTCCACCTGCGGATCCACCAGTCCGGTAGGGCGTACCACCTGTTCGACCACCTGGCCGGCGTGTTCGGCCTCGTAGTTGCCGGGGGTGGCGGAGACGAAGATGGTCTGCGGGCTCACCGCTTCCCATTCATCGAAGCGCATCGGCCGGTTGTCCAGGGCCGAGGGCAGGCGGAAGCCGTATTCCACCAGGGTTTCCTTGCGCGAGCGGTCGCCCTTGTACATGGCGCCGACCTGCGGAACGCTGACGTGGGACTCGTCGATCACCAGCAGCGCATCCGGCGGCAGGTAGTCGTAGAGGGTCGGCGGCGGGGCGCCGGCTTCGCGTCCGGAGAGGTAGCGCGAGTAGTTCTCGATGCCGTTGCAGTAGCCCAGTTCGAGGATCATCTCCAGGTCGAAGCGGGTCCGCTGTTCCAGGCGCTGGGCTTCCACCAGCTTGTTGCTGTTGCGCAGGTACTCCAGGCGCTCCTGCAACTCCGCCTTGATCCCCTCGACGGCCTCGAGCAGGGTTTCCCGCGGCGTCACGTAGTGGCTCTTGGGGTAGAAGGTGAAGCGCGGCAGCTTGCGGATCACTTCGCCGGTCAGCGGGTCGAAGGCCGACAGGCTCTCGACCTCGTCGTCGAACAGTTCGACGCGGATCGCCTCCAGGTCGGATTCGGCCGGGTAGATATCGATCACGTCACCGCGCACGCGGAAGGTGGCGCGGGCGAAGTCCATGTCGTTGCGGGTGTACTGCAGGTCGGCCAGGCGACGCAGCAGGGCGCGCTGGTCGAGCTTGTCGCCACGGTCCACGTGCAGGACCATCTTCAGGTAGGTTTCCGGGCTGCCCAGGCCGTAGATGCAGGACACCGTGGTGACGATGATGGCGTCCTTGCGTTCGAGCAGGGCCTTGGTCGCCGACAGGCGCATCTGTTCGATGTGGTCGTTGATCGACGCGTCCTTCTCGATGAAGGTGTCGGAGGAGGGCACGTAGGCTTCCGGCTGGTAGTAGTCGTAGTAGGACACGAAGTACTCGACGGCGTTGTTCGGGAAGAACGTCTTGAACTCGCCGTACAACTGCGCGGCCAGGGTCTTGTTCGGTGCCAGTACCAGGGTGGGGCGCTGCACCTGGGCGATCACGTTGGCGATGCTGAAGGTCTTGCCCGAACCGGTCACCCCGAGCAGGGTCTGGTGGGCCAGGCCGGCCTCGATGCCTTGGACCATCTGGCGGATCGCCTCGGGTTGGTCGCCGGCGGGCTGGAAGCGGGTGACGAGCTGGAATTCGGACATAACGTACCTCTTGCATGTGCCACACAGGCACGTCTGCCCGGCAGGCCGCGCAGCGACGAAAAGATCGACCACGACAGCAGGTCGCGGAAAAAAACATCATAAGCCTGGAAGTGGTGTTTCGTCCGACCGCTTTCAAGGCAAGCGTCTGTCGGACGCAACGTTACATTTCGACTGTCGGGCGTAAAATAAATCCAAAAAACTTGTCGGATTCCGACAATAGTCGGTCGCCCTCGCCATTGATGGCCTCTATACTAGCTCCCCGTTTGTGCACCGCTCTAGTGCAATCGGCTGGAGCGCTGTCACGCCCGATCACCCTCCATTCAGAGCCGCCGCAATAATGAGCCTGTTCTCCGCTGTCGAAATGGCACCACGCGATCCTATCCTGGGCCTCAACGAAGCATTCAATGCCGATACCCGCACCGACAAGGTCAACCTGGGCGTGGGCGTCTACTGTGACGAAAGTGGCAAGATTCCACTGTTGCGTGCCGTTGTCGAAGCCGAGACCCAGCGCGCGGCGCAGCATGCTTCCCGTGGCTACCTGCCGATCGACGGTATCGCCGCCTACGACAAGGCGGTGCAAACCCTGCTGTTCGGCGCGGATTCGCCGTTGATCGCCGCCGGTCGCGTGCTCACCACTCAGGCCGTCGGTGGTACCGGCGCACTGAAGATCGGTGCCGACTTCCTCAAGCAACTGCTGCCGAACGCCACCGTGGCGATCAGCGACCCGAGCTGGGAAAACCACCGCGCCCTGTTCGAAACCGCCGGTTTCCCGGTGCAGAACTATCGCTACTACGATGCCGCCAGCAACGGTGTGAACCGTGCCGGTCTGCTGGAAGACCTCAACGCGCTGCCAGCCAAGTCGATCGTCGTGCTGCACGCCTGCTGCCACAACCCGACTGGCGTCGACCTGAGCCCGTCCGACTGGCAGGACGTGCTGAACGTGATCAAGGCCAAGGATCTGGTGCCGTTCCTCGACATGGCCTACCAGGGCTTTGGCGCCGGCATCCACGAAGACGCTGCCGCCGTGCGCCTGTTCGCCGAGTCGGGCCTGACCTTCTTCGTCTCCAGCTCGTTCTCCAAGTCGTTCTCGCTGTACGGCGAGCGCGTCGGTGCGCTGTCGATCGTCAGCGAGTCGAAGGAAGAGACCGCCCGTGTCCTGTCCCAGGTCAAGCGCGTGATCCGTACCAACTACTCCAACCCGCCGACCCACGGCGCGACCATCGTCGCCACCGTGCTCAACAGCCCCGAGCTGCGTGCCCAGTGGGAAGCGGAGCTGGGCGAGATGCGCGATCGCATCCGTGACATGCGCATGCAGATGGTCGATCTGCTGGCCAAGCATGGCGCCAAGCGAGACTTCAGCTTCGTCGGTCGCCAGCGTGGCATGTTCTCCTACTCCGGCCTGACCGTGGAGCAGGTGGCACGCCTGAAGAGCGAGTTCGGTATCTATGCCCTGGATACCGGCCGTATCTGCGTGGCTTCGTTGAACCAGCGCAACATCGAGACCGTGGTCAAGGCCATTGTCGAGGTGATCTGATTGCAGGGCGGGGCCGTTCCCGCCACGCTCTTCGGATGCAAGAAAAGCCCGCAGCGATGCGGGCTTTTCTGTTTGCGTTTCCCGCCCGCCCGGCCCCTTCGCGGCGGTTCGGCGCCCCGACAAGCCCGGCTCCTACGGTTTTACCGTGTTCGCAGGTTTCGTGATTGTCTCGCCTCCTGTAGGAGCGGCCCGCCGACGCCCGGTTGCCCGCGAAAGGGCCAGCAGCCTTACCGGAAAACTCCCAGGTATCAGCCTCTCTGCCACACCTTCGGTAAATTCATAAATTGTTACAAGTTCGGTAAAGCACTTTTATCAAATCCTTGTTTGTCAGGCTCAAGAACCCGGACATAAGCTTCCGAGAGCTTCGAAAGTCAACCTGAGCGCCTGCGTCCACGGTTTGAACAATGGCCTCGTTGTCCTCTTCCAGTGCAAGTTGAGAAGTAAGGATTCCCGATGCAGTCAAAGTGCGAAGATTCTTTAGCCTCCCATCCCTGCAACAGCCCCGGGCGCTCCACCGAAAGCAACCCACCCAGCAGTTCCCATCGACTGGCCGAAGCGCTGCTCGACAAGGCCGGCCTGCGCCTGGACGGTCGCGCCCCGTGGGATATGCGCCTCAACCGCCCGGGCGTACCGGAGCGTGCCCTGTCCGAAGGCAGCCTGGGGTTGGGGGAGGCCTACATGGACGGCGACTGGGACGCCGATCAGTTGGACGAATTCTTTGCCCGCCTGTTGCGTTCCGGGCTGGCCGATGGGGTCAACCCGATGGCCATGCTGTTTCACGCCGCACGGGTCAAGTTGCTCAACCGGCAGAACCGCAAACGGGCCTGGCAGGTCGGTGAACAGCACTACGACCTGGGCAGCGATTTCTACGCGAGCATGCTCGACCCGCGAATGACCTACACCTGCGGTTACTGGCGCGAGGCCGAAAACCTGGTCGAGGCGCAGAATGCCAAGCTCGACCTGATCTGCCGCAAGCTGCGCCTGGAGCCGGGCATGCGCGTGTTGGACATCGGCTGTGGCTGGGGCAGTTTCATGTCCTACGCGGCACAAAACCATGGCGTCGAATGCGTCGGCGTGACCATCTCCCGGGACCAGGCCGAGTGGGCCCGGCAGCGTTATGCCGGGCTGCCGCTGGAGTTCCGCCTGCAGGATTACCGCGATGTCGACGAACCGTTCGATCACATCGTCAGCATCGGCATGTTCGAGCATGTCGGGCGCAAGAACCATCGGGTCTACATGGAAACCGCCGCGCGCTGCCTCCGGGATGACGGCCTGTTCCTGCTGCACACCATCGGCAAGAACCGTCGCCATTCCACCACTGATCGCTGGATCGACAAGTACATTTTTCCCAATGGCGACCTGCCTTCCATTGGCCAGATCGGCGATGCCGTCGACGGCCTGTTCGTGGTCGAGGACCTGCACAACTTCGGCGCCGACTACGACAAGACCCTGATGGCCTGGTACGAGAACTTCGAAGCGGCCTGGCCGCGCTTTGCCGCGCAGATGGGCGAGCGCTTCCGTCGCATGTGGCGCTACTACCTGCTGTCCTGTGCCGGGGCATTCCGCGCCAGGGATATCCAGCTGTGGCAATGGGTACTGTCGAAGCAGGGGGTGGTGGGAGGTTACCAGCGTGTGTCCTGAGCGCCCGGCCGCGTCGAGTTAATGATCGATGAAGAATCTTTCATGGCTAATTAACTCGTCGAGCCTTAATGGAAAAATATATATAGAAACCGGCAGTAAAAATAACAATAGGGGCTTGTGGTCGGTGGCCTGAAGTGTTCCGGTTCCCATCGCAGGCGCGCCCAGGGCGCGCGCCGAAGCGCGACAGACAAAGCCCGGCCGGATCCCCGCTTCTGTATTCCTGAAGATTGTCTTTGGCCTTCGGGCACCTCTGCCACTCATTGCTCCACGTTTCCACTCTCCGCGCGGATGACAGCGTGCGCGCTGTCGTTCGCTCCAACAAAAGAGTGAAACTTCATTAACCAGGGGATAATAACGATGTCGGTAAAGATCAACTTGCTCACACTGGCGGTATCACTGGGCCTGGCCCAGGTCGCGATGGCCGATTCCATCGCCGACCAGAGTGACGCCAAGGGCTTCGTCGAAGACAGCAGTCTCAACCTGCACCTGAAGAACCAGTACTTCGACCGCGACCGCAAGGATGGCAAGTCCGACCTCAAGGACTGGACCCAGGGCATCTTCGGCAACTACAGCTCCGGCTTCACCCAGGGCACCGTCGGTTTCGGCGTGGATGCCTTCGGCTATTGGGGCATCAAGCTCGACGGCGGCCCGGGCACCGCGGGTACCGGCAACCTGCCGATAGGCCGCGATGGCTCGCCCGAGGATGACTATGCCAAGGCCGGCGGTGCGCTCAAGCTGCGGGTTTCCAAGACCGAGCTGCGCTATGGCGACATGCAGCCGACCGCGCCGGTCTTCGCCGCCGGCGGCACCCGGCTGATCCCGGAAACCGCCACCGGCTTCGACCTGCAGAGCAGCGAGCTCAAGGGGCTGGATCTGGAGGCCGGGCACTTCACCAGTGGCACCGGGGTGGTCACCACCAGCCACGACCATGACCTGTACGCGACCTACGCCAACGTTCCGACCAACGCGGTCAGCTTCCTGGGCGGCAAGTACAGTGTCAATGACGACCTGAACTTCACCCTCTACGGTTCCGAGTTCCAGGACATCTGGCGCCAGTACTACACCAACGCCAACTACACGCTGCCGCTTTCGCCGGGGCAATCGCTGAACTTCGACTTCAACCTGTACCGTACCCTCGACGAGGGCCAGGCCAAGGCCGGAGCGATCAACAACACCACGTTCTCCTTCGCCACCGCCTACACCTTCCTGACCGCACATACGGTGACCCTGGCCTACCAGAAGGTGCATGGCGACACGCCGTTCGACTATGCTGGTTTCGGCACCAACGGCCCGGGCGACGGTGGCGATTCGATCCTGCTGGCCAACTCGGTGCAGTACTCGGACTTCAACGGTCCGGGGGAGAAATCCTGGCAGGCGCGCTATGACCTGAACATGAAGAGCTATGGCGTGCCGGGCCTGAGCTTCATGACCCGCTATATCCACGGTGACGACATCGATGGTACCAAGATGGCGGCGGACAGCCCGTACCGGGCCTATGGTTATGGCGCCAACGGCGAGCACCATGAAACCGATGTCGAAGCCAAGTACGTGGTCCAGGGTGGCCCGGCCAAGGACCTGTCCCTGCGCCTGCGCCAGTCGTTCCACCGGGGCAACGCCGACCAGGCCGAAGGCAACAACAACGAGCTGCGGCTGATCGCCGATTATCCGATCTCGATCTTCTGATCAGGCGGCGGGGGAGGAGGGCTCTTCTCCCGCCGGATGCTGCGGTTGCGTCTGTGCCGCCTCCACGCGGTTCCGGCCTGTGCGCTTGGCCTGGTACAGCGCGGCATCCGCCCGGCCGTAGGCGCAGTCGAAGCTGGTGCCCATGGGGCTGGCGCTGACGCCGAAACTGGCAGTGATCTGCCGGTTCACCGGGTGCCCGAAGACGTGCGTGGCGATCGCCTGGCGCAGGTCCTCGGCCAACGTCAGGCCGGCCTCGAGGGTGCCAGCGGGTATCAGCACGGTGAATTCCTCGCCACCGACACGGCCGATGAAGCCGATGTTGCCGACGATCCGCCGCAGGCAGCCGACGATGCCCTGGATCACCGCATCGCCGGCGGGATGGCCGAACTCGTCGTTGATGTGCTTGAAGTGATCGATGTCCAGCACCACCATCACCGCCCCGGTCTTCTGCAGGGCCTGCACGGTCAGGTCGATGACCGCGCCGCGGTTCAGCACGCCGGTCAGGGCGTCATGGGTGGCCCGGTATTCGAGTTGGCACGCCAGCGTCTGCAACCGCGCGTTGAGCGTGTTCATCTCGCGTTCGGCCCGGTCGCTGCGGCGGATCAGCCGGCGGGTCTCGCGCATCAGTCGCTCGAAGTGGACGGTCAGGTCGGCGAGCGCCTGCTGGTACACCGGGGCGCCGGCATCAGTCAGGGCCAGGATCGAGCGGGCGTCTTCGAGGGCGTCAGTTTCGCCGCGGAACAGGTCGGGCTCGGTTTCGTCCTGTGCCTGTGCGCCTGTGCGAGTGACTGAAGCGGTCATGCTCATCTTCCTTGTCGGGGAGTCAGTGGTGGGTCGTGGCGTGGTCGTTGAAGACGATCGCGGTGAAGTCGGCCTTCAGTTCTTCGCCGAATTCGAAAATGGTCTCGTCCTCTTCGTCGTGGTACCAGTTCACCTGCATTTCGTTGCCCGACTGGGCGGCCTGGTCCAGGGCATCGAAGATGCTGAACAGCATCTTGGTACTGGAGCTGTTGAAGTAGGCCAGCGCGATGTTGGTGGTGATCACGGTGTCCTCGCGGGAGGCGAGGTAGCTACGCAGTTGCTGGAGGACAGGGGCATAGAAGGCGGCGGCATTTTCCGGGTATGACTCACCCTTGATCGTCAGCAGATTCTGATCGAAACGAAAGTCGACTTCCGGCGAGGTGGCGGTGGCTTCGATGTAGAAATTGTCCATGGTGATTGTGGCACTCTGATCAGATAGTTGCTTTGAGGCAGAACAGCGTGGTACCCGGCTCGTCTGCCCGTGGGTAGAAGTCGAACTCCAGCGGTGCGCTCGAATCGCGCGCCATGGTCAGGAAACCCAGGCCCGCGCCCTTGCTTTCCACTGGGGTTTCCGCTCGCAGGGTGATCTTGTAGGCCTGCTTGATCTCTTCCAGGGACATGTTGCGCAGCGGTTCCAGTTTTTCCCGCAGGTGGTCGACGTCGCGGGTGGCGATGGGGTTGGCACAGAGCATCAGGTGGCGGTCACCTTCGCTGCTGATACACACCGCGCCCTGGCGCAGTGCGGACTCTTCGCCGGGCTCGCTGGGCAGCGAGTCGGAGGAGTAGTGGATGATGTTCTGCGACAGTTCGACGAAGGAGGAGAACAGCTTGCGTCGCGTCGGTCCGTTGACCCCGGAGATCTCCAACTGCAGCCGGACCACTTCGGCCATCGCGCTGACGATGGTGTGGGAGAAATAGCCCATGTGATAGAAGATCACGTTGCGCTGCTGGGCCAGATCGAAGAAGTGGTAGTCGGGATGGGCAGCATTCGAATTGATCATGGTCGGTTTCCAAGACGCGCACAGAAAAGGGTGAGGTCGTCACGCCGGGCCTGCTCTCCTTGCCAATTGGCCAGCGTGCGTTGCAGGGCTTCGCAGATGACGGTCGCCGGTTGATTGCGGTGCTCCAGTATCGTGTTGAACGCCTTGCTCCTGCCGAAGGCGATGTTGCGCGGGCCGCCGATCTGGTCGGTGAGGCCGTCGGTGGCGATGAACACCAGGCTGGCTGGCGCCAGCGCGATGCGGTTCACCGGCCACTGGTAGTCGAGGGCGCTGTCCACGTAGCCGACGCCGACCCGTTGCCCCGCCAGGGTCTCCATCTGCTCGGCCGCGGGTGCCAGGACATGCAGCGCCATGCGCGCGCCGGCGAAACTCAGGGTCTGACTGGCGTTGTCGAACCAGAGAAACGCGGCGTCCAGGCCATCGTCGGATTCAGGCGTGCCGTCGCTGCCGTGCACCTGGCCGAGCAGTTCCTTGACGCTGCGGTTCACCGCCGCCAGCAGGGCGCCCGGGTCGCGGGGGCCGAGCCGGGCCAGCGCCTGGGTCAGCGACGAAGAGGCGATCAGGGTCATGAACGCGCCCGGCACGCCGTGGCCGGTGCAGTCGGCGATCGCACCGAACCAGCCATCGTGGTAGGCGCAGAAGTGATAGAAGTCGCCACCGACGACATCCCGCGGTTCCCACAGCAGGACAGCGTCTCCCAGTGTCGACTTGAGGGTGTCCCGCGAGGCGCGCAGCATCGAGCGCTGGATGACGCTGGCGTACTCGATGCTCTGCATGATCTGGCGGTTCTTCTCGGCCTGCATGGCCGCCACCACCGCCATCAGTCGCAGGCCGCTGCCGAGCCCGGCGAAGCGGCCGTCACGGGTGACGATAAACCCATCGGAGAGGGCCTTTTCCCCGGACTCCACGGTCTTGAAGGTCAGTTCCTCGATGCTCATGCCGGCGTCGACGACCAGCGGCTCCTTGTCCATGAAGGCGATGCAGCTCTTCTTGTCGTACAGCTCTCGGTGGAACGGCTTGCTCATCATCGACAGGAAGATATTGCGGTTGATCAGGCCGATGGGCCGTGCATCTTCCACCACCGCCAGGCACGCCATTTCCTTCTGCGAACCGAAGGTCTCCATCACCAGGGCGTTGGTGCTGTTGGCGTCGATCGCCGGCATCGGCATGCACAGATCACCGGCACAACGGTGGTCTCTGGAGCGTTGTGGACGCATGAAGGAGAAGCTTTCTGCACGCATGCTGGGAGTCGCCGGCAAAGTGAAGGCATAACGCTATCGCTCCATTATGACGCTCGTATGACGATCTCTCGTTTGCTTGCGCAAGCGGCCCGTTCCCGGCGGCAACGATCTGGCCGGGGCGTAGCTGTGTATCACAGTGTGTACGAACCGCTGGCGGATACATCCGGCGACTTCATGACCGGTTGCACGACACAGAGGGGATACACGCCCGCGATTAACTTTGCTCGTCGAACAGCGCAGCCGCTTGAGCCGCTGATTCGCTCACCCCATCGTTGATCAAGGAGAACACCATGAAGAGCAAATACGCCGCCCTCGCCGCCACCCTGGCCATTTCCCTCAGCGCATTCGCGGTCGGTGCCCACGCCGCCGATGACCAGGCCCCCAAGGAGAAATGCTACGGCGTGTCCAAGGCCGGTCAGAACGATTGCGCCGCCGGTGCCGGCACGTCCTGCGCGGGCACCGCCAAGACCGACTACCAGGGCAACGCCTGGGTCCTGGTCGACAAGGGTACCTGTACCCAGATCAAGACACCCAAGGGCTTCGGCTCCCTGACGGAGCAGCCATGAGTCGCAGCGCCGGGGCGGTGACCGCCGGCCTCGGCCGGCTGTTGCCCGAGTCCCTGTTGCTGCTGGTGGCCCGGCTGGGCATCGCTTCGGTGTTCTTCCTGTCGGGACGAACCAAGGTCGAAGGCCTGCTGACGATCAAACCGACGACCTATGTGCTGTTCCGTTCGGAGTATGCGTTGCCGCTGATTCCGCCCGAGCTGGCGGCCCACCTGGCGACCTATGCCGAGCACCTGTTCCCGATCCTGCTGGTGCTGGGGTTGCTGACCCGGCCGGCGGCGCTGGCCCTGCTCGGCATGACGGTGGTGATCGAGGTGTTCGTCTACCCCGACGCCTGGCCGACGCACCTGACCTGGGCCGGACTGTTGTTGCCACTGATCGCCTACGGCGGCGGCAAGTGGTCGCTGGATGGGCTGTTGCGCCGCGGGTCGAACTGACCCGCCGTCCGACGCCCTCTCGAACTGAAGATTTTCAACCACAACATCAGGCCATGACGGCTTGAGGAGATGCAGCATGCGTAAGTTACCGATCCTGGCCTTCAGCGCCCTGGCCCTGGCTGCACCGATG
>NZ_AQOH01000343.1 GCF_000364705.1 Pseudomonas fuscovaginae SE-1 | reverse complement strand
ATGTTCGCCAGTGCCGCCGCCGAGCCGGCCGCACCGGCGGGTGCCAAGAACATCGTTATCGTCCACGGCTCGTTCGTCGACGGTTCGGGCTGGCGGGTGGTGCACGACATCCTGATCCACAAGGGCTACCACGTCACCGTGGTGCACCAGCCGGCCACCAGCCTGGATGCCGACGTCGCCGCCACCCGGGAAATCCTCGACCAGCAGGTCGGTCCGGTGGTGCTGGTCGGCCACAGTTCCGGCGGTGCGGTGATCGGCATCGCCGGCGACCGGGACAAGGTCAAGGCACTGGTCTATGTCGCCGGGTTGCAACCGGAAGTCGGCGAGACCCTGGGCCAGTTGATCGGCTCCATGCCATCGCCGAGCAACGATATCCATGCCACCCGTGACGGCCTGCTGTTCGTCGATCGGGCCAAGTTCGGCGAGGACTTCGCCGCCGACCAGACCACCAACCGCACCGACTTCCTGGCGGCCTCGCAGGTGCCGGCCGCCGCCGCGACCTTCGGCACGCAGAACTGGGCGGCCGCCTGGCACAAGAAACCCAGCTACGGAATCGTCGCCACCGACGACAAGGCCCTGAACCCGGACCTGCAACGCTGGATGTACAAGCGTGCCGGTTCCAAGGTGACCGAGATCAAGGCCAGCCACACCGTGTACATCTCGCAGCCTGAGGCGGTGGCGAAAGTCATCGAGCAGGCCGCGCTGAACGCCAAGTAAATCCACCGACCCACATCGCTTCACCCAATTCATTTATCTGGAGATACACCATGACCACTACCGTTTCCCGCCTGAGCCTCGCCACTGCCGCCGCCCTGATCGCCCTGGCGTCCGCGTCCTTCACCGTCTCGGCCAGTGCCGCCGACAAGGAGCAACCGGGTCGCTGCTACGGCGTCAACAGCTGCAAGGGTGAAAGCCTGTGTGCCACCGCCAAGAACGACTGCAAGGGCCTCAATGGCTGCAAGGGCCAGGGCGTCGTGGTGAAAACCCCGAGCGAGTGCCTGAAGGCCGGCGGCACCCTGACCGAGCCGAAGTAAGCGCCACAGGGTGAGGGGGCCGATGGGTGAGCCCCCATTGTTCGATCGTTCCCACGCTCGGCGTGGGAATGCCTCCCAGGACGCTCAGCGTCCGCTCTTGCGACGCAGAGCGTCACGGGCTGCGTTTCCACGCCGAGCGTGGGAACGATCATCACGGGTTGCGGGGGGCATCGACTCACGCACCCGCCCACACTTCTCTCAAGCGAGCACCTGCGATGTCAGTATCCACTTCTTTCTCGGGCTTCGGCCTGGGCCTGCGCAAGGAACACTATCGGGACTTCCTGGAGACCGAGGTTCCGGTCGATTTCGTCGAAGTCATCTCCGAGAACTTCATGGTCGACGGTGGTCAGCCCCGACACATCCTGCGCCAGGTTCGCGAGCGGCATCCGGTGGTGCTGCATGGCGTTTCCATGTCCATCGGCTCGGCCGACGGCCTGAACCCGGACTACCTGCGTCGACTGCGGCAACTGGTCGACGAGATCGATCCGCTGTTCGTCTCCGACCACCTGAGCTGGTCGCGCATCGGCAACTTCAACTCCCACGACCTGCTGCCGGTGCCCTACACCGAAGAGGCGCTGGAGATCGTCTGCCGCAATATTTCCATGGCCCAGGATGCCCTCGGCCGTTCCATGCTGTTCGAAAACCCGTCGAGCTACCTGGCCTTCGACGGTGCCGCGATGACCGAATGGGAGTTCATCGGCGCCATGGCCGAACGCACCGGCTGCGGCCTGCTGCTGGACGTCAACAATGTCTTCGTCAGTGCCAGCAACCACGGTTTCGATGCGCTGGCCTTTCTCGACGGGTTGCCCGCCGACCGCGTACGGCAGATGCACCTGGCCGGGCACAGCCAGGGCGAACACCTGCTGATCGATACCCACGACAGCCCGGTCTGTGGCGATGTCTGGGCACTCTACACCGAGGCGGTGGCGCGGTTCGGCACGGCCGCCACCCTGATCGAGCGCGATGACCATATCCCGCCGCTGGCCGAACTGCTCGCGGAACTGGACATCGCTCGATCCATCGGTGCGGCGAATGCCCGTGGCGGACTACGGAGGGCGGTATGAACCTGGCCCAGTTGCAGCAGCAGTTCCAGCAGTGGCTGGTGACCGGTTCCGACGAGTTTGTCCGCTCCCTCGGGGACGGCCTGGATGCGGGCCTGGCGGTGTACCAGAACAACTACCGGGCACAGCTGGTAGGTTGCCTGGAGCAGGCATTTGCGCAGGTGCGCCGGTGGATCGGCGACGAGGCCTTTCTCGCGGCGGCGATCGCCCATATCGACCGGCAGCCACCCCATGCCTGGACGCTGGATGCCTACCCCGAGGGCTTCCACGCCAGCCTGGTCGAATTGTTCCCGAACAATCCCGACCTGCATGAACTGGCCTGGATCGAGGCGGCGGTCAATGACGCTTTCGTTGCCGAGGACGCCCAGGCCCTTTCGCTGGACGTCTTGGCGACCATCGATTGGGACACCGCGCGGTTGCGCCTGACACCGTCGTTGCGCAGCCATGCATTGACGACCAATGCCGAACCGATCTGGGCGGCGCTGTGCGAAGAAACACCGCCGCCGGAAAGCGAAATGCTCACCGAGCCGGGTGGAGTGATCGTCTGGCGTCGGCAGTTCACTTCACGCCTGCGTCCGCTGGAAGCCCTGGAATACCAGGCGCTGCTGCACCTGCAGGCAAATGGCAGTTTCGCCGCCCTGTGCCAGTGGCTGGTCGAGCGTCTCGGCGAGTCCGAGGGCGTCGCGCGGGCCGGTGCGCTGCTGGCCGGCTGGCTCGCCAGCGAACTGATCGTCGCGATCGACTGACCCCCCATTTTCTCTTTGCCAAGGAACTGCATCATGTCCGAGTACCTGTTCAATCGTCGTCGTTTCCTGTTGTCCGCCGCCGCCGGTGCAGCCGCCATCGGCCTGGCCGACGTGCCGTCGGCGCTGGCCTCGACGGGGCAGGGCACGACGCCCCGCACCGGCAAGCCGCTGGCGCGCCTGCCCATTCGCCAGGTGCGTACCGACGTGCTGGACATCGGTTATCACGAGACCGGCCCGGAGAACGGTCGCCCGGTGATCCTGCTGCACGGCTTTCCCTACGATATCCACAGTTACGCAGAGGTCGCGCCGTTGCTCGCGGCCCAGGGGTTTCGGGTGATCGTGCCGCACCTGCGTGGACACGGCAGCACCCGTTTCCTCGACAGCGCCACACCGCGCTCAGGCCAGCAGGCGGCGCTCGGCCAGGATGTGCTGGACCTGATGAACGAGCTGCATATCCCCGAGGCGGTGCTTGCCGGCTATGACTGGGGCGGTCGTGCGGCCTGCGTCGCGGCGGCGTTGCGGCCAAGCCGCTGCGTGGGGCTGGTGTCGGTCAACGGCTACCTGATCCAGGACATCGCCAAGGCCGCCAGCCCGTTGCCGGCCGAGGTCGAATGGGGGTTGTGGTACCAGCATTATTTCCAGACCGAGCGTGGGCGTGCGGGGCTGGCGGCCAATCGTCGCGACATCGCGCGAATTCTCTGGCGCAACAATTCGCCGACCTGGCACTTCGACGAACCGACCTTCGAGCGGGCGGCCGAGGCGTTCGACAACCCCGATTACGTCGATGTGGTCATTCATTCCTATCGGCACCGCATGGGGTTGGCCGAGGGCGACCCGAACTATGCCGAAGCCGAGCAGAAGCTTGCCCTGTTGCCGGCGCTCGGCGTGCCGACCATCACCCTCGACGGCATGGCCGACGGGGTCGTTCCGGCCACCGATGGCCAGGCGTCCGCGGCCCGCTTCAGCGGGGCGCGCAGCCACCGGCAGGTTCCCGGTGTCGGCCACAACCTGCCCCAGGAGGCGCCCGGGGTCTTCGCCGATGCGGTGGCCGACCTGGTGCATGGCGGCAAATGGCGTACCTGAGCGGGCGCCGCTCATGAAAACTTACGATCCGGCGTACAAGGAACTTGGCTCGACCCGAGACGTGGTGCTACAAGCATCGATGAACAACGTCATCCCCTTCAGAGGTCGCTATGAAACGCTGGATCGTCAATAACCGCGGGCTGCTGATCTTTCTCCTGTGTTTCGGCATCTTCCGCACGTCCATGGCGGACTGGAACCCGATCCCCTCGGGTTCCATGCGTCCGACCCTGCTCGAGGGCGATGTGGTGCTGGTCAATCGGCTGGCCTACGACGTCAAGCTGCCCCTGAGCGATATTTCCCTGGCGGCCCTGGGCAACCCGCGGCGTGGCGACGTGGTGACGTTCACCTCGCCGAAGGATGGTGTGCGCCTGATCAAGCGACTGGTCGGCGTGCCGGGAGATGTGCTGGAGATGCGTAACGAGGTGTTGTTCGTCAATGGCGTGGCGGCGCATTACAGTGATGCCAGGGACGTCACCGAGACGGGGCCCAGGGGGGCAAGCATTCCCGGGGTGTCGGTGACCGAGGCGCTGGATGACAGCGTGCGCCGGGTGCAGTTTCTGCACGGCGTGGCGGCTGCCCGTGATTTCGGACCGGTCACGGTACCGGCGGACAGCTATTTCATGCTCGGCGACAATCGCGACGACAGCGCCGACTCGCGCTACATCGGCTTCGTGCCACGCCGCCTGCTGATCGGCCGGGCCCACCACATCGTGGTGTCGGCCGACATCCTCGGCCATTGGATGCCACGTCTGGACCGTACCGCCAAGCCGATTCTGTAAAGAGCACAGACATGAGAAGGCCCGCTCCAGAACGGCCTGGAGCGGGCTGGTTGCAGAGCTTGGGACTCAGGGCTGGGTCGACTTGAAGCTCGGCAGCGCCTGCACCTGTTCCCACCACTGGGCAAAGCCCTCGACATCGAACAGCCGCTCGGCATCCGGGGTCTGCGAGAGGTAGCTGCAGAACGGCACCAGGTAGAAGTCCGCGAGAGACGGGGTGGGCCCGGCGATGAAGCGGTCCTGGCCCTTGATCTTCATCAACTCGCGCAGCACCTGGCGCGACTTTTCGATACCGGCCTCGCGGGCAGCCTCGTTCTTGCCGCCGATGAAGTCGGGGAACAGGTGATAACCGGCCACCGACACCAGCGCGTTGTAACCGTAGGAATCGTAGATGCCGATCGCCATGTTGGCGCGGGCACGGCCCCGGGCGGTATCCGGCAGCAGCGAGGGGCCCGGCAGGACTTCGTTCAGGTAATGGGTTATGGCACCGGTTTCGATCACCTTGAAGCCATCATGCTCGAGCACCGGTACCTTGCCGAACGGATGACGCAGCAGGTGTTCGGGATGATGCGGTTCGCCCTGGATGACATCCACCGGGACCTGCCGATAGTCCGCGCCTTTTTCGGCGAGAAGCATTCTGACGGTACGGACGTAGGTGCTGCCGCTGAAGCCGTAAAGGGTGATGCTCATGGTGATGACCTCCGGGATGAATCCATGGTGGGGTAATCAGGCCACCCGTGCCGGGCGACCTGGGACCGGTATAGTTCATCGCGCCGATGTATCCGGGATGTGTTCGGCCCGCGGTGAAGCTTGAGGCAGTGTGTCGCCACGGCGTTGGGACACACTGTGATACACGGCGGCGGGACAGGGGCCGGCATTTGCCGAGCGGGGGTTGACTTCTCTTTTTATATCAGTAACATAGACGCCATTCCGCAATAGCTCAGTTGGTAGAGCAAATGACTGTTAATCATTGGGTCCCTGGTTCGAGTCCAGGTTGTGGAGCCAGATATGAAAAAAACCTGCAGCGATGCAGGTTTTTTTTTGCCCGAAATTCAGGCGGCTGCGGCTGGCGGTCGCCCACAGTCGAGGAAATCAGCATGGCGGAAATGGCCCAGCAGGACGATCTGTTTCAGGTGGACAAGCGGCTTTCCCTCAAGCCGGTCATGGACTTCAACGCCTTCCTGCAGCAGGCGTTCGCCGACGGTCGGTGCCGATGCCTGCGCTGCGTTGACAACTCGGGTGACGAGACCGGCTATGCCTTCCAGCACACCTTCGACCTGGGCAAGGTGGTCAACCGCCAGTTCGCCCGGACCACCCCGAGCGATGTGCTGCTGGCGTTGAAAAAGGCCTGGCTGTCGTTCTTCAAGACCGAGCTGGAAGTGCCCGGCCTGCTGGAGCTGTCCCGGGTGCAGGAGTTCGTCAAACCCGAATTGCACCTGCGCCTGCGCCCGCTGCTGCTGGCCTCGGGCCTGATCGTGGAGCGGGATGGCGAGTGGCTGTTGCAGGCGGTTGCCGAGTAATACCCGAGCCCTTGCGCACGCCGCCAATCCTGTGGGAGCCGGCTTGCTGGCGATAGCGGAGTGTCAGTCGACATTGTTATTGACTGACACCCTGCTATCGCCAGCAAGCCGGCTCCAGGGTACGGCGTCAGGTCTTTACAGCTTTCTTCACTCTGTTGGCGCTGACCGCCGGTAGGGTTTTCCCCACCTTTACTGGCCTGGGTCAAGGTTTTGCACTGCACAACCCCTTAACGTGAATGGACACCGGTTCACCGCGCGGCGGCGAACCACCACTCTGTGGCCGTCATGCGCCATATGTGTGTTGCGGCCAGGCCAGGAAGTGCCCGGCACAGGGTGGCAGTCCATTCACGTCAATCATGGATGATGCAGAACATGCAGAACCTGGATCGAAAATACGATATCCAGCCTCTCCTCCAGGCGGATATGACCCTCCACCTCAATGGCCAGGCTGTGCCCGCGGCAGAAGGCGAGACCGTGCTTTCGGTGCTGCAGTCGGTCGGCCTGCGGCAAGTCTCGCGCAATGACCATGGGCAACTGGCCGGTGCCTTCTGTGGCATGGGCGTGTGTCAGAGCTGCCTGGTGTCGATCGATGGCCGGTTCAAGCGTCGGGCCTGCCAGACCCTGGTCAAACCCGGCATGCGGATCGAGACCGGTGTCAGCCGCTTTGCCGTGCTGGAGGTGCTATGAGCCAGCTTCCGGTCATCGTTGGCGGCGGCCCGGCGGGCATGTCCGCGGCCATCGAACTGGCACGCCATGGCGTGTCCAGCGTGCTGTTCGAAGAAGCCTCGCGCCTGGGTGGGGTGGTCTATCGCGGCCCGTTGCGCAGCGGAGTCGATCTTGAGTATCTGGGCGCCCGCTACAGCTCGACCCTGGAGAAACTGCACGGTGAATTCGCCACCTGTGCCGAGCGGGTCGATGTGCGCCTCAACACCCGCATCGTCGGCGGTGAGGGCTCGCGGACGCTGATGGCGCTGGATGCCGATGAGATCCTGTATCCGATCGAGTATCCGCAACTGTTGCTGGCCTCCGGCTGCCATGAGCGCAACGTGCCGTTTCCCGGCTGGACCCTGCCCGGGGTGATGCTGCTTGGCGGTCTGCAGTTGCAGATCAAGAGTGGCGTGGTCAAGCCGCTGGGCGCTACGGTGATCGCCGGGACCGGGCCGCTGTTGCCGCTGGTGGCCTGCCAGTTGCACGCGGCGGGCGTGCCGGTTGCGGGCATCTACGAGGCCAGCGCCTTCGGTCGTATCGCCCGGGAAAGCCTGGCCCTGTTGAACAAGCCGCAGATGTTCCTCGATGGCCTGAGCATGCTGGCCTACCTCAAGCTGCATGGCATCCCCATGCATTACGGCTGGGGCGTGGTCGAGGCGCAGGGACAGGATGAGCTGGCGCAGGTGACCCTGGCGCCGTACTCCGAGGATTGGCAGCCGGACCTGACCCGTGCGCATCAGGTGGAAGCCCAGACCCTCGCCGTCGGCTACGGCTTCATTCCACGCACCCAGCTCAGCCAGCAGATGGGCCTGGCCCATGCCTTCAATGCCGACGGCTATCTGTGCGCCGAGACCAATATCTGGCAGCAGAGCAGTGAGCCGCATATCCATCTGGCCGGCGACATGGGCGGGATTCGCGGTGGCGAAGCGGCGATGCTGGCCGGGCGAATCGCCGCGGTGTCCATCCTGATGCAGCGTGACGTGCTCGGCGCCGATGCGGCCCTGGCACTGCGCCAGGGCTATCTCGACCGCTTGGCGAAGATCCGCAAGTTCCGCTCCGGCATCGATCGCTATACCCGGCGAGGTACCCGGCAGATCGACCTGGCCAGGCCCGACACGGTGATCTGTCGTTGCGAACACGCGACCCGTGCCGACATCGACCTGGCGCTGTCCCAGGGCGTGCAGGACATGGCCGCGCTGAAAATGCGTACTCGCGTGAGCATGGGCGATTGCCAGGGGCGGATGTGTGTCGGCTACTGCAGCGACCGCCTGCGCGATGCCACTGGCCGTGCCGACGTCGGCTGGTTGCGGCCACGTTTTCCCATCGAGCCGATTCCTTTTTCCGCTTTCGAGCAACTGGGCAAGGACGCCTGAACCATGAGCAGAACCTATGATGTCGTGATTGCCGGTGGTGGTGTGATCGGCGCTTCCTGTGCCTATCACCTGTCCCGCGAGAAAAACCTGCGGATCGCTCTGATCGACGCCAAGCGTCCGGGCAACGCGACCCGCGCCTCGGCGGGTGGTCTGTGGGCCATCGGTGAATCGGTGGGATTGGGCTGCGGGGTGATTTTCTTCCGCATGATGTCGGCCAAGCGCCGCCGCGAAGCCAACGGTGCGGCGGTGATGGTGGACTCCAGCACCCCGCATATCCTGCCGCAGTCGTTTTTCGACTTCGCCCTGCAGTCCAATGCGTTGTACCCGCAACTGCATCGCGAGTTGCTCGAACGCCATGGCATGGACTGCAAGTTCGAACGCACCGGCCTGAAATACGTGATCTATGACGAGGAGGATCGCCTCTACGCCGAGCATATCGTCTCGCATATTCCGCACCTGGCCGACCAGTTGCGCTGGCTGGACCGCGAGGCCCTGCGCGAGGCCGAGCCGTCGGTGAGCGGCGAGGCGCAGGGTGCCCTGGAGTTTCTCTGCGACCATCAGGTCAGCCCGTTCCGCCTGGCCGATGCCTATACCGAGGGCGCACGGCAGAATGGTGTCGACCTGTTCTTCAACACCAACGTCACCAATGTGCTGCACCAGGGCGGTCGCGTGAGTGGGGTACGGACGGCGGAGGCGGGCGATTTCCACTGCTCGACGCTGATCAACGCCGCGGGAGCCTGGGCTGCCGAAATCAGCCAGCAGGCCACCGGGATCGCGATTCCGGTCAAGCCGGTCAAGGGACAGATCCTGTTGACCGAGCGCATGCCCGCTCTGCTGCGTGGTTGCCTGACCACCAGCGACTGCTACATGGCGCAGAAGGACAATGGCGAGATCCTGATCGGCAGCACCACCGAGGACAAGGGTTTCGACGTGAGCACCACCTTCCCGGAAGTGGCGGGGCTGGTGCAGGGGGCCGTGCGCTGCGTGCCGCAATTGCAAGGCATCAACCTCAAGCGCTGCTGGGCCGGCTTGCGTCCGGGGTCGCCCGATGAACTGCCGATTCTCGGGCCGATGGCGGGGGTCGAGGGTTACCTCAATGCCTGCGGGCATTTCCGTACCGGTATCCTCACGTCGGCGATCACCGGGCTGATGCTCGAACGCCTGGTCAACGAGCAGCCGCTGCCGCTGGATATCACGCCGTTCCTGGCGGATCGTTTCGACACCGCCACGACCGTGGCTTCAACACCGCGCAAGGATCTCGAGCACGCCTGAAATCCTGGGGGCGGCCAGCCGCTCCCAGCTTCCTCTGCCCAGTGAGGCCAGATGCTCGATGGTCTCCGGGTACTTCTCCAGCACCCTGTTCCCGGTTTTCCAGGGGCAGGGGTTGGTGCGCAGGTCCACGCAGCGCACCTTGCGCGGCCCTCCAGTGCCCTGGATCACCTCGCCGGCTTCAGGGTCGTGCAGCAGGGCCAGTTGAAAGCAGCGAAAGGCCTCCTCGCCCAGACAGACACGGTGATGGCGTGCGAAGGGCGGCAGTTCGACAAGCAGGGCATTCACTATTTGTACGCTATCTGCGTATAGAAAAAAGAGGCGGTTGTATCCGTTCTTCACCCTGGTCGAGCCTTGAGCACGCTTTTGTCGGTTGTTGCCTACGATTCAGTGGTTTTGGGCGATGGTGCCTGCATGAGAAAGGGGGCGTTCAGAAGGGTTTCCTGCCTGCTCGACGAAGGTTTCAAAAGCGGGTCATATTGACCTTTGTAGTCGATATGACTCGTTATTGTCAGAGTCATAAAGACCACGCTCAGCTCGAGATGCCCTGTTTACAAGGGAGGGTACTTGGCACGAATGATGACTGGCAATACGCCATTAACTTCTGCCGGAATCTCGCCCATGATGTTCGTACGTGCCAGCCATCATCGTTCCCTGCTTCAGGACAACGCCCGACTTCGCGGCGAGCTGGAGCAGGCTCGTCAACGCATCGCCGAGCTGGAGGAGGCCCAACTGGCCCTGGAGCGGCAGGTGGTCGCCAGGGATGAACTGGCGTTCTACCAGGGGCTGGCCGGTAACCTGCTGTCGTTCGGCCGTTCCATTGCCCTTGTCGGCGAGTCCTTCGACTACCTCCACCTGCGGCTGGTGGACAACAACCAGCGGGCCACCAGCGTGGCGACCGCGGCGATCCAGAACCGGCAGAAGTTCGGCGTGCTGCAGGAACAGGCCCATGTCATGGAGGATGGCCTGGCGGACCTCAACGAACAGATCGCGCAACTGGTGATCCGCGCCAGCGAGATCGACCGGATCGTCGGCCTGATCAGTTCCATCGCCAACATGACCAACCTGCTGGCCCTCAACGCGGCCATCGAGGCGGCGCGGGCCGGTGAGTCGGGACGCGGTTTCGCGGTGGTCGCCAGCGAGATTCGCGACCTGGCGGAAAAGACCGCCAGCGCCACCCAGGACATCATCCGTGAAACCGCCGACATCAAGGCCATGATCGGTGTCGCCCAGGCAGGCATCCAGCAGCAGGCCGGCACCGCCGGTGCCTTTCACACGCTGACCACCGAGGCGAGCGGGGCGATGTACGAGGTCTACTCGCTGGCCCAGCGCATGCAGCGAGAGATGAACCAGTCCTGCTTCCGGGCCTCTATCGAACAGGCCAACCTGGCCGAGCTGGCGCTGAAGGTCTCGGTCTATGAAGGTGTGCTGGGCGAAGGAGCGGACGCGCCGCTGGTCAGCGACCACGAGTGTCCGTTCGGGCGCTGGTACTACGGTGAAGGCAACCAGCAACTCAAGAGCTACCAGGCCTTCAGCCGCATCGAGCGACCTCACGGTCTGGTGCATTCGGCCGGTGCCGAGGCATTGCGTGCCCACCGCGAGGGCCGGCTCGAGGAGACCCTCGGCCACCTGGATGTCATGGAGCGTTCGAACGTGGAGGTGATGGACATCATCCAGAGCGTGCTCGCCGAGCACGAGCGGCGTGCCAGTGTCAGCCCGGCCTGAGACTCAGATCATCGGGTCCCAGCGCTGGGACCAGTCGGTGTCGGCCCTGACGATGTCGCGCAGCAGTTCGAAGGCCTTCTGCAGGGTCGCCGAGTCCCGTTCGCGGGCATACACCAGGTAGGTCGGGTAGCTGAACTCCGGCGCCTTGGGCACCCGTTCCATCACGCCACTGTCCAGGTAGCTCTGGACCACGCGGGTGCGGAAGTAGCCGGAGCCGCCGTTGCCCAGGATGAACTGCAGGGCCACCGGCCCGAGGTTGAAGCTGGCGGCGGCCCGGGCCTTGTCCGGCAGGGCGGCATCGTGCTGGCGACGGAAGCCCTCGCCCCAGTCGATGTACACGTAGGGCTCGGGGTTTTCCGTCAGGCGTACCAGGATCAGCTTTTCCTCCAACAACTGCTCGACCTGCAGTCCCGGCCAGTAGGTCGGCTGGTAGACCAGTGCGGCATCGAGTACGCCCAGTTCGAGCTGGCGCAGCAGTTGCTCGCCGTCGCGGATTTCCGTGCGCAGGGCGTGGGTCGGAATATGCTTGCGCAGGGCATTGGCCCAACTGAGAATCAGCGGGTTGCAGAGGCTGACTTCACCGCCGATGTGCAGCACGTTGTTGAACCCCTGCGGCAGCGGCAGATCGCGGCGGGCGGCATCCCAGGTCTGCACCAGCTGGTTGGCGTAGACGACGAAGGCCTCGCCATCGGCGGTCAATCGGGCGCCGGCGCGGTTGCGCACGAACAACCGTGCATCGAGCTGGCTTTCGAGTTTCTGTACCCGGGCGGTGATCGCGGTCTGGGTCACGTGCAGCTTCTCGGCGGCCGCCACCAGGCTGCCGCAGCGGGCGATTTCGAGAAAGGTGCGGGCGAGGTCGATATCCATGGGGTGTCCCGGGGCAATGGAGGGACAGTGTAATCGCTAACGGCCCGAACGGGTCCATGCCGCCATGGCGTCGGCGTCAGTGGTAAGCGAGCGGGTACATAGAACCGCCTGGAAGAACGGTATCGGCGCAGATACCGATTTCGTATAGCGACGGTTCGCTGGGGCCGGCAGCCGTCGTATATAGTCAAACGCAGTAGTCTTCCAACTGCTCCTGGCGTGTGGCGGTCCCTGGGTTCCAGGACCGCGGTGCAGGCCAGGTGTCGGTTTCAGCTGGAGTCGGTCAGCGGCACGCGGGTGCCGGATCGGCTCTGTCGTATTGAATGCATTACCGGGTGTCGTGAGCAGGTGGTCGTGCCGAAAGGTACGTTCCAGCGCCGTCCATCGCGGACTGCCGTGGAGCGTGTGGCGATCAGACCGACTCGCGAGGCCGTCCGATGAAACTGTTCCTGACGTCTCTGTTTTTGTCCCTCCAGGCCCTGGCCACGGGCGTTGGCGCTGCCGGCTCCGATGCCGTGATCGTGTTGTTGCGGGCCAATCCCCAGGTGGCCGCCACCCGTGCACAAGACTTCGGCGCGTTGCGCCAGTTGCAGGCCGAGCCCGGTTTTGCCCCGGTGTTCCAATTGCCGGCGGCGCGCTCCGTGGCCGATACCCACGCCTTTGAACGCCATCGCCTGGACCGCTACTACCGGATCACCATCACCGGCCGGTCGGAGGCGGAGGTCCAGGCATTGCTCGACCAGCTCAAGCTCAACCCGCTGGTGCAACGGGCCTATGTCGAGCCCGAGCCCGTCAGCCTGGAGCAGGGCGAGCCGCCGCGTGTACCGGAGCCGGAGATGGCCCGGCAGGCCGGCCAGCGCGGCACGCCGCCCGACTACACCGGTCGGCAGAATTACCTGCTGTCGCCGGAACCGGTCGAGCCCTACAAGCTTGGCGGGCTGGATGCACTCGCGCTCAGGCGCTATCCGGGCGGATACGGGGAGAATGTGCGGGTCATTTCCGATGAGATCGACCATTGGGCCTATGATCATGTCGACCTGCCCAAGCCTTTCGTCACCCACTGGAAACTGCGTGAGCATGAGGTCGGCCACCACGATACGGCGAGTGCCGGGGTGATGTTCTCCCTGGACAACGACTATGGCACCGTCGGGTTCGTGCCCAGGGCCATGGCCGGCTACACGAAGTTCGGTACTGGCGGTTTGCTGGACCTGGGGCCGCAGTTGAAACCGGGAGACGTGGTGCAGGTCGGGGTTCACTACAGCGTTGGTCGACTGCCGGAGTCGGTCTGTCCGGCGACTCCCTGCTACATGCCGGTTGAATACAGCGACGCCATTCTGGACGAGATCTCCTGGTTGACCCAGGAAAAGGGCGTGCATGTGGTGATCGCCGCCGCCAACGGCAATATCAACCTGGACGATCCGTACTTTGGCGGGCGCTATGACCCGCAACTGCTGGATTCCGGATCGATTTATGCCGGCGGAGCGTACCCGACGACGGGGGCGCGTGCGTGGTACAGCGAGTACGGCAAGCGTGTCGGGATGTTCAGCTGGGGTTCCAACGTGACCACCACCAGCTATTCGCCAGCCAACCCGACGACGCTCTACACCCATACCTACAGTGGCACGTCGTCGGCCAACCCGATCCTGGCCGGGGCGGTGGCCCTGATGCAGAGCATCGCCAATGCCAATGGTATCGGCCCGGTACCTCCGAAGATCATGCGCCGGATTCTCCAGGAGACCGGCCACCCCTTGCCCTTTCCCGACAAGAACAAGCCTATCGGAGTGCAGCCGGACCTGAAGCTGGCGGTGGAGAAAATGCTGCGCGACTACAGTGGCAGCCCGCCCCTTGGCCAGTTGGCCAGCCCGGGCGAGGTCGAGTCACAGTCGTCCTTCACCCTCAAGGTGGTGCTGTCCAACCCGGATGCCCGGCCCGTCGATTATCAATGGCACACCGAGGGCCTGATCGGCACGCCCGGCAACCAGGAGGAAATCAGCCTGACCGCGCCGCGCGTGGACGTCGATACGCCGCTTCCGATCGCGGTGGAGGTCCGCCGCGCCGGTCAGTCCCTGAAACTGGAAGACACGCTGCTGGTCAGAAAGGTCGCCCATCAGCCGCTGCCACCGACCGTGGTCATCGCCGGTCCGTCCGCGGTGTCGGCCGGTGCCCCGGTGGAGCTTGATGCGTCGGGATCCAGCTCCAGCAACCCCGGGGCCGCGCCGCTGCGTTTCGACTGGCGCATTCCCAGCGGTATCGTCGGTGCCGTGCCGGATGGCGCGCTGTTGCGCTTTACCGCGCCGCCGTTCAGCAGTACCCCTGAGTACCGGTTCGAGGTGACCGTCGACGACGGCCTGGCCCACGCCGGCAAGGCGCACAACCTGAGAATCCTGCCTCCGGTGATCGCGCCGCCGGTGGCGGTGGTGTCCGGCGGGAATAGGGTCGAGGCCGGCAAGCTTCTCAACCTGTCCGGTACCGGCTCGACGGGGGCGGACCTGAAGTACGCCTGGTCGGCCAATGGCTTCACGCCGTCCACGTCGGCCAACCCCAGTGTCAGCCTCGCCGCGCCGGCAAGTGCCGGCCCGCGTACCGTGGTGCTGACCGTGACCGACTCGCAGAACCGTACCAGCAGTGCCTACCACGCGGTGACTGTCACCGCTGGCGGCGGTGGTGGCGAGGATTGTGCCCCCGGCGATCCGGCTGCCGGCCAGTACCGGCCATGGGAGTCGGGCAAGACCTATGTCGGCGGCGACATGGTGCAGCACAACGGCGTGGTCTGGCGGGCCGGCTGGTCGACCCGCGGCGTGGCGCCGGATCGGGTCGATGCCTTCGCCCTGGTCAGCAACCTGCCGGTCCCCTGGCAGTCACGGCCCTATGTGGCGGGCAACCAGGTGATCCACCAGGGCAAGCTGTACCAGGCCAAATACTGGGTGAACCGGGCACCACCGGGTGTCGAATGGACGCTGTTGGGCGATCACGGCTGTCCATGAGTCTGGCTTGAAAGAACGCCCCGGTCCTGGCCGGGGCGTCGTCGCGTCAGTCGCTGAAGACCTGGGCGATCAGCCAGACGTTCGCCGCGCTGATCGCCACGAACAGCAGCCAGGCCAGGCCCTGGGTGTACCAGCGGTTGACGAACTCGCCCATCAGGCGCTCGTCGCTGGTCATGCGGATCAGCGGGTACAGGGCGAACGGCAGTTGCAGGCTCAGCACCACCTGGCTCAGCACCAGCAGCTTGCCGACGGCGCCTTCGCCCATCAGCCAGACGCCGATGAACGCCGGGATCAGTGCCAGACCACGGGTGATCAGGCGGCGCTGCCAGCAGGGAATCTTCAGGTTCAGGTAGCCTTCCATGATCACCTGGCCGGCGATGGTGCCGGTGAAGGTCGAACTCTGCCCCGAAGCGAGCAGCGCGATGCCGAACAGGATACTGGCGAAGGCGCCGCCCACCAGCGGGTCGAGCAGGTGGTAGGCGTCCTGGATCTCCACCACCTCGGTATGACCGGACTGGTGGAAGGCCGCCGCCGCCAGTATCAGGATCGCCGCGTTCACCAGCAGTGCCAGGGCCAGCGAACCGATGGTGTCGAAGCGCGCCAGGCGGACCGCGTCGCGACGACTGGCGAGATCCTTGCCGACCAGGCGGGTCTGCACGATGGAGGTATGCAGGTAGAGGTTGTGCGGCATCACGGTCGCCCCGAGAATGCCGATGGCCAGGTACAGCGGCGCGGCTTCGTTCAGGGTCGAGGTCGATGGCTTGAAACCGCTGAACACGTCCGGCCAGTAGGGCTTGATCAGCACCAGCTCGATGAAGAAACACACGCCGATGGTCGCCACCAGCACCAGCATGATCGCTTCCAGGCGACGGAAGCCGCGGTTCTGCAGGGCCAGGATCAGCAGTGTGTCGAAGGCTGTCAGGACGATACCGAAGGTCAGCGAGCAACCCAGCAGCAGGTGGAAGGCCAGGGCACAACCGAGCACTTCGGCCAGGTCCGTGGCGATGATGGAAATTTCCGCGAGCAGCCACTGGGCCTTAGCCGAACGGGGGCTGTAGCGGTCACGACAGAGTTGCGCCAGGTCGCGGCCGGTGGCGATGCCCAGGCGTGAGCACAGACACTGCACCGCCATGCCCGCCAGGCTCGCCAGCAGCACCACGAACAGCAGGCTGTAGCCGTAGCGCGAGCCGGCCTCGATGGCCGTGGCCCAGTTGCCCGGGTCCATGTAGCCGATGGAAACCAGCAGGCCGGGACCAGCGAAGCGCAACACGCGCTTGAAGAACGGCGCGCCGCTGTCGACTGCGATCGAGCCGTTCACTTCAGAAGGGCAGAAGGGGGCGGTGGCAACTTTCGGCAGGCTGAATTTCACACGGCGATCCAAGGCGAGAGGAATGGGGTCCCCAGCTTAGACGCTTGCAGGCTTCGGCCCAAGCCCGTCGGGTGGTGCTTGGCATCTTGCGGGTGCTCCAGTTTGCGCGAATGATTCGGATTTCAATCTATATAATAATCATTTGTATTAATAGATAAAAATCATTTGCGATTGGGCGGCGCGCACGGGATGGGCCGGCCGGTGGAGTACCGTGTGCCAAGAGAGGAAGCGGCAGGACGCCCGTGGCGCGTCTACGCCACGGGTGAGGGAGGGCACTCAGGCCTTGGTGTCGATGGAGATGCTGGCGCCGGAATTGGCGAACTGCTGCAGGTTGAGCATCACGCTGATCGCCCGCTTGTACTCGGGAATCATGGTGTTGGCGAACGGCTCGTTCTTGTTCGGGCCGCTCTGCAGCGTGCTGATCTGGTTGGCGAAGTAATCCAGGGCGTTGAACTTCTCGTTCGGTTTCTTCTGCGTACCGGCGCTGGACAGCAGGTTCGCCGTGGAGGCGCTGATCAGGCCCTGTTCCTTGAGGATGTCACTGTACCTGGACAATTGCTCGGGGGTGACCGCCTTCGGATCGAAACCCTGGAACTTCGACTGCAGCTTGTCCTTGGCCATCTTGGCCGTGTCGAGGGCCTTCGGGTCCGGCTTGATGTCCTTGAGGACTTCGTCGGTCTTGACCTTCTGCTTGGCGGCCTTTTCCGCCGCGGCAGTGCCCTGCTTGAGAACCCGCGAGCGCATCTCGGTGGCCCACGCGCTGATCGAACCTACGCTCATACCCGACCTCCCGCAACGAGGTGGCTGGCGGCCTTGGCGTCCTGCCCGGTTTCTGGTGAGAAAACCATGGGAAATATCCTGTCGAATGTAGGGTTGTTGAAAGAATTTTCACCAGTGTATCGACGAGATATCAAATATATTCAATTTAGTTACAAACTTCATACAAAGGCTACAGGCCTCTTCATTCAAGGCTGCCAGGGTGTGACGTCGCCGCTGAGTTTGCGGTCGAGAAAGCACGCCGCGCTGATCAGCGCCAGGTGGGTCAGGGCCTGCGGCGTGTTGCCCAGGTGACGGGCTTGCGGGTCGAACTCTTCGGCATACAGGCCCAGCGGGTTGGCGTAGCGCAGCAACTGTTCGAACTCCAGGTGCGCCTGCTCCACGCGGCCGGCGCGAGCCAGGCACTCGACGTACCAGAACGAGCAGGCGGCGAAGGCGCCTTCGTTGCCCGGCAGGCCATCGATGGGGTGATCATCGTTGCGGTAGCGGTAGACCAGGCCGTCGCGTACCAGGCTTTTTTCGATGGCGTCCAGGGTCGCCAGCCAGTGCGGGTCGGTGGCGCCGACGAAGCGTACCAGCGGCATCAGCAGCATCGAGCCGTCCAGGCCGGTGCCGCCGGTGTGCTGGACGAAGTGCCCGCGTTCAGCGTTCCAGAAGTTGTTCCAGATATCGTTGTGGATCGCCTGGCGAGCTTCGTCCCAGCGGGCGAATGGCGCCGGCAGCGAGCGTTTGGAGGCCAGGCGGATGGCGCGATCGAGGGCCACCCAGCACATCAGCCGCGAGTGCAGGAAATGGTGCTTGCCACCGCGCATCTCCCAGATGCCCACATCCGGCTGGTTCCAGTTGGCACAGACATGATCGATGACCTGGCCGACGCGCAGCCAACCCTGGTGGGAAATCGCTTCGCCATACTTGTTGGTCAGGTATACCGCATCCATCAGCTCGCCGAAGATATCCAGCTGCACTTGTTCCCACGCCTGGTTGCCGATGCGTACCGGGCGGGCATTGCCGTGGCCGGACAGGTGCGTCAGCTCGATCTCGGGCAACTCCTGGGTACCGTCGATGGCATACAGGACATTGAGCTTGATGGACTGGTCGCAACCGTCGTCGATACGCCGGCGCAGCCAGCGCATGAAATTGTTGGCGACCTCGACATAACCCAGGCGCATGAAGGCGTAGATGGTGAACGAGGCGTCGCGGATCCAGGTGTAGCGATAGTCCCAGTTGCGTTGCCCGCCGGGGCTTTCCGGCAGGCCGAAGGTCGCGGCGGCGAGGATCGCGCCGTGCTTGCGCGAGGTCAGCAGCTTGAGGGCCAGCGCCGAGCGGTTGACCGCTTCGCGCCAGCGGCCACGGTAGGTGGACTGGCCGACCCAGTGCTGCCAGAAGGTGATGGTGTGTTGCAGGGCCAGGTGGCCGTCGCCGAGCCTGACCCGTGGGTCGTCGAGGGCGCCGAGGAGGAACTCGGCCTCCTGTCCCTGGCCCAGGTGGAAGCTGGCGACGGCGGCGTTCCGTTCAACCCGCAGTGGTTGGTCGGCGTGCAGGCGCAGGCTCGGTTGGCCAGGTGCGTCGAAGCAGACATCGTCGTCATCCAGGCGGGCCGTGGTCGTGGCGCGGGCATAGTCGTGGCGTACCGCGCAACGCAGGTGGAAGGTGGCCTGGCCGCTGACCACCCGCACGCAACGGACCAGCAGCGGCAGGTCGTCCACGTCGTCGCTGACCGGCAGCAGGTCGGTGATTTCCACCACCGCCTGGGCACTCAGCCAGCGGGTGCGCAGGATGTTGGTGTCGGGCAGGTAGATCTGCTCGCGGCGCGCGTCGGGCAGGTCCGGGGCCAACTGGAAAATCCCGGCGTCGGGGCTGTCGAGCAGGGCACAGAAGATCGCCGGGCTGTCGAAGGCCGGCCAGCAGAAAAAGTCGACGCTACCACGGTCGTTGATCAGCGCGGCGCTGCCCATGTCGCCGATGATCCCATGGGCTTCGATGGGGCTCTGGGGTTCGTTGGGATGATCGGTCATGGCCGCGTGACTCCGGGTCTAGGAACGGGGTGCAGCGAGTGCGCTGGCGGGCGGTATTCACTGAGCTGACCGGTGTTGCTCGACGGAAGTTCAGGCCGAGGGCGGTTTACGGCTTTGGCGTGTCGTCCGGTTCCAGGCTGCCGCCCAGGTGATCGCCGAGTTTGAGGCGGCGTTCCTCGATCCAGCCGGAAAGGGCGCGATCATGGCCTGTCGCCCCGGGAGCAATCACTCGGGCAGGGCGACCGGGGTGAGCACCGGTTGGCCGGAGAAATACGCCAGCAGATTCTGCGCCACGAGACTGACTGTCGCCTCCGAGGCCTCCGGCGACAGGCCGGCGACGTGGGGTGTCAGCACCACATTGGGCAGGCCCTTGAGCACGTCCGGAACGTTCGGCTCGTCATCGAAGACATCCAGCGCCGCACCGGCGATCCGTCCCTGTTCCAGGGCTGCCACCAATTCGTCGGTCAGCACCACGCTGGCGCGGGCGATATTGACGAGGAAACCTTCCGTGCCCAGGGCGTCCAGTTCGTGCTTGCCGATCAGGCCATGGGTGGTTGCGCCGCCGGGTGTGGCGATGATCAGAAAGTCCGAGGTCGCCGCCAGTTCGGCGGGCGTGGTGCGGTAGGCGTATTCGAGATCTTCGCGTTGACGACGATTGTGATAGCTCACCGACATGCCGAAGCCGAGCGCGGCCCGCTGGGCAATCTCCAGGCCCACGGCGCCCATGCCGAGAATGCCCAGACGCTTGCCGGCCAGCGAGGGGCGCATCAGCTTGCGCCATTCGCCGCGACGTACCGAGGCGTCGGCCCGGGGGATATCACGGACCAGCGACAGCAACAGCGCCAGGGCGTGATCGGCCACCGACGAGGCGTTGGCGCCGGCACCGTTGGTCACGACGATGCCACGCTGTTTCGCCGCGTGCAGGTCGACCTTTTCATAGCCTGCGCCGATCACGCAGATGATTTCCAGCAGTGGCAGGGCGGCGATTTCATCGGCGAACAGGCCGAGCGGGCCACGGGTCAGCACGGCCTTGATACGCCCGCCGTGGGCGGCGATGGCCTCGGCGCGCAGGACGCGGGTGGGGGCGAGGATCAGTTCGAAACCGTGGCGTTCGATGATCGGCAGGTATTCGTTGACGGTCTCGGTCAACACCAGTACTACGTTGGACATGCGACGCTCCGCCAGTTGGCCTGTGAATGTCGGCCAACCTACCGCCGAGGGCCCGCCTGGGCAAGCACTCTCAGTGCATCCCGATTGCACCGGGCCCCTGTAGGAGCCGGCTTGCTGGCGATTGCAGTCTGCCAGTTGATGTCCCGCCGACTGACACACCGCCATCGCCAGCAAGCCGCTCCTACAGGGGATCGTATTTCAGGCCGGCAGTCCGAGCAGCGCCTTGGGTTCGAGAAAGGCTTCCATCCCGTACGTGCCGTATTCGCGGCCGATCCCCGATTGCTTGAACCCACCGAATGGTGCCTGAGGCTCATGGGCCAGGGTATTGACCAGCACGCGCCCGGCCTCGATCTGGCCGGCGACCCGGCGGGCCCGTTCGATATCGGTGCCCAGCACATAGGCTTGCAGGCCGTATGGCGTGTCGTTGGCGATACGCAGGGCATCGACCTCGTCACGATAGGTGATGATCGACAGCACCGGCCCGAAGATTTCCTCGCGGGCGATGGTCATGTCGTTGGACACCCCGCTGAACACCGTCGGCCGGACGAACCAGCCGGTGTCCAGGCCGTCGGGCAGGCCTTCGCCGCCGCTCAACAGGCGCGCGCCGCTGTCGATGCCGATGCGGATGTAACGTTGCACCCGTTGCCACTGCTTTTCGCTGACCATCGGCCCGATGCTGGTCTGCGCCGCCCGTGGATCGCCGCTGCGGATATCGGCGATAGCCTTCAGCACGGCCGCTTCGGCCTCGGCCAGGCGCTGTTCCGGCACCAGGATCCGGGTCCCGGCAACGCAGGCCTGGCCGCTGTTCATGAAGCCGGCCTGCAACGCCAGGGGGATGGTCTGGTCGAAGTCGGCGTCGTCGAGGATCAGCACCGGTGACTTGCCACCCAGTTCCAGGGTGACCCGTTTCAGGCTGTCGGCGGCCGAGCGCAGGATGTGCTTGCCGACGGCGGTCGAGCCGGTAAAGGAGATCTTCGCCACGTCCGGGTGACTGCTGATCCGCGCGCCGACGGTTTCGCCGCGACCGGTGACGATGTTGAACACCCCCGGCGGCAGCCCGGCTTCATGCAGTGCCTCGGTGACGATACGGGTCTGCAATGCGCTCATCTCGCTGGGCTTGATCACTGCCGTGCAGCCGGCGGCGATGGCCGCGGCGAGCTTGCCGCAGATGAAACCGGCGTTGCTGTTCCAGGGGGTGATCAGGCCGGCGACGCCGAGCGGCTGCATGCTGACCTGGGCGCTGCCGGCCCGACGGAGAAAGTCATAGTCCTGCAGCACCCGAGCCGCCTCCCGCAGCACGTTCGCCGCGTGCCGGGCCATCCATCGTGAGCGCGACACAGGGGCACCGTATTCTTCGATGATCGCCTCGTTGAGTGGTTCCTCACGGGCGGCGATGGCGGCGTGCATGCGCAACAGCATGTCCATGCGCTCGGTCTTGGTGCTGCGCGACAAGGCCGGGAAGGCCGCTTTGGCGGCAGCGATGGCGGCGTCAGCGTCCTGCTCGTCGGCGAGGCGCACTTGGCCGATGGCCTGAGCGGTACTCGGATTGAACAGGTCGAACCATTCCTGGCCATGTGGGGGGACGAACGCGCCGTTGACGTAGATCTGATCGATGCGGTGCATGACTGCTCCAAAGCGTGTGCGGATGGTGTCGAACACGGTAAGGGACTAGTATTGGTCTGATAAGCAGGATAAATCGGCATGTCTTGATGAGTGATTTGGGATAATGCGCACGTCGGGTTTGAGTGAGCTGGAAGCGGTGCTGGCCGTTGCCCGTCACCGGAGTTTTCGGGCGGCGGCGGCGGAGCTGGATGTGTCGACCTCGGCGCTGAGTCATGCGGTCTCGGCGCTGGAAAATCGGATCGGTACCCGGCTGTTCAACCGTACGACCCGCAGCGTGGCCCTGTCCGAAGCCGGGGCGCAGTTCGTCGAGAGCATCTCGCCGGCGCTGTCGACCATCCGCCAGGCCATGGAGCAGGCCGGCAGTCATGCCGGCATTCCTGCCGGGACCTTGCGCATCAACACCTCGACAGGGGCGGCGAATCAGGCGATGTCGCTGTTCATCGAGTACATGCGGCGTTATCCGCGGATGAACGTGGACATCGTCACCGAGAGCAGGCTGATCGATATCGTGGTGGAGGGTTTCGATGCCGGGATCCGCCTGCACGAGAGCGTGCCCCAGGACATGATCGCCATCCCCCTGGGCCTGCCGTTGCGCCTGCTGGTGCTGGGCAGTCCGGAGTACTTGGCGCGACACCCGTTGCCACAGACGCCGAGCGATCTGCATCAGCACCGTTGCATTCGCCTGCGCATGCCGACCGGGCGGATCTACCGCTGGGAGTTCTCGCGCCATGGCGAGAGCCTGGAGGTGGATGTGCCGGGCGTGCTGACCCTGGACGAGCCGAGCCTGGTCCTGGAGGCCGCACGGGCCGGGTTGGGGTTGGCCTTCATCTCGCAGTGGAATGCGGCGGCCGATATGGCGGCGGGAACCCTGGTCCCCGTCCTGCAGGACTGGACCCCGCCACTGGATGGCCTGTCGCTGTACTACCCTGGCCGCCGACACGTGCCGGCGGGTTTGCGCGCGCTGATCGAACTGATCCGCGAGCGCGGCGGGGCGCTTCTGTAGTTATTGCGCGATTGTGTTGGCTTCTTCGCGGGCAAGTCGGATCGCCGCACCGCCGGCTCCTACAGGGGGAGCGTCGTGCACACCATTGGCGGACACCTCATCACCGTAGGCGCCGGCGGTGCGGCGATCCGACTTGCCCGCGAAGGGGCTCTTGAACTCAATGCGTCTCCCCAGCTTTGACGCCCGCCGGCAGCGCCCGGGTCAGCAGCACCGCGAGCATGCTGATGCCCAGGGTCAGGCCGACGAAATGGAAGGCGTCGTTATAGGCCATGATCAGCGCCTGCTGGTGGGTGATTTCGCTGAGCTTGCCCAGCGCCGCGGTGTCGTTGCCCAACTTTTCCGCCAACAGCGCCAGGCGTTCGGCCACTTGCGGGTTGACCGGGACGATGGCTTCGCGCAGGTAGTCGAAGTATTCCCGCGTCCGCGCATCCAGCAGGGTGGCGAGCAGGGCGATGCCGATGGCGCCGCCGAGGTTGCGCAGGATGTTGAACAGGCTGGAGGCCGAGCCGGCGTCCTGGGGCAGGATGTAGGCGGTGGCGATCAGCGAGATGGTCACCATGATCAGCGGCTGGCCGAGGGCGCGGATGATCTGGATCTGGTTGAACTGCGGGCCGGCGAAGTCCGGGTTGAGCACCCCCGAGGAAAAACTCGCCAGCCCGAACAGGCCGAAACCCAGGGCGCAGAGCAGTTTCGGCGAGACGAATTTCATCAGCTTGGGCACCAGCGGGATCAGGAACAGCTGCGGTACGCCCATCCACATGATCACTTCGCCGATCTGCAGGGCGTTGTAGTTCTGGATCTGCGCCAGGTACAGCGGCAACAGGTAGATCGACCCGTACAGGCCGACCCCCATGCCCAGGCTGGCGATACTCGACAGGCCGAAATTGCGATTGCGCAGGATGCGCAGGTTGATCAGCGGATTGGGCCTGGACAGTTGCAGGATGACGAAGGTGATCAGGCTCAGCAGGGCGATGCTGCCCAGGGTCAGGATCAGTTGCGATTCCAGCCAGTCCTTGCGGTGGCCTTCCTCGAGGAACACCTGCAGGCAGCCCAGGCCGACACCGAGGGTGACGATTCCGGCGTAGTCGGTGCTCTTGAGCAGCTCCCAATGCGCCTCTTTCTTCTCCAGGCCGTAGAGCAGGCCGGCGATCATGATCAGGCCGGGTGGAATGTTGATGTAGAAGATGTATTCCCAGCCCCAGTTCTCCGTCAGCCAGCCGCCCAGGGTCGGGCCTATCGACGGGGCGAACGTGGCGGTCATGGCGAACATCGCCATGCCCTTGGCACGGTGGTGTTCCGGCAGTTTGATCAGGGTCAGGGTGAAGGCCAGCGGGATCAGCGCGCCGCCTGTGAAGCCTTGCATGGCGCGGAACACGATCATGCTTTCCAGGTTCCAGGCCATCGAGCACAGCAGCGACGAGGCGAGAAACCCCAGCGAGACCCAGGTCGCCAGGCGCCGGGCCGAGAGCAACTGCACCAGCCAGGCGGTCAGCGGGATCATGATGATTTCCGCCACCAGGTACGAGGTGGAGATCCATGAACCTTCCTCCAGGGTCGCCGACAGGGCGCCCTGGATGTCCTTGAGCGAGGAGTTGGTGATCTGGATGTCGAGCACCGCCATGAAGGCGCCGAGCATCACGCTCATCACCGCGATCCAGTCGCGCCGGGTCGGTTCGTCGACCGGGCGGATCAGCGCATCACCGGCCATCGGCGTGGTCGCGGATGTCGACCTTGACGGTGACCGACATGCCCGGGCGGATCAGGCCGTGCAGCGGGTTGTCGGCGGCGAAGACCAGCTTGACCGGAATCCGCTGCACCACCTTGGTGAAGTTGCCGGTGGCGTTGTCCGGCGGCAGCAGGCTGAACTGCGCGCCGGAAGCGGCGAACAGGCTGTCGACCCGACCCTGGATTGGCGTGTCCTCATAGGCATCGAACAGCAGCGTGGCCCGCTGGCCGGGGCGCATATGGCCGATCTGGGTTTCCTTGAAGTTGGCCTGCACCCAGATGTCCTGGTCCGGCACGATCGACAGCAGGTAGGCGCCGGTCTGTACGTACTGGCCGTTGCGGGCCGCTCGCTGGCCGACCAGGCCGCTGATCGGCGCGCGGATCTCGCTGCGGCTCAGGTTCAGTTCGGCCTGGGCCAGTTCGGCGCGGGCGCTGGCGATCAGGCCGTCGAGACGCTTGAGATCGGCGGTCAGGGCATTGACCTGCTGGCGCTGGCTTTGCAGGTCGGCCTGGGCCTTGGCCACTTGGGAGCGGGCGATGTGGTTGTCGGCGGAAAGGGTGGTGACCCGTTCCTCGGAGACGTAACCGGGCTTGCGCAGGGTCTGCGCCCGCGACAGGTCGAGCTGCGAGCGCCCGAGGCTGGCCTGGCTGGAAGCGACCTGGGCGTCGGCGGCGGCGATCAGGCTGGCCTGCTGGGTCAGCTTGCTCTGTGCCTGCACACGCTCGGCCTCGCGGGTGGCGAGGGCGGCGCGGGCCCGGTCGACCGCGAGCTGGAAGTCGGCACTTTCGAGCCGGACCAGCAACTGGCCCTGCTCGACAGGCTGGTTGTCGGCCACCAGCACCTGGTCGATGCGTGCCGCAAGCTGGCTGGAGACCCGGGTGATCTCGCCCTGGACATAGGCGTTGTCGGTGCTTTCATAAAAGCGCCCGCGCCAGAACCACTCGGCGAAGAAGCCGAGGGCGATCAGCAGGACGAGCAGCAGGAACACGAACAGGCGGCGTTTGAGTTGGGCGGGCATGGGCAGGCAACGATCAGGGTAATTAGTGAACTTCTCGGTAGACAAATCTGGCACAGCGCAATTAGTGGGTAAATGCCAGCAACGAATAAAGCCCGGTTTTAGTGGCCTGGCGCCATTTTTACACCGAAGCTTGGCTTATATGCCCTCTGCCTGCCGCCCATGCTGGAGACGAGGGCGGTCGGCCTGTTACCATTCGCCCTTTGTTTTATCTCCATTTCGAGACCACCCATGACCACTGTCCGCACTCGCATCGCGCCATCCCCGACTGGCGATCCCCACGTTGGTACTGCTTATATCGCCTTGTTCAACTACTGCTTTGCCAAGCAGCACGGTGGCGAGTTCATCCTGCGGATCGAAGATACCGACCAGTTGCGTTCGACCCGCGAGTCCGAACAGCAGATTTTCGATGCGCTGAACTGGCTGGGCATCACCTGGGCCGAAGGCCCGGACGTCGGTGGTCCGCATGGCCCGTATCGGCAGAGCGAGCGGAGCGAGATCTACAAGAAGTACACCCAGCAACTGGTCGACATGGGCCATGCCTTCCCGTGCTTCTGCACCGCCGAAGAGCTGGACCAGATGCGTGCCGAGCAGATCGCCCGTGGCGAGACCCCGCGCTACGACGGCCGGGCGCTGTTGCTGTCCAAAGAGGAGGTGGCTCGTCGTCTGGCCGCCGGCGAGCCCCATGTGATCCGCATGAAGGTGCCGAGCGAGGGCGTCTGCGTGGTCCCGGACATGCTGCGTGGCGATGTCGAGATTCCGTGGGACCGCATGGACATGCAGGTGCTGATGAAGACCGACGGTCTGCCCACCTACTTCCTGGCCAACGTGGTCGATGATCACCTGATGGGCATCACCCACGTGCTGCGTGGCGAAGAGTGGCTGCCGTCGGCGCCCAAGCTGATCCTGCTCTACGAATACTTCGGCTGGGAGCAGCCGAAGCTGTGCTACATGCCGCTGCTGCGCAACCCGGACAAGAGCAAGCTGTCCAAGCGCAAGAACCCGACCTCGGTGACCTTCTACGAGCGCATGGGCTTCATGCCCGAGGCAATGCTCAACTACCTGGGCCGCATGGGCTGGTCGATGCCGGACGAGCGCGAGAAGTTCTCGTTGCAGGAAATGGTCGACAACTTCGACCTGTCCCGCGTCTCCCTGGGCGGACCGATCTTCGATATCGAGAAGCTGTCCTGGCTCAACGGCCAGTGGCTGCGCGACCTGCCGGTGGAGGAGTTCGCCAGCCGCGTGCAGAACTGGGCGTTCAACCCCGAGTACCTGATGAAGATCGCGCCGCTGGTGCAGAGCCGCGTCGAGACCTTCAGCCAGGTCGCGCCTCTGGCGAACTTCTTCTTCGCCGGCAGCCTGCCGCTGGATGCCAGGCTGTTCGAACACAAGAAGCTGTCGCCGGAAGATGTGCGCAAGCTGATGCAACTGATCCTGTGGAAGCTGGAAAGCCTGCGCCAGTGGGAGAAGGACAGCATCACCGCGACCATCCAGGCGGTGGTCGATGCCCTGGAACTGAAGCTGCGTGATGCCATGCCGCTGATCTTCGCCTCGATCACCGGGCAGGCCAGCTCGGTATCGGTGCTCGATGCGATGGAAATCCTCGGTCCGGATCTGACGCGTTTCCGTCTGCGCCAGGCCCTGGAACTGCTGGGTGGCGTGTCGAAGAAAGAAAACAAGGAATGGGAAAAGCTGCTGGGCACCATTGCCTGAGTCAGCGCCTGAGCCAGTGGTGGCCATGTCGCAGCGGTATTTGCCCGCTGCGCACGTGGCCGACAACCCCCGGTTTTCCGGGGGATTGCGGTAAGTGATTGTTATCGCGGAAAAATTTTTTGAAAAATGTTCAAAAAAAGTTTGACAGGGGAGTGGGTCGCACTTAATATGCGCCCCGTCCACAAGACAACACGGAAACACAGCGACAACGCTGGAATGAAGTGAAGTCTGACACTGTGGGGCTATAGCTCAGCTGGGAGAGCGCTTGCATGGCATGCAAGAGGTCAGCGGTTCGATCCCGCTTAGCTCCACCAAATTAGAAGCTTCAGGTTGCGCTACACTCACCTGGAGTTTGTACCACGAGTCGGAACCAGCGCCGACAGGGTACACAAGGGTTTGCGTCCCCTTCGTCTAGTGGCCTAGGACACCGCCCTTTCACGGCGGTAACAGGGGTTCGAGTCCCCTAGGGGACGCCAGTTTCACACAAGTGACATTGCAATTCGATGTCGCTGCGCCGAGAGGCGAAAAATCCGGGGCTATAGCTCAGCTGGGAGAGCGCTTGCATGGCATGCAAGAGGTCAGCGGTTCGATCCCGCTTAGCTCCACCAATTTACGATTCAGAATATGGCCACACCGGTTCTGAGTCGATGTTGCAGAATACAGCGGGTGACCAGGTCGCCGGCCAGTAAAAAGTCGCCAATAAGCCGACTTCTGCAATGTGAGAAGGGTTTGCGTCCCCTTCGTCTAGTGGCCTAGGACACCGCCCTTTCACGGCGGTAACAGGGGTTCGAGTCCCCTAGGGGACGCCACGTTTTCCCGCTCTGCGGGGTTTTAAGGGTCATTCATCATTGAATGGCCCTTTTGTTTTTCTGGTATTCATCCCTTTCGCCCCGAATTCCCCTTTAGCATTTTTCAGTCGGACCAGCGGTCATGCGAAGACCTTGCGAAAAAATATTATGAGAATAATATTTCCGATGTCATATCTGGAGATGGCAATGAACGACAAAAAGGCCCAGACCCGCGAACGAATCCTCCAGGCGGCCAGCGCTGCGCTGATCCAGCGTGGTCCCGCCGAGCCGAGTGTCAGTGAAGTGATGGCCGCCGCCGGCTTGACCGTGGGTGGCTTCTACGCGCATTTCGAGAGCAAGGACGCGATGATGCTCGAGGCATTCAAGCAGTTGCTTGCGCAGCGTCGGGCGAAGATGGATGAAGTCGACAACCAGTTGAGTGGGGAAGAGCGGCGTGCCCTGTTCGCCGCGTTCTACCTGTCGCGCAAGCATCGCGACGCGGTCGATCATGCCTGCCCGCTGCCAGCGGTGGTGGGGGAGATCGGCAGCCTGCCCGAGTGCTTTCGCGAGGCGCTCAACGAACATGTGGAGTTGATGGTCGCGCAACTGGCGGCCAGCCCCGAGGACACCGAAACGGCCCTGGCCGATATCGCCCTGATGATCGGCGGTCTGGCCGTGGCCCGGGCGCTGGGTCCGGGAGAGCTGTCCGATAGAATGCTGCGCGCGGCCAAGTCGGCGGTGCGCTGAAGGTTCGAGCTGCCCTGAGGTGAAACCTGATGAATACTTTGCGCTGGATTCGTGGCATCAACGGTACCCTGGGGCGCGTGGCGCCGCGGGTCGCGGCGAGTCGGATGCGTCAGGTCTTCATGACGCCCCGCGAGCGTTCGCCACGGGACTGGGAGCTGCCGCTGCTGGCGACAGCCGAACGGATCACCCTGCGGTTCGGTCTTTCCGCGCTGCGTTGGGGGCAAGGCCCGACCGTGCTGCTGATGCATGGCTGGGAAGGGCGGCCTACCCAGTTCGCCAGCCTGATCGAAGCCCTGGTGGCGGCCGGTTATACCGCCGTGGCCCTCGATGGGCCGGCCCATGGCCAGTCGCCCGGGCGTGAGGCGAACGTGGTGGCGTTTGCCCGGGCGTTGCTCGAAGCCGCCGCCGAGCTGCCGGCGCTCAAGGCGGTGATCGGTCATTCCATGGGCGGCGCCAGCGCCATGCTCGCGACCCAGCTCGGGCTGCGTACCGAAGCGCTGGTCAGCATTTCTGCCCCGGCGCGGGTGCTGGGCGTGTTGCGTGGCTTTGCCCGTTATGTCGGGCTGCCGCCGCGGGCGCGTTCGGCGTTTATCCGGGAGGTCGAACGGGATGTCGGGATGCGTGCCGAGCACCTGGATATTGAGCATTACCAGATGGACATGCCGGGCCTGATCGTCCATGCCGAGGACGACCAACTGGTGGCGGTCGATGAATCGCGACGCATTCACCAGGCCTGGTTCGACAGTCGCCTGTTGCGCCTCGAAAGCGGTGGTCACCAGCGGCTGCTGGCCGATCCGCGGGTGATCGACGGGGTGTTGGCGTTGCTGGCCGGGCGTAGCGTGGCGCAGCGTCAGTCGGCCTGATCCGTTACACTGCCCCGGTCTTTGAATCGACCGGGAGCGGTACATGAGCTGGGATCTGGCGACACCCTTCATTCTCGACCTGCAGGTGGCCGCCGAGGACATCGACGGCCTCGGGCACGCCAACAACGCGGTGTACGTCACCTGGCTGGAGCGCTGTGCCTGGCGGCATTCCCAGCGCCTGGGCCTGGACCTGAGCGAGTATCGCCGGCTGGACCGGGCCATGGCGGTGGTGCGTCACGAGATCGACTACCTGGCGGCCGCCTACGAGGGCGACGAGTTGCAACTGGCGACCTGGATCGTCGATTGGGACCAGCGTCTGAAGATGACCCGGCGCTTCCAACTGGTGCGCCCGAGCGACAACCTGACCCTGCTGCGTGCGCAAACCACGTTCGTCTGCATCGAACTGTCCAGCGGCAAGCCCAGGCGCATGCCGGAAGAATTCCTCCAGGGCTACGGACCGGCGGTGCAGTCGGTCTGAAGGTGTACCGGTTTTACCCGGAACCCCGTAAACTGCCGCGCCTTTCGATATCCGCCTTTTTGATGAGAGTCACCCATGCAAATTGCCCTGGCGCCCATGGAGGGGTTGGTCGATAACATCCTGCGCGATGTCCTGACGCGCGTGGGGGGAATCGACTGGTGCGTCACGGAGTTCATCCGTATCAACGATTCGCTGCTGACGCCGGCCTACTACCACAAGTTCGCTCCCGAGCTGCTCACCGAAGCCCGTACCGCCGCCGGCGTGCCGCTGCGCGTGCAGTTGCTCGGTTCCGATCCTGTGTGCCTGGCCGAGAACGCGGCGTTGGCCTGCGAGCTGGGCTCGCAGGTGATCGACCTGAACTTCGGCTGCCCGGCCAAGACGGTGAACAAGTCCCGGGGCGGGGCGGTGCTGCTCAAGGAGCCGGAACTGCTCAACAGCATCGTCGAGCATGTGCGGCGGGCGGTGCCGGCGTCTATTCCGGTGACGGCGAAGATGCGCCTGGGTTTCGACAGCCCGGATGGCGCGCTGGTCTGCGGTACGGCCCTGGCCGAAGGCGGTGCGTCGCAGATCGTGGTGCATGCGCGGACCAAGGTTGATGGCTACAAGCCGCCGGCCCATTGGGAATGGGTGGCGCGGGTGCAGGACGTGGTCAAGGTGCCAGTGTTCGCCAACGGTGACATCTGGTCGCTGGAAGACTGGCGGCGCTGCCGCGAGGTCAGTGGTGCCGAGGACTTCATGCTCGGTCGTGGGCTGGTGTCGCGCCCTGACCTGGCCCGGCAGATCGCGGCCGAGCGTGCCGGTGAAGAAGTGGTCGAGATGGGCTGGGCCGAATTGTTGCCGCTGCTTCAGGACTTCTGGCTGCAGGCCCGGGCACAGCTCACGCCGCGCCAGGCGCCGGGTCGCCTGAAACAGTGGTTGGCGATGCTGACGCGCAACTACCCGGAAGCGGTCGAGCTGTTCAATCTCGTGCGACGCGAGACCGACTGCGACACGGTCAGTCGGCTGTTGAGCCTGCCGTTGTCCGAGGCCGCCTGAAACGGGCGGCCAAAAAATTTTTCGACAATCTCTTGAAATGCGTTTGGGCGTTCCTATCTAAGGGGTACGCGATGCCGAATTCGGGTCGCGAATCAAACCACTCGCTGAATTTCAGGAGATTGACATGACTACTGCATTTTCTCTGGCTCCACTGTTCCGCTCCTCCGTTGGCTTCGACCGTTTCAACGACCTGTTCGAGACTGCGCTGCGTAACGAACCGAGCAGCAGCTACCCTCCTTACAACGTTGAAAAACACGGCGAAGACCAGTATCGCATTGTCATTGCGGCCGCCGGTTTCCAGGAAGAAGATCTGGAGTTGCAAGTCGAGAAGGGCGTCTTGACCGTCAGTGGCGGCAAGCGCGAGGCCAAGGCTGAAAACGTCAGCTACCTGCACCAGGGCATTGCCCAGCGTGCCTTCAAGTTGTCCTTCCGCCTGGCCGACCATATCGAGGTCAAGGCTGCCGGCCTGAGCAACGGTCTGTTGAACATCGACCTGCTGCGGGTCGTGCCGGAAGAGGCGAAAGCCAAGCGCATCCCGATCGGTGGGACGCAGCAACCGGCTCTGCAGCACTAAGCTCGAGCCTGCAAGACAAAACCCCGCCTCGGCGGGGTTTTGTATTTTTTGGAGTGAGTGCCTTGAGCTCGATGCATCTCTTGTGGCGAGCGGGCTTGTCGGAACGCCGCACCGCCGCGCTGGGGCGCGAAGCGGCCCTGAAACCCGTTACCCCATTCCGCCTGACGTACCGGGGAAGCCGGTCTGGGGCTGCCCTGCAGCCCAGCGCGGGCAAGCCCGCTCGCCACATAGGTCCGCTCACCACACAAGTCCGTTCCACCCATCACCAGGATGCTAACCCCAAGAACCCAGCACGGGGATGCTCACCCGAGGAGCTTCTTGAAGTCCTCCAGCGGCAACGGCCGGCTGTGCAGGTAGCCCTGGTACAGGTGGCAGCCCAGGCCTTCGAGGAACATCAGTTGCTCCGGCAGCTCGACTCCCTCTGCAATCACCATCAGCCCCAGGCTGCGGGCCATGGCGACGATCGCGCGGATGATCTCCGCGTCGTTGGGGTCGTGAGTGGCGTCGCGGACGAACGACTGGTCGATTTTCAGTGCATCCACCGGCAGGCGCTTGAGATAGGTCAGCGATGAATAGCCGGTGCCGAAGTCGTCCATGGCGAAACTCACGCCGAGCTTGTTCAGGCGGCGCATCTTGTTGATGGTGTCCTCCATATTCTGGATCACGATGCCTTCGGTGATTTCCAGCTTGAGCATCGAGGACGGCACATTGTGCTGCAGCAGGCAGCGCTCCACCCGTTCGACGAAATCGGCCTGGCGAAACTGGCGCGGGCTGATGTTCACGCACAGGCTGAAGGAATGGGCGATCAGCCCCTCACGCAACAGCACGCCAAAGGCTTCGCAGGCGTGGTCGAGAATCCAGGTGCCGACCTCGAGGATCAGCCCGCTGTCCTCCAGGACCTTGATGAATTCGTTGGGTGATTGCGCGCCCAATTCCGGATGGTGCCAGCGCACCAGGGCCTCGGCACCGACGATACTGTTGTCGCGGGCGTCCACCTGGGGTTGGAAGTGCACGCTGAACTCGCCCCGGGAAAGCGCCTGGCGCAAGTCGTTCTCCATGCGCAGGCGCTCGCTGGCGGCCTTCTGCATGGTGCTGTGGAACATCTGGGTGATGTTGCGGCCGGAGTCCTTGGCCCGGTACAGCGCGATGTCCGCGCGCTTGAGCAGGTCGGCGGGGGTCGAGCCGTGGTCCGGGATCAGGGCTACGCCGATGCTCGGGGTCACCTGCAGGCGCTGGCCGTCGAGGAACATCGGTTCGGCCAGCAGTTCGCGGATGGTGTCCGCCAGTTCATGAACCTTTTGCGTCACTTCGCTACGTGAGCCTTCGAGGCCGCTGAGCAGCACCACGAATTCGTCGCCACCGAGCCGCGCCACGGTGTCTTCGACGCGCACGCTGGCCTCCAGGCGCGCGGTGACCACCTTGAGCACGGTGTCGCCCACCGGGTGACCGAGGGAATCGTTGATGTGCTTGAAGTGGTCCAGGTCGAGAAACAGCAGCGCGCCGCGCAGGTTGTGGCGTTTGAGCAGGGCGATCTGCTGGCTCAGGCGATCGGTCAGCATGGCCCGGTTGGGCAGGTTGGTCAGTGGGTCGTGATAGGCCAGGTGGCGGATCTGCGCCTGGGCGTTCTTCAACTGGCTGATGTCCCGGGCGGTCATCAGCAGGCAGGCGGTTTCGTTGAGGGTGATCGGTTCGACCGATATCTCCACTGTCAGCACGTCGCCACGCTTGTTGCGCCCGAGCATGTCGCGATGGGGGACGTGGCCCCGTTCCTTGAGTTCCTCGAGGAGCGAGGTGCGTTCCTTGTGGTCGGCCCAGATGCCGAGTTCATAAACGGTGCGGCCGATGACCTCGGCGTTGGAGTAGCCGGTCAGTCGGCAGAAGCCATCGTTGACCTCCAGGTAGCGGCCGCTTTGCCGTTCGATGATGGTGATGGCATCGGGGCTGGAGTGGAAGGCTTTGGCGAACTTCTCCTCGCTGGCCTTGAGTGCGGTTTCGGCCCGTTGCTGCTGAGTGATGTCGCGCAGGGTGGTGACGATGCACGGGCGTTGCTCGACCTCGATCTGCCGGCTGTTGATCACGCAGGTCAGGGCCTGGCCGCTCTTGTGGTGCACGACCACCGCGACATTGTTCAGCGCCTGGTCGCGGATCACCTGCTGGATACGTTGCAGGCGCTTGGCCGAGTCCTCCCAGAGGCCGATCTGGTCGGCGCTGCGATGGCGGATCTCGTCCAGGCTCCAGCCAAAGGTCTGGGTGAAGGCCGGGTTGATCTCGATGAACTGGCCGGTGTCCTGCAGTGTCACGCAGATCGGGTCCGGGCTGGCCTGGAACAGGCTGGCGAATTTTTCTTCCGAGGCCTGCAGGCGCTGTTCGCGTTCGACCTGTTCGGTGATGTCGAGCAGGGTGCCGGCCATGCGCAGCGGCTTGCCCTCGCTGTCACGATAGAGTCGGGCGCGGCTCTCCAGGTAGCGCGAGGTGCCGTTGTCCAACTGCACCCGGTAGGTCACCTGGTAGTTGCCCGCCGGGCCTTCGCGCAGGCTGCGGTAGGCATCGCGCATGTTTTCCCGTTCCTCGGGAGGGACACCGTCGAAAAAAGCGTCGAAGGATTCATGGAAGGGGTGTGGCTCCAGGCCGTGCAACTGGGCGGCACGGGCGGAGCCGTAGAGCATGCCGCTGGGAATGTGCCAGTCCCAGGTGCCGAGTTGGGCCGAATCCAGGGCCAGGTCGAGGCGTTCCTGGCTGTCCTTGAGGGCCTGCTCGGCGTTTTTGCGTTCGGTGGTGTCGAGAAAGGTGCTGAGCAGGTAGGCCTGGCCTTCCAGTTCGACCCGCTGGGCACTGAGGATGCCGTCGTGGATCTGGCCGTTGCTGGCGCGGAACTGCACCTCCTGGCTGACCGGGTCGGTTCGGCCGCGCAAGGTCCTGACCAGTCTTGCGCGCTCCTCCGGGTGGACCCACAGGCCCAGCTCCAGTGTGGTCATGCCGATCACCTGCAGGGCCGGCCAGCCGAACAGACTCTCGAAGTACTGGTTGGCCTCGCTGATCAGGCCGTCTTCCTCACGGGTCAGCAGCACCATGTTGGGGCTCAGGTGGAACAGCGTGGCGAAGCGCTTCTCCGAGCTGCTCAGGGCCTGTTCGCGCTGGCGCTGTTGGGTGACTTCGCGAATCACCCCGATCATCCGTGGCTTGCCGTCCTTGTCCGGCAGCAGGCTGCCGCTGATCTCCAGCCAGTGCAGGCTGCCGTCCGGCCAGCGGATGCGGTGGTGCATGGCCTGTTCCACCGGCTCGCCGGCCAGGACGGCGCGGAAGGCGCGTAGCGTGCGGGCGCGGTCCTCGACCGGCAGCAGGTCCAGGTAGTCGACATCCTTGGGCAGCGGCTGGTGCGGGTCGAAGCCGAACAGCGCCTGGGTGCCACGGGACCAACTGACCTGACCATTCTCGATATTCCAGGACCAGGCGCCCAGGCGGGCACCATTGAGGGCGGCCAGTAACTGCGGGGCGCTTTCCCAGCTCTTTTCCGACTCGTGAGGGTCGAGGGCATGGATGCGCGGCAAGGGCGGAATACGGCTAGCGTTCTTGGGCATCAACGGCAGTCCTTGGGTGAAAGGCACGTTATTGCTGCAAGAGGCCTGGGCTGAGACAGAACCGGCTTATGCCGTGGAGGTCGGCAAATCCGTCTGCGCATCCAATAAAGCCATAAAGGCCCGTGCGGCATTCGACAGCGTCCGTTCGGTATGCAGGATATAGCCTAGCTGGCGACTGAGCTGTATGCCCGGTAAAGGTATGCGCGCGACCTGTTCGTCGAGCATGGTGCGTGGCAGGACGCTCCAGGCCAGGCCGATGGACACCATCATCTTGATGGTTTCCAGGTAGTTGGTGCTCATGGCGATGTTCGGCGTCAGGCCCTGAGCCTCGAACAGGCGCTGGACGATGTGGTGGGTGAAGGTGTTGCCGCCAGGGAAGACCGCCGGTCGGTGGGCGATGTCCCGCAGGCTGACCGTGTCGTTGCTGGCCAGCGGATGTTCCGGGGCAACGACGAAATCCAGCGGGTCGTCCCATACCGGCACCGCACGGACCAGGTGATGGGGTTCCGGCGCCAGGGTGATGACCGCCAGTTCGGCGCGGCCGTGGAGAATTTCCTCATAAGCGACTTCCGAATCGAGGAACTGAATGTCCAGCGCTACCTGTGGGTACTGCCGGGTATAGGCACGCAATAACGGCGGCAGGCGGTGCAGGCCAATATGATGGCTGGTGGCCAGAGTCAGGCGCCCGCTGACCTCGCCGGTCAGGTTGGTCAGGGCCCGGCGGGTATCGTCGAGCACGTTGAGAATCTGGTAGGCCCGGGGTAGCAGGGCGCGGCCGGCCTCGGTCAGGCCGACCTCGCGGCCCAGTCGGTCAAACAGCCGGACGTTCAGTTGCTGTTCCAGACCGGCGATCCGTTTGCTGATCGCCGGCTGGGTCAGGTGCAGGCGTTCGCCGGCGCCGGAGAAGCTGCCGGTTTCGGCAATCGCGATAAAGGCGTTGAGGTTGGCCAGATCCATGAGCAGTATTCCAGATGGATATCCAAAGCATAAAAATTATGAATTTGAGTTATTCACTCTAACCTCATAGCATCGACCTCACAAGCCAAAGGGTTATTGAGAACTGTCATCAATAGACCCGGGGCATAGAAACAAGCTGATGAGGAAACGTCTGATGGCTGGCAAAACGCTTTACGACAAGCTTTGGGAATCCCATGAAGTGAAACGGCGCGATGATGGGTCGTCGCTGATCTACATCGACCGTCACATCATTCACGAAGTGACCTCGCCACAAGCGTTCGAAGGCCTCAAGCTGGCCGGCCGCAAGCCATGGCGGGTCGACTCGATCGTCGCCACGCCCGACCACAACGTACCGACCACCCCAGAGCGCAAGGGCGGAATCGAAGCGATCGCCGACCAGGTGTCGCGTATCCAGGTGCAGACACTCGACGACTACTGCGACGAGTTCGGCATCACCGAATTCAAGATGAACGACGTGCGTCAGGGCATCGTCCACGTGATCGGCCCGGAGCAGGGCGCGACCCTGCCGGGCATGACCGTGGTCTGCGGTGACTCGCATACCTCGACCCACGGCGCCTTCGGCGCCCTGGCACACGGTATCGGCACCTCCGAGGTCGAGCACGTGTTCGCCACCCAGTGCCTGGTCGCGAAGAAGATGAAGAACATGCTCGTTCGCGTCGAAGGGCAGTTGCCGGTCGGCGTGACCGCCAAGGACATCGTGCTGGCTGTCATCGGCAAGATCGGCACCGCCGGCGGTAACGGCCATGCCATCGAGTTCGCCGGCAGCGCGATCCGCGACCTGTCCATCGAAGGCCGCATGACCATCTGCAACATGTCCATCGAAGCCGGTGCCCGCGTCGGCCTGGTGGCGGCGGACGAGAAGACCGTCGCCTACGTCAAGGACCGTCCGTTCTCCCCGAAAGGCGCGGAATGGGACCTGGCCGTCGAAGCCTGGAAGGACCTGGTCTCCGATGCCGACGCGGTGTTCGACACCGTGGTCGAGCTCGATGCCGCCCAGATCAAGCCACAGGTCAGTTGGGGCACCTCGCCGGAAATGGTGCTCGCCGTCGATCAGAAGGTACCGGACCCGGCCCAGGAGCCGGACCTGGTCAAGCGTGGTTCCATCGAGCGCGCGCTCAAGTACATGGGCCTGACTGCCAACCAGGCGATCACCGACATCCAGTTGGACCGGGTCTTCATCGGTTCCTGCACCAACTCGCGGATCGAGGACCTGCGTGCTGCCGCGCAAGTGGCCAAGGGCCGCAAGGTGGCCTCGACCATCAAGCAGGCGCTGGTGGTGCCGGGCTCGGGCCTGGTCAAGGCCCAGGCCGAGGCCGAAGGCCTGGACAAGATTTTCCTCGAAGCCGGCTTCGAATGGCGTGAACCGGGCTGCTCGATGTGCCTGGCGATGAACCCGGACCGCCTGGAAAGCGGCGAGCACTGCGCCTCGACTTCCAACCGGAACTTCGAAGGGCGCCAGGGCGCCGGTGGGCGTACCCACCTGGTCAGCCCGGCCATGGCCGCGGCGGCTGCCATCAACGGCCGTTTCATCGACGTTCGCGAATTGATCTGAGGAAAACCAACATGAAAGCCTTTACCCAGCACACCGGCCTCGTCGCGCCCTTGGATCGTGCCAACGTCGATACCGATCAGATCATTCCCAAGCAGTTCCTCAAGTCGATCAAGCGCACCGGCTTCGGTCCGAACCTGTTCGACGAGTGGCGCTATCTGGACGTGGGCTATGCCTACCAGGACAACTCCAAGCGTCCGCTGAACAAGGATTTCGTGCTCAACGCCGAACGCTACCAGGGCGCCAGCGTGCTGCTGGCGCGGGAAAACTTCGGCTGCGGTTCCAGCCGCGAGCACGCGCCGTGGGCGCTGGACGAGTATGGCTTTCGCAGCATCATCGCGCCGAGCTATGCCGACATCTTCTTCAACAACAGCTTCAAGAACGGCCTGCTGCCGATCATTCTCAGCGACAGCGAAGTCGACGAGCTGTTCCAGCAGGTCGAGGCTACTCCGGGTTACCAACTGACCGTCGATCTCGCGGCCCAGACCGTGACCCGTCCGGATGGCAAGGTCTATCACTTCGAAGTCGATGCGTTCCGCAAGCACTGCCTGCTCAACGGCCTGGACGATATCGGCCTGACCCTGCAGGACGGTGACGCGATCGCGGCGTTCGAGGCCAGGCATCGCGCCAGCCAGCCGTGGCTGTTCCGCGACGCCTGATTCGATATCGGCGGGACGGGCCCCATTTGCGGCGGTTCGGCGCTGCGACAAGCGCTGTTCCTGCCAGGTTGGGGGCGTACGCAATATCGGTGAATTGTAGGAGCAGGGCTTGCCCGAGAATGGGGGCCCTCAAATTCCACCCGGCAATCCGACAAAAGGACCACCCATGACCAGCAATGCCCACAGCCAAGTGGTACAAAAGCAGTTTGGTGAACAGGCGGCTGCTTACCTGAGCAGCGCCGTACACGCCCAGGGCGCCGAGTTCGCGCTGCTGCAGGCCGAGCTGGCCGGGCACGCCAATGCGCGGGTGCTGGACCTGGGCTGCGGCGCCGGCCATGTGAGCTTTCACGTCGCCCCGCTGGTGGCCAAGGTGGCCGCCTACGACCTCTCGCAGCAGATGCTCGACGTGGTCGCCGTGGCCGCCAGGGAACGTGGCCTGGACAATATCGCCACCGTACAGGGCGCGGCGGAGAGCCTGCCGTTCGCCGATGGCGAGTTCGATTTCGTCTTCAGCCGCTACTCGGCGCATCACTGGAGCGATCTCGGCCTGGCCCTGCGGGAAGTGCGGCGGGTGTTGAAACCGGGTGGCGTGGCGGCCTTCGTCGACGTAATGTCGCCGGGCAGCCCGTTGTTCGACACTTACCTGCAGAGCGTCGAGGTGCTGCGCGACACCAGTCATGTGCGCGACTACTCGGCCGCCGAGTGGACACGCCAGGTCAGCGAGGCGGGCCTGCACGTGCGCGGCACCGGCCGCCAGCGCCTGCGCCTGGAGTTCAACTCCTGGGTCGAGCGCATGCGTACCCCGGCACAGTTGCGGGTGGCGATTCGCGACCTGCAGCAGGCGATGGGGGCCGAAGTGCGGAAATATTTTGAGATTGAGGCCGACGGTTCGTTCAGTACAGATGTACTGGTGCTGTGGGCCGAGCGATAGACTTTTTCCGGGTCGCCCGGTATCACGGGCGACCCGACAGATGACATGAGGAAAGCATGAGCAAGCAGATTCTGATTCTCCCAGGCGACGGTATCGGTCCGGAAATCATGGCCGAAGCGGTCAAGGTGCTGGAACTGGCCAACGAGAAGTACGACCTGGGCTTCGAACTGAGCCACGACGTGATCGGTGGCGCGGCCATCGACAAGCATGGCGTGCCGTTGGCCGACGAGACACTGGACCGTGCCCGTGCCGCCGATGCGGTGCTGCTGGGCGCCGTCGGCGGGCCGAAGTGGGACAAGATCGAGCGGGACATCCGCCCCGAGCGCGGCCTGCTGAAAATCCGCGCGCAACTGGGCCTGTTCGGCAACCTGCGTCCGGCGATCCTCTATCCGCAACTGGCCGATGCCTCGAGCCTCAAGCGTGAAATCGTCGCCGGTCTGGATATTCTGATCGTTCGCGAGCTGACCGGCGGCATCTATTTCGGCGCACCACGCGGCACCCGCGAGCTGGAGAACGGCGAGCGGCAGTCCTACGACACCCTGCCGTACAGCGAAAGCGAAATCCGCCGTATCGCCCGTGTCGGCTTCGACATGGCCCGCGTGCGCGGCAAGAAGCTCTGTTCGGTGGACAAGGCCAACGTCCTGGCGTCCAGCCAGTTGTGGCGTGAAGTGGTCGAGGAGGTCGCCAAGGACTACCCGGACGTCGAGCTGAGCCACATGTACGTCGACAACGCGGCGATGCAACTGGTGCGCGCGCCGAAGCAGTTCGACGTGATCGTCACCGACAACATGTTCGGCGACATCCTCTCCGACGAGGCGTCGATGCTCACCGGTTCGATCGGCATGCTGCCGTCGGCGTCTCTGGATGCCAATAACAAGGGCATGTACGAGCCATGCCATGGCTCGGCTCCGGACATCGCCGGGCAGGGCATCGCCAACCCGCTGGCGACCATCCTGTCGGTGTCGATGATGCTGCGCTACAGCTTCAACCTGCACGAAGCGGCGGCGGCCATCGAACAGGCGGTGAGCGTGGTGCTGGACCGCGGCTTGCGTACCGGCGATATCTGGTCCGAGGGTTGCACCAAGGTCGGAACGCAGGAAATGGGTAACGCAGTAGCCGAGGCGCTGCGGAATCTGTAATCTCTCGGGCCCACCGCTTCTTTCATCCCCGGAAGCGGTGACCCACTTTTGTAAAAGGTGTAGTTCGATGAAGCGTGTAGGTCTGATCGGTTGGCGCGGTATGGTCGGTTCCGTGCTCATGCAGCGGATGCTGGAAGAGCGGGACTTCGATCTTATTGAGCCGGTGTTCTTCACCACTTCCAATGTGGGTGGCCAGGGTCCGTCCGTGGGCAAGGATATTGCTCCGCTGAAGGATGCCTACAGCATTGAAGAGCTGAAAACCCTTGACGTGATTCTGACCTGCCAGGGCGGCGACTACACCAGCGAGGTCTTCCCCAAGCTGCGCGAAGCCGGCTGGCAGGGTTACTGGATCGATGCCGCCTCCAGCCTGCGCATGCAGGATGACGCGGTGATCGTGCTCGATCCGGTGAACCGCAAGGTCATCGACCAGCAGCTGGATTCCGGCACCCGCAATTTCATCGGCGGCAACTGCACTGTCAGCCTGATGCTGATGGGCCTGGGCGGTCTGTTCGAGGCCGGCCTGGTGGAGTGGATGAGCGCGATGACCTATCAGGCCGCTTCCGGTGCCGGCGCGCAGAACATGCGTGAGCTGATCCGGCAGATGGGCGCCACCCATGCGGCGGTCGCCGATGACCTGGCGAACCCGGCCAGTGCCATCCTCGATATCGATCGCAAGGTCGCCGAGACCATGCGCAGCGATGCCTACCCGACCGAGAACTTCGGCGTGCCGCTGGCCGGCAGCCTGATCCCGTGGATCGACAAGGAACTGCCGAACGGCCAGAGCCGCGAAGAGTGGAAGGCCCAGGCCGAGACCAACAAGATCCTCGGTCGCTTCAAGAACCCGATTCCGGTGGACGGCATCTGCGTGCGCATCGGCGCCATGCGCTGCCACAGTCAGGCGCTGACCATCAAGCTGAACAAGGATGTGCCGATGGCCGACATCGAAGGCCTGATCAGCCAGCACAACCCGTGGGTCAAGCTGGTGCCGAACCAGCGCGAGATCAGCATGCAGGAGCTGAGCCCGACCAAGGTCACCGGTACCCTGAACATCCCGGTAGGGCGTCTGCGCAAGCTGAACATGGGCTCGCAGTTCCTCGGCGCGTTCACCGTCGGCGACCAGTTGCTGTGGGGTGCTGCCGAGCCGCTGCGGCGCATGCTGCGGATCCTGCTGGAGCGTTGATTCGCCGAAGGCTTGCACGAAGCCCGCGCCTCGCAAGAGTCGCGGGCTTTTTTATGCGTGACCCGTTTCTGTGGTGAGCCGGGTAGTGGGGATGGGCTTCTGTGGAGGCAGGGCTTCTGTGGCGAGCGGGCTTGCCCGCGCTGGGCTGCGCAGCAGCCCCCAAGCAGTCGCCGCGCACTATCAGGTCGATCGGGGTGGCCGGCTTCAGGGCCGCTGCGCGCCCCGGCGCGGCCAAGCCCGCTCGCCACAACAGTCCGCTCGCCAACGGTCGTGGCATCATCATCGAGAAATTGCCTGACCGCCTGGTCACGGGTAAAGTGCCGCACCCCCGTTTTGCCTGAGGAGAATCCCATGAGTCAGTCCCTTGATATTGCCGTGATCGGTGCCACCGGCACGGTCGGCGAAACCCTGGTGCAGATCCTCGAGGAGCGGGATTTTCCGGTGGCCGACCTGCACCTGCTGGCCAGCAGCGAGTCGGCGGGGCAGTCGGTGCCTTTCCGGGGCAAGAACGTGCGTGTCCGTGAGGTCGACGAATTCGACTTCGCCAAGGTCCGGCTGGCTTTTTTTGCCGCGGGGCCGGCGGTCACGCTCAGTTTCGCTCCGCGCGCGACGGCGGCCGGTTGTGCGGTGATCGATCTGTCCGGAGCCTTGCCTGCACCCCAGGTGGTGCCGGAAGCCAATGCCGGGGTTCTGTCGAGCCTGGGCAAGCCGGTGCAGGTCGGTAGCCCGAGCGCCTCGGCCACCGCGCTGGCCGTGGTCCTGGCGCCGCTCAAGGGCCTGCTGGATATCCGCCAGATGAGCCTGACCGCCTGCCTGGCGATGTCCAGCCAGGGGCGAGAAGCGGTCAGCGAGCTGGCCCGGCAGACCGCCGAGCTGTTGAACATGCGCCCGCTGGAGCCGCGGGTGTTCGACCGCCAGGTGGCGTTCAACCTGCTGGCCCGGGTCGGCAAGCCGGATGCCCAGGGCCATGTTCCCCTGGAAAAACGCCTGGTCAACGAGTTGCGCGAACTGCTGGAAGCACCTTTACTAAAAATTTCAGTCACTTGCGTTCAAGCCCCGGTGTTTTTTGGCGATAGCTATAGTGTGTCCCTGCAGGCCGCTGCCGATGTCGACCTGCAAGCGGTGAACGCGGCGCTCGAGGCCGCCGAGGGGATCGAACTGGTCGATGGCGACGATTACCCGACCGCGGTCGGTGACGCCGTGGGTCAGGATGTGGTCTATGTCGGGCGGGTTCGTCACGGTGTGGATGATTCGACACAGCTCAACCTGTGGCTGACCACGGACAACGTGCGCAAGGGTGCCGCGCTGAACGCTGTGCAACTGGCCGAGCTGTTGATAAAAGACCCGCTGTAAAAGATACTTGGCGACAATTTGCAGAATGATTCTGGCCTGACGCTATGCTCAGGTTGGTTGCTGAAGGTGAGCTGCCCCGGGGGCACTTGCAGGGGCATCGGCGACAACAGGGTGTGAGACCGTGATTTCCACGGCTGCACACCATGCCGCAAGGCAGCTACACCACCTTCTCGCTGGCCGAGGAACGCACAAACAAAGGAAGAGGCTGATGGTTCAAGTTCGCAAACTGGTGTTAGCAATAGCGGCCGCTTCGGCGCTGTCTTCCGGTATGGCGCATGCCCTCGGGCTGGGGGAAATGACCCTCAAGTCGACCCTGAACCAGCCGCTGCTGGTGGAAATCGAATTGCAGGATGTCGGTGGCCTCAGCGCTTCCGATATCGTGCCCAGCCTGGCTTCTCCCCAGGCGTTCAGCGATGCCGGCGTCAGCCGCCAGGACTTCCTGAATGACCTGACCTTCACGCCCGTCGTCAATCCCAATGGTCGCAGCGTGGTTCGAGTGACCTCCAGCAAGCCGCTGTCCGAGGCCTATGTGCGCTTCCTGGTCCAGGTGCAGTGGCCCCAGGGTCGACTGATGCGTGACTACAGCGTGCTGCTCGATCCGTCCAGATACGCACCGGCCGGCGAGGCCGCCAAGCCGGCTGTCGCGCCGAACGCACCGGTCACCGCGCCGACCCGGGCCAAGCAGTACACCACCGGGGCCAAGGACACCCTCTGGGAAATCGCCGCCAGGGAGCGTAATGGCGCTTCCGTGCAGCAGACCATGCTGGCGATCCAGGCGTTGAACCCGGGAGCCTTCGTCGATGGCAACATCAACCGGCTCAAGACCGGCCAGGTGTTGCGCCTGCCGGATACCGTGCAGAGCACGGCGCTGCCGCAGTCCAAGGCGATTGCCGAGGTGGCCGCGCAGAACGCCGCCTGGCGCCAGGGGCGTCGTGCGGGTCAGGGCCATGGCGGCAAGCAGCAGCTCGACGCCACCCGGCACAAGGGTGGCGAGGGTGCGCCCGCCGCTGCTGAACGCAAGGACAAGTTGAGCCTGGTTTCGGCCGAGAGCGGCAAGAAGGGGGGCAAGGGGGCGGCCGGCGACAGTAAGGCGCTGACCGACAAGCTGGCGATGACCCAGGAAAGCCTCGATGCGACCCGTCGCGACAACGCCGAACTGAAAAGCCGCATGGAGGACCTGCAGAGCCAACTGGACAAGCTGCAGCGCCTGATCGATCTGAAGAACGATCAGTTGGCCAAGCTGCAGGCTGAAGGGGCGGCTGCCGCTGCGGCACCAACGCCTGCTCCGGCGCAGCCGGCGGTGTCGGCCGAACTGGTGGCCAAGCCCGAGACCACTCCGGCATCGGCGCCTGTTGTC
>NZ_AQOH01000342.1 GCF_000364705.1 Pseudomonas fuscovaginae SE-1 | reverse complement strand
AAAAAGCCGGTCGAACCACCCCTCCAGCCGGCACCGAGCGAAGAACGCAAGCTCGACGACCTGCTGTCCAGCCCGATCCTGATGGGGCTGATCGCCGGCTCCGTGGTGCTGGTGGCACTGTTGCTCCTGCTGTTGCTGGTCCGGCGTCGAAAGGCCCAGCAGGAAGCCGAGAAGCACCAGCGCATGGCCAAGGCGCTGTCCGAGGAGACTGACTTCGCCGCCGACCTGGACATGCCGGAAAGCAGCTTCGAGGGCCTGGAGGTACCCGCGCCCAATGTAAAGTTGGCGCCGGCCCCGGCGCCGGCTCCCGTCGCTGAACGCCCGACCGATGTCCTGGGTCAGGCTGAGCTGCACATTGAACGCGGCCATCTGAATCAGGCTGCCGATCTGCTGGAAGAGGCGGTCAAGTTCGAGCCGCAACGCAGCGATCTGCGCCTGAAACTGATGGAGGTCTATGGTCGCCAGGGTGATCGTGATGCCTTCGTGCGTCAGGAGCGGCAACTGCCTGCCAATGGCGATAATCAGGCTCAGGTCGAGCAGCTCAAGAGCCGTTTCCCCGCCATGGTGACCGTGGCCGCCGCCGCAGCGGTCGGGGTGGGGGCAGCCGCTGCCGCCGCCGAACTGGACGAGCAGTTCGTTCAGGAACTGCTGCAGGATGACGAGCCGGCCCCGGCTGCTGCTCCGGAGCCCGTGGTCGCGGAGGCGCCTGCTCCGGCGGCGGAGGCGTTCGACAACGACTTCGACCTCAGCCTGGATGACCTGGAGGCTGTCTCGCCGTCTGTGGCGCCAGTCGCTGCTCCGGCAGTCGAGGAAAGCCTGGATGACCTGCAGCTCGACGACGACCTGAGTTTCGAATCAGTGCTGGCGCGGCAGACTGAAGCCAAGGACGACCTGAGCGGTCTGGACGATCTCTCCGACTTCGACCTGGATCTGGGTGCTGACGAGCCGGTTGCCGCCGCTCGGGACGATGAAGACTTCCTGCTCGGGCTGGCCGACGATCCCAAGGCGCCGGAGGGCGAAGTGCCGACCCTCGATGCGCTGGATGACCTCGGGCTGCCGGCGGACTTCGATCTGTCGCTGGCCGATGACCTGGCGACCGACGACCTGGCGGTGGATGATCTGCTGGCTGACGAGCTGTTGGCCGACAGCGGGCCGAACGCCTTCACCGACGAGTTGGACGATGTCAACGCCGAGCTGGATCGTCTGTCCCAGAGCCTGGAGCAGCCACCGCTGGCGACGCCGAGCTTTACCGAGCAGGATGCCGCCCTGGGGGATGACGAGCCGGAGTTCGATTTCCTGGCGGGAACCGACGAGGCGGCGACCAAGCTCGACCTGGCGCAGGCCTATATCGACATGGATGACAAGGATGGCGCCCGCGACATCCTGGCCGAAGTCATCAGCGAAGGCAGCGATGCGCAGAAGAGCGAAGCCAAGGAGATGCTCAAGCGCCTGGCTTGAATCCATCCGCTAGCGGTAAAAACAGCGGCAGCCCACGGGCTGCCGTTGTCGTTATGGGCGCGCGCCTTATAATGCACGCCTTTGCGTTCATCATCAGGCTGCAAGTTCTTGGCAAATATAGATAACCCGGCCGCCGAAATGGCGGCCGAAGGCTTTTACCGCATCGCGCTGGGCGTGGAGTACAAGGGTTCGCGCTATCGCGGCTGGCAGCGCCAGGCCTCGGGCGTGCTGTCGGTCCAGGAAACCCTGGAGGACGCGCTGTCGAAGGTGGCGGACTCGCCGGTTTCGCTGATGTGCGCCGGGCGCACCGATGCTGGTGTGCATGCGTGTGGGCAGGTGGTGCATTTCGATACCCGCGCCGAGCGTTCGATGAAAGCCTGGACCATGGGCGCCAATATCAATCTGCCCCATGACATCAGTGTCACTTGGGCCAAGGTCATGCCGGCGCATTTCCATGCCCGCTTCAAGGCCATCGCCCGGCGCTACCGCTACGTGATCTACAACGACCAGATCCGTCCGGCGCACCTCAACGAGGAAATCACCTGGAACCATCGCCCGCTGGATGAGCAACGCATGGCCGAGGCCGCCCGCTACCTGGTCGGTACCCACGATTTCAGCGCCTTCCGCGCCGGGCAGTGCCAGGCCAAGTCGCCGATCAAGGAAGTGCACCACCTGCGGGTGACCCGGCACGGCAAGATGATCGTGATCGATATCCGCGCTGGCGCCTTCCTGCATCACATGGTGCGCAACATCGCCGGGGTGCTGATGACCATCGGTGCCGGTGAACGTCCGGTCGAGTGGGCGCGCGAGGTGCTGGAGAGTCGCATCCGTCGTACGGGTGGGGTGACCGCCCATCCATTCGGCCTGTACCTGGTGCAGGTGGAGTACCGCGACGAGTTCGAGTTGCCCGAGCGTTATATCGGGCCGCACTTCCTCACCGGATTCTCGGAGCTTGCCGGCTGACGCCAGGGAAAGCATTTGCTACCATCCGGACCTTTATCCGGAAAACCTTGGGGTTCTGACGAAATGTCCGCCGTTCGCAGCAAAATTTGCGGAATCACCCGCATTGAAGATGCGTTGGCCGCGGTCGAGGCCGGAGCCGATGCCATCGGTTTCGTGTTCTACGCCAAGAGCCCGCGGGCGGTGACGTTCCAGCAGGCACGGGCCATCATTGCCGCACTGCCGCCGTTCGTCACCACCGTGGGCCTGTTCGTCAACGCCAGTCGTTGCGAGCTGGGCGAGATTCTCGATGCGGTGCCGCTGGATCTGTTGCAGTTCCATGGCGATGAGACCAGTGCGCAGTGCGAGGGCTTCAACCGGCCGTACATCAAGGCGCTGCGGATCAAGGCCGGTGACGACATTGCCGCGGCCTGCCAGGCCTATCCCGGAGCCAGCGGCATCCTGCTCGATACCTATGTGGAAGGCGTGCCGGGTGGAACCGGCGAGGCCTTCGACTGGTCTCTGGTGCCGCAGGGCCTGAACAAGCCGATCATCCTCGCCGGAGGCCTGACCGCGGACAACGTGGCGCAGGCCATTGCCCAGGTCAGGCCGTATGCCGTGGATACCAGCGGCGGGGTCGAGCAGAGCAAGGGCATCAAGGACCCCGCGAAGATCAGGGCGTTCATCCAGGCCGTGCGCGCCAGTTGATCGCCGATGTGACGGGCGGCAATCTGCCGCCGTCCATGCTAACCGCCACAGAAAACAGGCGGGCCCGGTTGTCCGACGGGCCGAAAACGAATTGGAGAAAGAAAGCATGAGCAACTGGTTAGTAGACAAACTGATCCCTTCGATCATGCGTTCCGAGGTGAAGAAGAGCTCGGTGCCCGAGGGTCTGTGGCACAAGTGCCCGTCGTGCGACGCGGTGCTCTATCGTCCGGAGCTGGAAAAGACCCTGGACGTCTGCCCCAAGTGCAACCACCACATGCGTATTGGCGCCCGCGCCCGCATCGATATCTTCCTGGACGCCGAAGGTCGCGCCGAGCTGGGGGCTGACCTGGAGCCGGTCGACCGCCTGAAGTTCCGCGACGGCAAGAAGTACAAGGACCGCCTGAGCGCGGCGCAGAAGCAGACCGGCGAAAAAGACGCCCTGGTCTCGATGAGCGGTACGCTGCTGGGTATGCCGATCGTGGTCTCGGCATTCGAATTCTCGTTCATGGGCGGTTCCATGGGCGCCATCGTCGGCGAGCGTTTCGTGCGCGCCGCCAACTACGCCCTGGAAAAGCGTTGCCCGATGGTCTGTTTCTCGGCTTCCGGCGGTGCGCGGATGCAGGAAGCGCTGATCTCGCTGATGCAGATGGCCAAGACCTCGGCCGTGCTGGCGCGTCTGCGCGAAGAGGGCCTGCCCTTCATTTCCGTACTGACCGACCCGGTCTACGGTGGCGTTTCCGCCAGCCTGGCGATGCTCGGCGACGTAATTGTCGGTGAGCCGAAGGCGCTGATCGGTTTCGCCGGCCCGCGCGTGATCGAGCAGACCGTACGCGAGAAGCTGCCGGAAGGCTTCCAGCGCAGCGAGTTCCTGCTGGAGCACGGCGCCATCGACATGATCATCCCGCGCCAGGAACTGCGTCCGCGCCTGGGTAGCCTGCTGGCCCAGATGATGGGGCTGCCGACGCCCGTTTACGTGGCTGCGCCCGTCGAGCCTGTCGTCGTTCCACCGGCACCGGCAAAAGTATGACCGAACGTACCCTGGGCGACTGGCTCGCCTACCTGGAGCAATTGCATCCATCGGCCATCGACATGGGGTTGGAGCGCTCGCGAGAGGTAGCGAACCGCATGGGGCTGGGCAAGCCGGCGCCCCGGGTAGTGACGGTGACCGGCACCAACGGCAAGGGCTCGACCTGCGCCTTCGTGGCCTCGCTGCTGATGGCGCAAGGCCTCAAGGTCGGTGTCTACAGCTCGCCACACCTGCTGCGCTACAACGAGCGCGTGCAGATCAATGGGGTCGAGGCGACCGATGCCCAGTTGTGCGAGGCCTTCGTCGCGCTGGAAGCCGGTCGTGGCGGTACCACGTTGACCTACTTCGAGATGGGCACCCTGGCGGCCTTCTGGTTGTTCGAGCGTGAACAGCTCGATGCCGTGGTGCTGGAGGTCGGTCTCGGTGGGCGCCTGGACACGGTCAATGTGGTCGACGCCGATTTTGCGCTGGTGACCAGCATCGGCGTCGATCATGCCGAATACCTGGGTGACACCCGTGAGTCGGTGGCCTACGAGAAGGCCGGCATCTTTCGTGCCGGGCGGCCGGCGCTGTGCGGCGACCTGAGTCCGCCCCAGCCGCTGCTGGACAAGGCGCGCGAGCTGAACAGCCCGTTTTTCCTGCGTGGCCGTGACTTCGATCTCGCGTCCACCGACCGCTACTGGCAGTGGCGCGGTGTGGATGACAAGGGGCAGTCGCTCGAATTGCAGGACCTGCCGTTGCTGGACCTGCCGATGGAGAACGCCGCGCTGGCGTTGCAGGCCTACGCGCTGATGGGCCTGCCCTGGCAGCCCGAACGCATTGTTGCTGCGTTGCAGGCGACGCGGATCGTCGGTCGACTGGATCGTCGAACCGTCAACTGGCAGGGTAGGCCGGTCAGGCTGATGCTGGATGTCGGGCATAATCCCCATGCCGCCGAGTACCTGTCCCGGCACCTGGCCCGCCAACCGTTGGCGGGGCGACGCCTGGCGGTGTTCGGCCTGCTGGCGGACAAGGATCTTGCGGGCGTGGTATCGCAGCTGGATGCCCATGTGCAGCATTGGGCCGTGACCCCCTTGCTGTCGCCACGCAGCCGTCCGGCTGGCGAGCTGCAGGACGCCTTGCAGGCTCGCGGCGCGGCGGTGACCGTGTACGAAAGTGTCGCGGCGGCCCTGGAAGGGCAGTGTGCCCAGGCCACGGCCGATGATGAGATTCTGTTGTTCGGATCGTTCTTTTGCGTAGCCGAGGCGCTGGAATGGCTGGCCCGGCGCGCCACGGAGGAAGCTGCAGATGGCATTGCTGGATAGGGCTTACAAGCAGCGGATGGTCGGCGCGCTGGTTTTGGTGGCGCTGGCGGTGATCTTCCTGCCGATGCTGTTTTCCCGTCAGGATGAACAGCGTCAGGTACGTGTCGACCCGCCGGCGGCGCCACAGGCCCCGGTGATGCCCCAGGTGCATGTCGAGCCGGTGGCCGTGCCCGAGCCGCAAAGCCTGC
>NZ_AQOH01000341.1 GCF_000364705.1 Pseudomonas fuscovaginae SE-1 | reverse complement strand
TGGCGGCGGTGTCTACGACATTTCTTTTCGTACAGTGCCTAGATGCAGTGTCAAAAGCCGCGCAGTTACAAGGTATGTATCGCAGTAGGTGCACGGTTCCGGAATGAGATTGTGCGGATGGATAGTGAAACGCTCTGGACTTTTCGCCCTGGCCTTACAGGCTACTTTGAAAAACGCCAGAGTAGGACATTGCGGCCTTGAAGTGTCTGGCGAAGTTGTAGGCCGTCAAGATGGCCAGCACATGAGCCTTTAGAGCATCGAAATTGGGGTAGTGAATGCCTTGACTGTCGCTTCCTTTATAGTCCGATTTACACGTTCCACCTGACCACTGATCCAAGGGTTGTGGCGGCAAGGATGATCGCACCCGCTTAAAATACGCTCCAGGCCAAGCAGTTCGCCGCCACTCTAATCGTTGCTTTTAGTCATAAAAATACCTGTTTGCCTAGGCTTTGTCTGAAAAGTCTTGAGACGAAGGTCAGGCAAGGCGAAAACCGCCGAGGAACGGCCGGGGTCGCGCCCGACTTTACTGGAGTAAATGAGCATTCCGAGGCGGTTTTCAACGCAGCATCACCGAGTATCAAGATTTTTCAGACAGAGCCTAACCCTTATCCTAAGGGAGAAACGGTGTCCTGTCTTTCAGGGGACTCGTTCAGGGAACTCGCAACTGCAATCTGGCAGAAAACTATGCAGCCATGGTCACACTCGCTTGCCTGCAGAGGGGGCATCAAGGTATTACTTTTCGTGTAGTACGTAATTTCTTAGCAAATCTGGTATACTACTAGACAGCAATAAAAAAATAAACATGATATCACCGTTATCCGAGACAATCATCGCATGACCCAACCCGCTGAAAGCCCAGCAGCCCTCGATATTTCAATCGTAGTTCCTGTATACCGTGCCGAGCATACAGTTCACGAACTTTACCAGCGTCTTATTTCAGTGCTTGAATCCATGAATGTATCATTCGAATTGATTTTTATCGAAGACTCTGGAGGAGATCAATGCTGGAAAATTCTTCAACAGATAGCGAGTAATGATGAAAGAGTGCGCGGCATAAAATTCAGCAGAAATTTCGGACAACATGCAGCAACCATTTGCGGATTTTCCAAATCGACTGGACGATGGATAATAACTCTGGACGATGATCTTGAGCAAGCACCAGAGCACATACCAAGCCTATATAAGAAGGCTCAGGAAGGGGCTGATTTGGTATATGGTGTCTATCAGCAGCGCACTCATAGCAGGTGGCGCAATATTACCTCAACAATAGCACGCTGGATGTTCAAAAAAGCAATTCCATCACTAAACTACGCCTATACAAGCTATCGAGTTATTCGCGGAGACATTGCTCGGGCTGTTACCCAGTTCGACTCACCCTATCCATTCGTTGATGGCTATCTTTCGTGGCTGACCAATAATTATACAACCGTCCAGATTCCTCACGATTCTCGTGTACATGGGACTAGCAACTACACATTGAAAAAACTGATCACTCACACTATCAATATTTTTGTAACATTTTCCGATATCCCCCTCAGGGTGGCATCCTGGATTGGGTTCATGGCCTTCCTTATTGGCGCAAGCTGGCTGGCCGTAATTTTCCTGAGCTTTCTTACTGGAAAAGTCACAGTTTCCGGCTACGCCTCCATTATGGCGGGAATTTTGGCGTTTGGGGGAATACAACTTTTGGTACTTGGGATTTTTGGCGAATACTTAGGACGTATAAATTTCAAATCCTCAAAAAAACCTCTTTATCTTGTAAGAGAAAGTACCGAACGCGATATTTCAACGACACACAGG
>NZ_AQOH01000340.1 GCF_000364705.1 Pseudomonas fuscovaginae SE-1 | reverse complement strand
TGTTATAATTTCAATGGGCTGGCGTCGAATACTTGGTTCCGATTTCTTCAAATTACTTGAGAATCGCCTAGTGATTAATGTTCACCCTGCAATTCTGCCGCAATACAAAGGCTACCATACGGAGCCTTATGTGATTATCAACGAAGAACATGAGCATGGTATTACCGCCCATTATCTGACCCCCGAACTTGATGATGGGAAAATAATTCATCAACTTCGTTTCCCCATTTCAAGGTTCAGCACAACTGCATCAATCAAGATGCAGGCCCATGAACTTATGCCGCAGTTCCTCAACGAATTGATGTCACTGATCCACAGAGACCTGCTCACCGGAACAGAGCAAGACCCATCACTCACAAAAATCGTAGCACCTAAGAGAAGCCCGGAGGATTCAGAAATCGACCCAACCCAGCCACTGATTGCTCTCTATAACAGCATTCGCGCCTGCGATAGCAAACGTTATCCTGCTTTTTTTTACTTGGATGGGCAGAAAGTGTTCATCTCGCTCGCTCGCGCCGCCAACACGGAACGGGAGCACCCTCTTGAACTCTAATGGCAGCGCAAGATTCCATTTCGAACAGCGCGCAGCTACAGTACTGTTCAAGATTATCACCTCACCCATCCTGAGCGGTCCGTTTCTTCTGCCAGCCAATATATGCCCGATTGTTCCATTGGTATTTCTAAAGGCTGGACGCTCTTTCGAATTTATCGATATTTGCCCCAGAACACTTTGCCTGGATCATGAGGCGGTGATGGCTCGTTGGAGACGACCTGGCACTCCTCCTGCCGGGATCGTTTATGCCAGGTCCTACGGTGCCGTCTTCAAAACCGACCAGATATTTTCCGAAATAAAATCTCTTTCACCTCAGGCCCTGATCATTGATGACCGCTGCCTGTGCCCGCCCGATTTCAATAATATTATCTGTGATCATACCGATGCAGTTCTTTATAGTACTGGCTATGCAAAATATGTCGATATCGGATTCGGGGGCTTTGGTCTGCTCCGATATAAAACCCCTTATAAAGACACTCAGCATTCCTTCAATCCACAAGCTTTGAAAGAACTGACCAAAAAATATAAGAGCTGCC
>NZ_AQOH01000339.1 GCF_000364705.1 Pseudomonas fuscovaginae SE-1 | reverse complement strand
TGGCAACACGGACTAAATTCTCATACCAAGATAGCGATTGGCTCGACACACGCCCTCCTGAAATCAGCTGGGTAGACTATTACCAAAGAGTAACGCAAGAGCACAAACGAGCGAGAAAAACAAAAGAACTAATCAATTCCATTTATAGCACTGAGCTACCCTATAAAATCAAATTATCAAATATTTTCCAGACATGGAGATTCAACATTTATGTCGAAAAAAAAGAAGAAATCCTGAAGACTATTCAAGAGGCCGGCTTTTTCGCAAGCGGACACTATGAATCGTTGACCGGAATATTTGCCCCGGGCCAAGCACCTATCGCCGAAAAAGTTTATAAAAACATTATAAATCTATTCAATGACCGTTATTTCGACACCAACAAAGCAAGCAATCTATCTAAGTTACTAACTTCCCTACACCTCACACCACCCAGCCAGTTTTAGCAATGAAAAAGACCGTCATACTACAATCCAACTACATTCCCTGGAAAGGCTATTTCGACCTTATTTACGAGGCCGACCTATTTATTTTCTATGATGACCTTCAATATACAAAAAACGACTGGCGCAATCGAAATAAAATAAAGACTTCAAAAGGCTGTGAAT
>NZ_AQOH01000338.1 GCF_000364705.1 Pseudomonas fuscovaginae SE-1 | reverse complement strand
TACTCATCTGCGAAGTGGAAATAGCAAACCCCACTTGGCAAATAAAACACTGGAAAACCATAGAGCAGCAATATGGGAAATCTGCATATTTTACGCTCTACAATGAATACCTCAAGGAAATCTACCTCGGAAAAAAATGGAAAAATCTTTCCGATTTGAACCAACACCTTATCTTCATGATTTCAAAAGATATTTTGAAAATCTCAACAAGCTTCGAGGACTCGCGCAACTACAGGCTTTCGGGGCGTAAGCAGGAGAGACTTCTCGACCTGATTGCTCAAACTAGTACAAGCCACTATGTGTCAGGCCCCGCAGCACGTGACTATATCAACCCACATGCTTTTTCGGAAATGGGCGTGGAGCTCATATGGAAGGACTACTCTGGATATCCAGAGTATCCACAACGCCACCCACCCTTCGAGCATGGCGTCTCGGTCCTTGACTTAATCTTTAACGTCGGCCCGCAAGCAAGTTGGTACATATGGGGATGGCGTGAAGAGCAAGCAGCTCACAGCACAGGTACAGATCAAAAGAGCGATAAGAGCTTATCATGAGAAAAAACATCCCCCCGTCCCACTCACCCTCGCTTGTACAAATACTCAGATACGTAGCTGTAGGAGGCCTCGTGAACGGTGGGGGATACTTACTTTTCCTGATACTCCTATTCATAGGCATAGAGCACAAGCGAGCAGCATCCTTAACTTATCTACTGGGTGTCATAGCCAGCTTCGGACTGAACAGGAAAGTCGTATTCGCAAGCACATTACCGCTAAAATCTGGACTCTCACGACTATGCCTGACGCTGATCGCAGGGTACCTTCTTAATATTCTCACGCTTCGCCTAGGTGTTGACGTACTTGGATACAGTGCAAGCCTAATACAGCTTATATCAATTTTCTGCGTCTCCGCATTCTTCTATTTTGCCAACAAATTCTACGTTCACCGGAAAAATAAAGCATGAACAAGCTCATCAAAAGCAGACAGCTGGTTATTCTCCTATATTCTACCTTCAGTTATTTATCTTCTCTATCCTGGACACTTCTGGACTTACTCCCACACTTCATACGAAATATAT
>NZ_AQOH01000337.1 GCF_000364705.1 Pseudomonas fuscovaginae SE-1 | reverse complement strand
TCCGCATTTTATTTAAACGCTTCGGCACAGGTGGCCTTTTTGATTACAGAAGCTTTGCTCGATATCCATGGCGTATCTCGATAGGCAATCAAGTTGATATCAATCGAGGTTGCGAACTTTATCCATCCATGCAAACCGAACAAGGTATCATTACACTAGAAGACAATGTCGTTCTGGGCCCTGGCGTCATAATTTTTTCATCCACTCACGACTACAAAGCACTAGACTTACCTGACATGTCTGCCCCAGTAACCGTTTGCCGCTATGCTTGGATCGGTGGGAAAACCATCATTCTACCAGGCGTTATCATCGGCGAAGGCGCAGTCATAGGTGCCGGCTCGGTCGTCACAAGAAGCATCCCCGCCTACTGTGTTGCAGCCGGAAACCCGGCGAGAGTCCTTAAGCAAAGAACCATAGAAAACAATCAAGACTAAGAAGGCCCATACACATTAAATAAAATAATTTCGATTCCGTCATGTACGAAGTATGAAAATGAGACGCCGACACAGCGACCAAACAACATAATTCATTAGAGCAGAAAATCATATGAGCACAGAAAAAATACTCTTCAATCGCCCATTCATGACAGGTAAGGAACTGTACTATATTGCGGAAGCCAAATTTGGAAATATGCTGGCAGGCGACGGCCCCTTCACCAAGCGCTGCCATCAATGGCTCGAACAGAATACAGGATGCAGCAAGGCACTTCTGACCCACTCCTGCACAGCCGCGCTGGAGATTGCGGCACTGCTACTTGATATCCAGCCCGGCGATGAGGTGATCGTACCCTCCTATACCTTTGTTTCTACGGCCAATGCCTTTGTTCTACGTGGAGGAGTGCCAGTTTTCGTTGATATTCGCGAAGACACACTGAACCTTGACGAGAGACTCATCGAAGCAGCTATCACCCCGCGAACAAGAGCAATCGTCCCAGTCCATTACGCAGGGGTGGCCTGCGAAATGGACTCAATCATGAATATCGCAAGCAGGTACGGACTCAAAGTCATTGAAGATGCCGCTCAAGGCGTTATGTCCAGCTACAAAGGCAAAGCACTCGGCAGCCTGGGAGATCTCGGCACATTCAGCTTTCATGAAACGAAGAATGTTATTTCGGGTGAAGGTGGGGCGCTACTGGTCAACAATCCGCAACTATCACTTCGTGCTGAAATCATTCGCGAAAAAGGTACCGATAGAAGTCGTTTTTTTAGAGGTGAGGTGGATAAATACACTTGGCAGGAAGTCGGCTCGTCGTTTCTACCCGGAGAGCTGATCGCAGCGTTTCTTTGGGCACAGCTTGAAGAAGCCCAAAGCATCACAAAGAGGCGACTGGCAGCTTGGGATCACTACCATATCCGCCTGGCTGCACTCGAAGAAAAAGGACTTGTTCGGCGCCCAGTAATACCTACTGACTGCCAGCACAACGCCCATATGTATTATGTCTTGCTGCCACCCGGGGTCGATCGACAAATCTTGCTGAATGAAATGAAACGTAACGGAATATACGCCGTTTTCCACTATGTGCCCCTTCACTCCTCACCAGCAGGCAGACGTTATGGCAGATCCCACGGCTCACTGAATGTCACCGACTCTCTCTCCGAGCGCCTACTACGCCTACCTCTCTGGGTTGGCTTGACCATGGAGCAACAAGACTATGTCGTCGAGACGTTAACCCGAGCCATTAGCTGATCCACCTTCCAATGAATGACTGTCTTACCCACAAGAGGAACCCGAGAGACGATGGTTTTCAGCAAGTTGAAACAGGCTTTGAACAAGGCCACCAGCCACGTCGGCACCACGTTACTACTCGTGGTGCTTGCATACCTCTCTTATGCAACTCCCATGCTCTATGCCTATTTCGAGTCTATAAACTTTATTTACGTGAATGCATGGGATGAAGAGACCTATCTAAGCTATCAAGGCGCCCTAGGTGCCATGAAAATACCTGGCTACTGGACATCAGGTGCGACTGTATATCTGTTACAAAATTTCGGACTGAGTGGTGGCGATATAAATGTCCTATTCGACTGCCTTATAACCCCTCTTACCTTCCTACTGATTGCATGGTGCCTAAGAAAAGCAAATATCGAAAAAAGAAGAGCACTGATCTACTC
>NZ_AQOH01000336.1 GCF_000364705.1 Pseudomonas fuscovaginae SE-1 | reverse complement strand
AATGGTCTGAGGTCAGAACTAATTATAATGAGCAGGGCAATGGAGCTTCTTTTAAGGAGAAATTTTTTCAAACGATGAGTGTAGTTTGCAAAAATGCTCAGCTTACAGAGTATGGGAAGGGGGTTGTGGATTCATGTGCTGATCTCGTTGGTAGGTGTCGTATTCATATATGAGTGAACGGTATTTTTCAGGTGTTTTAGCACTCTCCTTCTTCCTTTTAGGGGATGGAGCGAGGATGGTTTATTCTGCATTTTACCTATATGTTGATCTGAATCCATTCGTGTTGGTATTTCTGTGTTCGCTGGTTTCTTTTGTCGTTTCTCTCGGGGTAGTGTTTTTTCGAAGAGTTTCTGGGGCCGCGGGAAGGCCAGGGGTGGGATACATTAGGTGGTTCTTTGATATGTTTGTATTTTTGTATTGATTTTTTTATTTTTTAAATTGGTTGTCTGGTTTTTTGCTATCAGGTATTTGATACCTGCAACGTTTTCCGCGATAGCCGTTTCTGTTGGGGGTGTTATTTTCGACTGTCAGTCGAGTCCAGTGCGGGCTGGAATTTTGTTAATAAGCTTTGTTTTGTTTGTGGGAGGCGGTATCTTTTGCTTTAGTCGGTTTGACGCTTGGGGTGTATTCTTGTTCGTTGTTTGTGGGGTTTCGATTTTTATAAATACTGCTATTTCTAAAAACTTGGCGATAGTGCAATTTGTTTTAAATATAGGTGCCTTACGTACGGTGCTCGTCTTGGTG
>NZ_AQOH01000335.1 GCF_000364705.1 Pseudomonas fuscovaginae SE-1 | reverse complement strand
TTTTTTTGGGGGGGGGGGCTCAAATGGCCCTTCAGTATTCAATTGCCTGTATGAGTGTTTTCAGTGTTTCGGTTGGTATTGCCGTTGCACCATTGGTGGCTGCTGTGATTCAGGTTGTCTTCTTTGATCTTTCACTGAGCTTGTCTTTTTTTAATACTTGCTTTTTATACGGCTTTTCTGATTTTGTTGGTTATTGTTCAGTTTAAATATATTGTGAAACCAATCGTCCCTCGTGTTGAGCCATAGTCAGATGTGGCTTCATCGAGCCGGCTCGGATCCGCACGTCGGGTGGTGGCGGTGAGCCTAAGCTGCCCTTTACTCCCGTTATCTGTGCCCCCATATACTCCTGACGCTGACCCAGAAGGCCACAGCAGTTATGCTGTGTGCCTGCCGAGGAGATAGAAATGGCCTACGATTTTGATCTGTTTGTGATTGGCGCCGGTTCCGGCGGTGTGCGTGCGGCGCGGTTCGCCGCCGGTTTCGGGGCCAAGGTGGCGGTGGTCGAAAGCCGCTACCTGGGAGGCACCTGCGTCAACGTCGGTTGCGTGCCCAAGAAGCTGCTGGTCTACGGATCGCACTTCGCCGAGGATTTCGAGCAGGCCAAGGGCTTTGGCTGGTCGCTGGGCGAAGCGAGCTTCGACTGGGCGACCCTGATCGCCAACAAGGACAAGGAGATCAATCGCCTCAACGGCATCTATCGCAACCTGTTGGTCAACAGCGGCGTCACGCTGCTCGAAGGTCATGGCAAGCTGGTCGATCCGCATCAGGTCGAGGTCAACGGCCAGCGCTACAGCGCCCGGCATATCCTGATCGCGACGGGCGGCTGGCCACAGATTCCCGACATTCCAGGGCATGAACACGCCATCAGTTCCAACGAGGCGTTTTTCCTCAAGGAACTGCCCAAGCGCATCCTGGTGGTCGGCGGTGGCTACATCGCCGTCGAGTTCGCCGGCATTTTCAACGGCCTGGGCGCCGAGACCCAGTTGCTGTATCGCGGCGACCTGTTCCTGCGTGGCTTCGACGGTTCGGTGCGCAAACACCTGGCCGAGGAGCTGACCAAGCAGGGCCTCACGCTGCAGTTCAACAGCGATATCGAGCGTATCGACAAGCAGGCCGATGGCAGCCTCAAGGCCACCCTCAAGGACGGTCGCGAACTGGTCGCCGACTGTATTTTCTACGCCACCGGGCGTCGCCCGATGCTGGACAACCTGGGTCTGGAAAACACCGGGGTGAAGCTGGACAGGAACGGTTTCATCCAGGTCGATGAGCTGTACCAGACCGCCGAGCCGTCGATCCTCGCCCTGGGCGATGTGATCGGGCGTGTGCAACTGACGCCGGTGGCCCTGGCCGAAGGCATGGCCGTGGCCCGTCGCCTGTTCAAGCCCGAGCAGTATCGCCCGGTCGACTACAACCAGATCCCCACGGCGGTGTTCAGCCAGCCGAACATCGGTACCGTCGGCCTGACCGAGGAACAGGCGCGGGAGCAGGGCCATGAGGTGACGATCTTCGAAAGCCGCTTCCGGCCGATGAAGCTGACCCTGACCGACTGCCAGGAAAAGACCCTGATGAAGCTGGTGGTGGATGCCCGTACCGACAAGGTGCTGGGTTGCCACATGGTCGGGCCGGACGCCGGAGAGATCATTCAGGGCCTGGGCATTGCGCTGAAGGCCGGGGCGACCAAGCGTGATTTCGACGAAACCATCGGCGTGCATCCGACGGCGGCCGAGGAGTTCGTCACCCTGCGTACGCCTGTCGCGGGCTGATCATGGCCCTGGCCGCGCCACCCGACCTGAGCGACACCAACCGGCCGGTGCAGCCGCTGGCCCGGACCTACCCGCGGGGCCTGTTCATCGAGCCTCACGAGCACGTCTGGGGACAGTTGCTGTATGCGATGTCCGGGGTGATGTGGGTCGAGACGCCTCACGAGGCCCTGGCGGTGCCGCCACAGCGGGCGGTCTGGCTGCCACCGGGGGTCTCCCACGGTATCCGGGTGGTGTCGGACCTGCAGATGCGCAACATCTACCTGCGTCCGGCCCTGGCCGCGACGCTGGAGAGCACGGTGCAGGTGATCGAGGTTGGCGGCCTGCTGCGCGAGCTGATCATTGGTCTGGTGGCGCAGGCCGATGAGGCCCAGGGTGAATACTATGAGGCGATGGCTGGCCTGGCGCTGCTGGAGTTGCGTCGGGCGCGGCGCTCGATGCTGAAAATCGCCCTGCCGTCCGGCAGCGACCGGCGCCTGCTGACGGTGTGCCAGGCGGTGATGAGCGCGCCGTCGCTGGCGATTTCCTTCGACCAGCACGCCGAGACGGCCGGCGCCAGCGTGCGCACCCTGGCGCGGCTGTTCCAGGCGGAGCTGGGCATGGGCTTTGCCGAATGGCGGCGCCAGGTGCAGTTGGCGACCGCCGTGGCCGAGTTGATCCAGGGTGTGCCGGTCAGTCGCATCGCCCGCTCTCTGGGATATTCCCCCAGCAGTTTCAGTGACATGTTCCGCCGTGCCCTGGGCATCTCGCCCTCGCATTACCCGGTGGACTGAAGCACTTCTCCCACGCTTGACCGATATCCAGAAGCCTTTGACCGACAGCCCATGTTTGTCGGCCATAGACTGCAGGCATTCCCTTTCGGAGCCTGGATTTCATCATGAGCTACCTGATTTCTCTCGTTATCGGTCTTGCTGTCGGTCTGCTGTACGGCGGGCTCGATTTCCGTTCCCCGGCGCCTCCCGCCGTGGCCTTGGTCGGCCTGCTCGGCATGCAGTTGGGCGAGAAGGCCTGGCCGTTGGGCAAGCAACTGGTGGCTGGCTGGTTGTCCTGAATCCCTTCCGTTCCCTGTCTGGATATGCATTCCATGAAAGCTCTGCAATTCTCGAAAACCGGTGATCTTGGCGCTCTGCAATGGGTCGACCTGCCAATGCCCGTGCCGGCCGCCGGTGAGGTGCTGGTACAGATCAAGGCTGCTGGCCTGAACCCCAGCGATGTGAAGAACGTACTGGGTCGTTTCTCCTACACCACCTTGCCACGGGTGCCCGGGCGTGACTTCGCCGGGGTGGTGGTCGAGGGCCCGCAGGCGCTGCTCGGCCAGGAAGTCTGGGGCACCGGCAAGGAGCTGGGCTTCACCGGTGACGGTTCCCATGCGCAGTACCTGACCCTGCCGGCTGAGGGGGTGGCGCTCAAGCCGGCGCATTTGAGCTTTGCCCAGGCGGCCAGCCTTGGGGTGCCGTACACCACCGCCTGGGATGCCCTGGAGCGCAGCCTGGTGACGGCCGGGACCCGGCTGCTGGTGATCGGTGCCAACGGCGCGGTCGGCAGTGCGGCCGTCGCCCTGGCGAAGATTCGCGGGGCGCAGGTGCTGGCGGCGGTCCGTCGACCGGAGCAGGCCGAGGCGCTGCGGGCCCGCGGCTTCGATGCCATCGTGTTGGACAAGCCGGAGAATCTGGCGGCCTCGGTCAATGGCGTATTCCCTGGCGGTGCCGAGGTGGTTTTCGATACCACGGGGTTCTGGTTGCCTGCGGCGGTGGGAGCCCTGGCAACGTTTGGCCGCATCGCAATCATCGCCGCGCCGGTCGACGGCCATGTGCAATTGCCGGCGTTGGCCCTGTATCGCAAGGGGGGCTCGGTGGTTGGCATCAACTCGCTGCTTTACGGCACCGTGGCATGCGCGCGGATGCTCGATCAGTTCGGACGCTTCTTTGATGAGGGGCTGTTGGAGTTGCCCTCGGGCTTGCGCGAATCTCCGCTGGTCGATGGGCCGGCGCGGTATGCCGAGGTCAACCAGGGCAGCAGCGAGAAGGTGATTCTGCTGCCCTGAGGCGGATCGTTCCCACGCTCTGCGTGGGAATGCAGCCCGTGACGCTTTGCGTCACAAGCGCGGACGCCGAGCTTCCGGAGAGGCATTTCCACGCGGAGCGTGGGAACGATCGAGTCTTCGCAAGGGCGGCAAATGGGGTGGGTTGAGCTACGACCGTGGTGTCCCACGACGCAGATGCCGCGATGCTCACCCACGGGTTCCTGGCGGGCTGGGGCCCGGCCTCAGGGTTCCAGGTGCAGGCTGGCGCGGATGCCGTTGACCACTGGCTCCTGGGCCTTGTAGCCGTCCGCGGAGCCGGCATACAGCAGGGAGTAGGCCTTGCCCTCGCGTGCCGCAGCCACCAGGGTCTGGGTCATCACGTGGCCGCCGTTCTGGGTGATGGTGCAGGTGGTTTCCACCGCCGGCAGGCCGCCCAGGGTGCTGTCGTGGATGCGGTTGCAGACGCTCATGAAGCCACGCTCGACGAAGTTCTTCTGTACCGCCTTGCGCATTTCCAGCAGCACGCCGGGCAGGTTGACCTGATGCCCGGGGGCGAGCGCCGACTGGGTCAGTTCCATGACCATCAGCGGGTCGCCATTGGCGTCGTTCTTCACCGCGCGCTGGCGCAGGCCGCTGATCACCTCGCCAGCAGCATTCTGTGCGGGCGGCAAGGTCTGCACTTCCCAGTCGCCGGGCCAGGTGATCATCAGGTCGTCCGCGAGGGCGGACGAGCCGCCAAGCAGCAGGAGCAGGGCGGTGAAACAGGCACGGCGTTGCACTGGGGTCATGGAGGGCACTGGCAAGGGAGAATGAAGATGATTGTTACAGTGTATCAATAGTTGCGCGCGATAGCCGATTCTTCTGCGCGCTCAGGGCCGGCAGGGGGCCCTCGGACAGCCGGCAAGGAAACGATGACGATCGCATGCATCGGAATTTCCACTTTTCCTGTCGAATCAGCAACTTGATCACAGTTCGCGGGCAGCTTGGAGGAGAGGGACCGGGTCCTTGGGGCATTGGGCAGGTTCTTGCGGCCAACTTCAGGGAAAGTACGTCTTTCTGCTGCTGTGACGACAGGTCGCAGCCAGGGCCGACAGGCCGTCAGGCCACCGCGCAGACGCCCCCGAAAACCCCGACACAGGTAACCGTTGCTCAGCTAACCCTTTGCTTCTCAAGCGTTATCCCGGACAATCGCGACCCTCTTATGGCCGGGGCGCTGCCAATAAGCTGTTTTTCCGCTCCGGTCGCGTGGTAATGACCGGCTAACGGAGACTCGACCGGATGAATGACCAGGCCAACAGCGTCGACGAACGCTATGAATCGGCTCCCGCTGCACTGAGCAGCTGGAGCCGCCACGACACTACCTGGATGCTGGGTCTGTTCGGCACGGCAATCGGCGCCGGAACCCTGTTCCTGCCGATCAACGCGGGGCTGGGCGGCTTCTGGCCGCTGCTGATCCTGGCGCTGCTGGCTTTCCCGATGACGTTCTACGCGCACCGTGGCCTGACCCGTTTCGTGCTCTCCGGGCGCGATGGCGCGGACATCACCGAAGTGGTCGAAGAGCATTTCGGCCTGACCGCCGGTGCGCTGATCACCTTACTGTACTTCTTTGCGATCTTCCCGATCCTGCTGATCTACAGCGTTGCCCTGACCAACACCGTGGGCAGCTTCCTCGAGCACCAGTTGCACATCGCGCCGCCGCCGCGGGCGATCCTGTCCCTGGCGCTGATCCTCGGTCTGCTGGCAGTGGTGCGTTGCGGTGAACAACTGATCGTCAAGGCCATGAGCATGCTGGTCTACCCGTTCATCGTCGCCCTGGCGTTCCTGGCGGTGTACCTGATTCCGCACTGGAACGGTGGCATCCTTTCCACCGCCAGCAGCCTGCCGGAGCCTTCGGCGCTGCTGCACACGCTGTGGCTGGCGATTCCGGTGATGGTGTTCTCGTTCAATCACTCGCCGATCATCTCGGCCTTCGCGGTTGACCAGAAGCGTCGTTATGGGGTTCACGCCGAGGAGCGCAGCAGCCAGATCCTGTGCCGTGCCCATCTGCTGATGGTGGTGATGGTGCTGTTCTTCGTGTTCAGTTGCGTACTGACCCTGTCGCCGGCCCAACTGGCCGACGCCAAGGCGCAGAACCTGTCGATCCTGTCGTACCTGGCCAACCACTTCAGCAACCCGACCATCGCCTTTGCCGCGCCGCTGATTGCCTTCGTGGCGATTGCCAAGTCGTTCCTGGGCCACTACATCGGTGCCAGTGAAGGCCTCAAGGGCCTGATCATCAAGAGCGGTCGCAAGCCGGCCGCCAAGACGCTGGATCGCATGACCGCGGCCTTCATGCTGGTGGTCTGCTGGCTGGTGGCGACGTTGAACCCGAGCATCCTCGGCATGATCGAGACCCTGGGTGGGCCGATCATCGCCGCGCTGCTGTTCCTGATGCCGATGTATGCGATCCGTCGCGTGCCGTCGATGCGCCAGTACTCGGGCAAGTTGTCCAACGTGTTCGTCACGCTGGTGGGCCTGGTATCGATTTCGGCGCTGATCTACTCGCTGGCGTCCTGATCGGTACACCAGGCAACCTCGGGCACCGGATGTGGGGGCGCACTCGCCGAGGCGTCGCACCACCGCGAACGGCTGCCCATGGCACCCGATCAGTGCTCCCTCGCGGCGGCATTGACCACCCGCTGGCGAAACTGGCGCAGCACTGACGAGCTGTCGCCCACCCGCGTCGCCAGGTGCAGTGGCGCGATCAGCCCCGGGCATTCGGCCAGGGGCCGGTAGGCAATGCCATCGCCGCGCAGGCGCTGCATCGAGGCGGGGACGATGGAGAGGCCCAGCCCTGCGGCGACCAGGCTCAGGGTCGCGGCCATGCGCGGCGCTTCCTGGATCACCCGGGGGCTGAAGCCCGCCTCCTGGCAGGCCACGAGAATGGCGTCGTACAGCCCCTGCCCGACTCGACGGCGATACAGCACGAAAGCTTCAGCGGCGAGGGCCGATAGTGGCAGGGCCCTGCGGGTGTCCCGCGCCAGCGGGTGGTCCATCGGCAGCGCCAGCAGCATGGGTTCGGTCAGGATCGGTTCGGCCTGCAAGGTGGGTGTACCGCTCAGGGGCGAGCGCACGAACGCCGCATCCAGGCGTTCATGCACCAGCGCGTCGATCAACTCGCCGGTACCGGCTTCCTCCAGCACGACCGAGACACCGCCAAAGGCTTCGCGAAAGTCCCGCAGCACTCCAGGCACGAACGGATGCAGCGCGGCCGAACTGGTGAAACCGACACCCAGACGGCCCTGTTCGCCACGGGCTGCGCGGCGGACCACCTCGGGTACAGTCTCGGCGCGGGCCAGCAGGTTCCGGGCTTCTTCCAGCAACGCCAGGCCGGCAGTGGTCGGGCGCACGCCCCGGGGCAGGCGTTCCATCAACGTCACCCCCAGATCGGCTTCGAGTTTCTGCAACAGCCGGGTCAGGGGTGGCTGTTGCATGTGCAGGCGTTCGGCCGCCCGGGTGATGTGGCCTTCTTCGGCGATAGCGACAAACGCTTGTAAACGACGCAGTTCGAGCATTGGAATACCTTGAAGGTATGGCAGTGTGTCATTATTGGCATTTGTCATCATGCTTTGCAAAACCTACGCTGTGCGCATTTCCTGAACACAAAGAGCAAGCGCGATGACCTGGTCAGCCAAGCAGTATTCAACCTTCGAAGCCGAACGCACCCGCCCGGTACGTGATCTGGTGGCGGCGATTGCGACCCACGACGTAAAGGTGGCGGTCGATCTGGGATGCGGGCCCGGCAATTCCACCGAGGTGCTGGCCGAGCGCTTTCCCCAGGCCCGGGTCACCGGCATGGACAGTTCCGACGACATGCTCGCCAGCGCCCGGTCGCGCCTGCCGGGCTTGAGTTTCGAACTGGCCGATATTGCCACGTGGAATCCGGACCGGACGTTCGACGTGATTCTCGCCAACGCCTCGCTGCAATGGCTGCCGGATCACGCCAGCCTGTATCCGCGCCTGGTGAGTCGACTGGCCAGCGGCGGCAGCCTGGCGGTGCAGACCCCTGACAACATGCAGGAGCCTTCCCATCGGCTGGCGCGGGAGGTGGCGGCGCAGGGCCCCTGGGCCGCGAAGATTGGCGCGGTACGGCATCCACCGCGGCATGATGCGTCGTTCTACTACGAATTGCTGAAGCCGCACTGCGCCTGTGTGGATGTCTGGCGCACCACCTACCATCATCCGCTGGCGGGCGGCCATGCGGCCGTCGTGGAGTGGTTCAAGGGTTCTGCATTGCGCCCCTACCTGGCACCGCTGGACGAGGCAGAAAAGGCCGCCTACCTGGAGCGCTACCTGGCGGCGATCAGTGAAGCCTATCCGGCGCTGCCCGATGGCAGTGTGCTGCTGCCGTTCCCGCGGTTGTTCGTGGTGGCCAGTCGCTGATCGGCGATAGGGTCAGGCGCGACGCTGCAGGTACTCGCTGAGCGCCTGGCGGGTCAGGTCATTATTGTCGAACTTGGCTCTGCTCGCCGAGCCTTCAACTTGCCTGTAGCCGAGATGCCCCAGCAACCTGACCAGCTCTGGCCAGGTAAAGGTGGTACAGGGATTGAGCAGTCGGGTGAGCAGCTTTTCGTTTCTCGACACCAACCCTCCTTGGTGCAACTAAACATAGTTGCTGAAATGTAGAGGGGGCAAGAATGAGAGCTTTTCTCTGGGCCTTCAATCACTGCCGTAGAGTAATTGAGGTTTCCTGCGAGGTATGGAGAAATGTATTGCCAGTGCCTGTTGGGTAGGCACTGGCAATCGGATCACGGGGAGAGGGCGTCAGCTGACCACCCGGTAGCAAGGCTCGTAGGCCGCGCCACCCGGCAGCTTCATCCGGTGCTGGGCCACGAAGGCCTGGAGCAGTTTGTCCAGCGGCTGCATGACCTCGGCATCACCGTGAATCTCGTACGGGCCATGTTCTTCGATCAGGCGGATGCCCTTGTCCTTGACGTTGCCGGCGACGATGCCGGAGAACGCCCGGCGCAGGTTGGCCGCCAGTTCGTGGGGGGGTTGGTTGCGGTGCAGCTTGAGGCTGGACATGTTGGCGTGGGTCGGGTCGAACGGGTGCTGGAAGCCTTCGTCGATCTTCAGCAGCCAGTTGAAGTGGAAGGCGTCGTTGCGCTCGCGGCGGAACTGCTTGACCGCCTTGAGGCCCTGGGCCATTTCCCGGGCGACCTGCGCCGGGTTGTCGATGATGATCTGGTAGTGCTTGTGTGCCTCTTCACCCAGCGTCGCGCCGACGAAGGCATGCAGTTGTTGCAGGTAGGCCTCGGCGCTGCGCGGGCCGGTGAGGATCACCGGGAAGGGCAGGTCGCGGTTGTCCGGGTGCATCAGGATGCCCAGCAGGTAGAGGAATTCCTCCGCCGTACCGGCCCCGCCCGGGAAGATGATGATGCCGTGGCCGACCCGCACGAAGGCCTCCAGGCGTTTCTCGATGTCGGGCATGATCACCAGTTCGTTGACGATCGGGTTCGGCGCCTCGGCGGCGATGATGCCCGGCTCGGTCAGGCCCAGGTAGCGGCCGGTGGTGATGCGTTGCTTGGCGTGGGAGATGGTCGCGCCCTTCATCGGCCCCTTCATCACGCCCGGGCCGCAGCCGGTGCAGATGTCCAGGCTGCGCAGGCCCAGCTCGTGGCCGACCTTCTTGGTGTACTGGTATTCCTCGCTGCTGATCGAGTGGCCGCCCCAGCACACCACCATCTTCGGTTCCAGGCCCGGGCGCAGGGTGCGCGCGTTGCGCAGCAGGTGGAAAACGTAGTCGGTGATGCCCTGGGAGCTGTCCAGGTCGATGCGCTGGCTGCCCAGTTCGTTTTCGGTGTAGACGATGTCGCGCAGGGCGCTGAAGAGCATTTCCCGGGTGCTGGCGATCATCTCGCCGTCGACGAAGGCGTCCGCCGGGGCATTGAGCAGTTCCAGGCGTACGCCGCGATCCTGCTGGTGAATACGGATCTCGAAGTCCTTGTAGGCTTCGAGGATGGTCTTGGCATTGTCGACATGAGCGCCGGTGTTGAGGATGGCCAGGGCGCACTGGCGAAAGAGCGTGTAGATGCTGCCGGAGCCGGCTTCGCTCAGTTGCTGCACTTCACGCTGGGAAAGGGTTTCAAGGCTGCCCTTGGGGCTGACCGAGGCATTGATTACGGATCGTTGGGTCATTCTCTATTCCATTAAAGCAACGCGGCCGGAGGTTGATGCACCGGTAGCGTCAGAAAGGCCGGCGTCGACCAATGTCGGACGCCAGGGATGAGACGGGAGAGGTTCACGTGCGCTGTACCGCCACGCATTTGATCTCCACCAGCAGGCCGGGGTGCGCCAGTTCCGAGACGCCGATCGACGTCCAGGCACAGTGCCCACGCGGAAAAACACGATTCTTGACCTCCCGAAAGACTGCCATGTGTTGGCTCATATTGACATGACAGGTGGTCATGTCGACCACCTCGTCAAAGCTGCGGCCGCCGGCCGCCAGCACCAGCCGGAGGTTTTCCCGGCAGGCGGAAAACTGGGCCTCGGGCTCCTCGATCACTTCCAGTGCCGCGGTCCGACCGACCTGTCCGGCGCAATACAGCGTCGTTCCGACCTTGACGGCGGGCGCATGGCCGGCGCGATCGACGAGGGTCTGCATGGACGCGGGAACGATGATTTCGCGGTCTGCCATGGGGCGGTGTTCCTGATAGCTCTGAAAGCGGACACTCGAGAAAGTGCCCTAGCATAGCTAAATCGCGCGCCCAGGTGTGCCCCGTTGCCGGGGCGGGAGGGGAAGAGGGGATCAGGGTTGTACGACACCCAATTGCAGTTCGGCGCACAATCCGCCGCCCTCCCGGTTGCTCAGGGTCAGCGAGCCGCCCAGGGCCACCGCCAGTTGTTGGGCGATCGCCAGGCCCAGGCCGGTGCCGCCGGTGCTGCGATTGCGCGAGCTTTCCACCCGGTAGAACGGCTTGAGCACCTCCCGCAGCTCCGCCTCGGCGATTCCGGGGCCACGGTCGAGAACCAGGATCGAGATGCCCTGGTTGGTCTTCGAACGCACTTCCAGCTCTGCGGCGCCGGCGAACTTGAGGGCGTTGTCCACCAGGTTGACCAACACCCGGCGCAGGGCATGGGGGCGGACTTCGATCAGTGCGCCGTTCTTGCCCGTCAGTTCGACTGCCTGGCCAGTATCCTGATAGTCGAACACCAGGCTGTCGAGGAACGAGTCCAGGTCGATGCGGCAACTGAGCTCGGTCGCGCCATGCACGCTGCGGGCATAGGCGACGCCTTCGCGGACCAGGTGCTCGATCTCGCCCAGGTCCTGCCAGAGCTTGTCTTTCTCCGGCGACTCGTCCATGAATTCGGCGCGCAGCTTCATCCGGGTGATGGGCGTCTGCAGGTCATGGGAAATCGCTGCCAGCAGTTGCATGCGCTCCTTGAGGTAGTCGGCGATGCGTTTTTGCATGGCGTTGAACGCAGTGGCGGCGTGGGCGACTTCCGAGGGGCCGCTTTCGTCCAACTGCACGGCGTGGGTGTTGGGATCGAGGTTCTCCACCGCCTGGGCCAGGCGGGTCAGTGGGCGCACGGCGATCCGTACCGCCAGCCAGGTGCAGCCGAGCATCAGCAGCAACTGCCCAAGCAGCACGGCCGGCAGCCAGGGCGACATGGGCGCCAGGGAAGGGCGCACGTCGATGGTCACCGGGCTGCCGTCCTTGAGGGTCAGGTGTGCCTGGAAGTGCTTATTCGGTCCGGGGATGTCGCTGAAGGTCACCGGGTAATCCGGTCCCAGGGCTTCTTCGATCGAGGGGACGGCGATGGGCAGATCGCCCGGACTCATGGGCATGCCCTGTTCACCCTCGTTGAGCAGGTAGCCATAGTTCTTTCGCGCCAGACGGGGCAGCCAGCTCTCGCGCTCCACCGCCGGCAGGCGCTCGAGAATGGCGATCGAGGTCGAGACGTCGGTCTCCAGGTTGCCCAGCATGGCGTTCTTGGCACTTTCGTAGCGCTCGTAGGATTGCGCGCCGAACGACAACGCCTGGGCCAGGATCAGGCATACCAGGAAAATCAGCGACAACCGCGAAGCCAGGGTCCGCGGCCAGTGCAGCACGCGCCTCATGCCTCGGCACCCAGCAGTTCCACCGGCAACGAAAATACATAACCTTCGCTGCGCACGGTCTTGATGTAGGCCGGCTCGCGCGCGTCATCGAGCAGGCGCTGGCGCAGGCGGCTGACCAGCAGGTCGATGGAGCGATCGAACAGGTCGGCGTCGCGACCCTGGGTGAGGTTGAGCAACTGGTCGCGATTGAGCACCCGTTGCGGGTGGTCGAGGAACACCCGCAGCAGGCGGTATTCGGCGCCGCTCAGGGCAACCATGGTGCCGTCCTGGTCGAGCAGGTGGCGCGCGGTGGTGTCCAGCTTCCAGCGGCCGAAGCCCAGCAGGCGACCGCTTTCGGTGACCACCAGGTTCGGTGGCAGCATCCGCGTGCGGCGCAGCACGGCATTGATCCGCGCCAGCAGCTCGCGGGCGGCAAAGGGCTTGACCAGGTAGTCGTCGGCGCCCATTTCCAGGCCGATGATGCGGTCGGTCTCGTCGTTGCGGGCGGTCAGCATCAGCACCGGAGTGTTCTTGTGCTTGCCGGCACGCAGTTCACGGCACAGCAGCAGACCATCGTCACCGGGCATCATGATGTCGAGCACGATCAGGTCCACCGGGGTGGTTTCCAGGAAGGCGCGCATCTGCCGGCCATCGGCGACCACGGTGGTGCGCAGGCCGTTCTTCTTCAGGTAGTTGCCAACCAGCTCCCTGATTTCCCGGTCATCATCCACGATCAAGATGTGATCGACATGTTCCATCGGTCCAACCTCTGTCAAAAATGGGTCATGGCGCAGTCTAACGACAAGCGCTGTACTTGCCTGCCACGGTTTGTATTGCAGTGTATCTGGCGGGCGATGGATACACGGATATGCAAAAAAGTCCGCTCAGGGGCGAACGTGCTGGCCATCCTCGGCAAAATCCAGCGGGCCGCGATAGTGCTGGCGGATGGATTTGCTGGCTGCATCACGGAACGGGTCGATTTCTCCGGGCAGGTGGCTGAGCAGCAGGTGCGACACCCCGGCGGCGCTGCTGATCCTGCCGATGTCGGCAGGCGCGGTATGCAGCGTATAGAGGATCGGGCGGGCGTTGGGTGGGTCCAGCACCGGGTCGTTGAACACCAGCCATTGCGAGCCCTTGGCGATGCGGGTCAGGGCAGCGTGGGCCTGGGCATCGATGTCGCCGCTGAAGGTGATGCTCCTGCCCTTGTAGTCGACCCGGTAGATCACCGCCGGTGAGTCGCCATGGTGACCCCCCACTGCGCTGATGCGCAGGCCGTCCTGTTCGAGGATGACCTGGGGTTGGGTCTTGTCCCCGACGCTGCTGGCCGGGCCGAACAGGTCGGTGATATTGAAGTCGATATGCCCGGCAAAGTCCTGCAGGTAGCTGAAGGCACCGAAGGTGCCGAACAGCAGATCGACGAACTGGCTGGTGGCGGGAAAGCGCGCGCCGGGCTTGCCGTTGCCCGCAGTGGCTGGGGTGCTGGCGCTGGGGCCGAAGATCCGGAAATCGATATCGCTGCGGGCACTGACGGCCCGTGCCTTGATGATCCCGGGCAGTTCGGCGACGTGGTCCACGTGCAGGTGGGTCAGCAGCACGATGTCCAGCTTGCGCAGGTCGAGCCGGGCCTCGCCGATACGGGCGAAGGTACCGGGACCGGCGTCCACCAGGATGCGCGGCGTACCGTCCAGCAGCAGTGCATAACCGGCACCTGCCCGGCCGGTGGCCGCCGGGCCGCCGGAACCGAGCACCACCATCTCCAGCGGTTCGGCAACCGCCGTGTCCTGTGCGGCCAGGACCGAACCGCTGCCCAGCAGCAGGCTGAGCAGGGCGGCGGCGAGCCGTAGCGCGTATTTCGACCACAACATCCAGTGACTCCTCGCATCGATCGTCTTTGTCGTGCAGTTCACCGCAGCCATGTATCCGGGGTATTTCAGGGCGGTGTTCTACCTCGATGTGTATCGCTCTGTATCCGAAGGCGTGCCAGACACGTGCGCTTTAACTGTGGGCTGTTCGCGACACACGCGGGATACCTGGCGGGCATTCAATGAGCTCCATCGAGACAACGGTACTCGACCTCACTGAAACCCACCAAAAGGAAATGACCATGAACAGCAAAGCCCTTTTCGCCGCCTGCCTCTTCGCTGTCCTGAACGTCTGCACCCTGTCGGCCCGGGCTGAATCTCAGGTGCAGCCCCACTCGGAAACCTACAGCTACGGCAGTCACCTGGACGTGCGCAAGGTGCTGTCGCTGAGCCAGGACGACGGGCCTGAGTGCAGCGTGGTCAACGCCCGGATGACCTATCTCGATTCCCGGGGCGAACAGCACATCCTCGCCTACCGCAAGTTCTCCGACATCTGCCACGAGGGGAGTTGAGCCTTGGAACGTTTCGCCCTGGCCGTGTTGAGCCTTTTACTTCTGATACGAGAGTGCATGCCATGAACCACGTGAGAACCTACCTGAGTGCGATCGCCTTTTCCCTGGCCGGTGTTGCTGTACACGCCGATGCCGCCACTGAAAAACGCCAGTGCCGTGACGGCCAGTGCTTCCAGTTGACGCCGGTCGGCGCGCAGCAGAAGGCGCCGTTGCTGAGCGAGAACGGTGCCAGCCACACGCCGCAGGGACGTTACCTGGAAGAGATGCGGGCTTGAGCTGGCGCCACTGCCGGTTCCAGACCCGTAGGATGGAATGGCCGCGCAAGAAGTCCGAGAGTGGGGAATTGCAGGCGTGAGCGGCTGGCCGATGGTTGCGGGCCCTGGTTAAAAAAAGCTACTGCACGGGGAGTGCAGTAGCTGAAGTCTTAACCAAAGGATGATGAAGAAGAGTATGGCCCAATGACTGTTCCAGCAGCAGGCTGGAAAGCGATTGAGGCATAACTTTGCCATCGGGGTGCACAGTACCATCGCTGTCGGCCTATCACTTATCAGCCGTATCAATAGTGATTATTGATACAAACCTGCCCGATTGTATCGAGTCCCGTGCTAGAGCGGTTGCGTGGCAGTTTCTCCACCTTGTGGGAGATTCTGTGGTTCTGCGCAAGGGTTGAGGGCCTCTTCGCGGCGGTCCGACGCTTCGGTGAAGCCTGCGTCCACAAGGCACGGGCCAGGCGCGCTCCCTGTGGGAGCCGGCCGGGCGGCGCTCCGCTTGCTGGCGATAGCGGTCTGCCCGGCAACGCTTCATTGTCTGACTCGGCGCTATCGCCAGCAAGCCGGCTCCTACAGAAGGGCGGTTATTCGCTGAAGTCGGCGTACTCGGCGCCCATGCGCCCGTTGCGCTTGATCCGGTACAGCAGCTCATCGACCTTCTCGACGAAGCCCAGCGCCGGCTCTTCGAGACCTGCGCGGGTGGTGCCCACGCCGAGGCTGATACTCAGCAACTCGGACACCGCCGACTTCTCATGGGGAATCTGTTGCTGGCGAACCAGTTGCAGGCAGTTCTGTGCAATTTGCCGGGCCTTGTCCGCCGGTGTTTCCGGCAACAGCCAGACGAACTCCTCGCCACCGATCCGGGCGATGAAATCCCGCGGGCGGTTGGCGGCACGGGCCAGGGTTTGCGCAACCTGGCGCAGGGCCTCGTCGCCCTTGATGTGACCGTAATGGTCGTTGTACTGCTTGAAGAAATCGATATCCACGATGATCAGCGACAATGGCAACTGGCTGCGCTGGGCCTGGTCCCACTCGCGGGCGAGCACGGTGTCGAACATGCGGCGGTTGGCGATGCCGGTCAGGCCGTCCTGGAACGAGTACTCCTCCAGTTGCTTCTGCAGGCGCACCAGGTGCTCCTCGGTCTTCTTGCGCTCGCTGATATCGAACATGAAACCGATCAGCGCCTCGACTTCCCCGTCCTTGCGCACCACATGCACCACATCGCGGATCCACACGTATTCGCCGTCGCGGGTCAGCGCGCGGTAGTCGGCCTCGTGGTCGACGCCGGCCTTGGACTGCGAGACGCAGAAGTTCACCACGTACTCGCGATCGTCCGGGTGCATGCGCGAGACCCAGTCATCGATACCCACCCAACTGTTCTGGGGCCAGCCAAGCAGGCTCTCGATCTGCGGGCCGATGTAACTGAAGGTCATGGTCTTCCAGTCGATCCGCCAGGGGATGGCCTTGGTGGATTCGAGCAGGGTCTTGTAGACGTCGCTATCGGTTTCGGCAGGGGACAGGGTGCTCATGAGCGATAAGGATTCGCAGTAGGAGGGGGGCGACTAGAATGTTGCCCGCCGGGCGCGCAATCAAGGCTCAGGCGATGCAAGGCAGGGCATTTTGTCTTATCCGATGGCAACCGATGTTGTAAAAGCAGTGACGCATGGGCTTTTCGAGCGTCTACGACTAGAATCCGCGACGTTATCACCATCAGCGTCGATACAGGCCTAAGAGAAAAGGGGACCTTATGATCATCAAACCACGCGTTCGTGGCTTTATCTGTGTGACCACTCATCCGGTGGGCTGCGAAGCCAACGTCAAGCAACAGATTGACTATGTCACCCAGCAAGGCCCGGTCAATGACGGACCGAAGAACGTTCTGGTGCTCGGTGCCTCTACCGGCTACGGCCTGGCTGCACGCATCACCGCCGCATTCGGCTGCGGGGCCAAGACCCTCGGCGTATTCTTCGAGCGCGAAGGCGACGAAGGCAAGCTGGGCACCGCCGGCTGGTACAACAGTGCCGCGTTCCACAAGTTCGCCGAGGCTGAAGGCCTGTACGCCAAGAGCATCAACGGCGACGCCTTCTCCGATGAGGTCAAGCGCCTGACCATCGAAACCATCAAGCGCGACCTGGGCAAGATCGACCTGGTGGTCTACAGCCTGGCGGCGCCACGTCGTACCGACCCGAAAACCGGTGAGGTCTACAGCTCGACGCTCAAGCCGATCGGCAAGTCGATCACCCAGCGTGGCCTGAACACCGACAAGGAAGTGGTGGCCGAAACCACCCTGGAGCAGGCGAGCGAGGAAGAAATCGCCGGTACCGTCAAGGTCATGGGTGGCGAAGACTGGCAGCTGTGGATCGACGCGCTGGACGAAGCCGGCGTGCTGGCCGACGGCGCCAAGACTACTGCCTTCACCTACCTGGGCGAGAAGGTCACACACGACATCTACTGGAACGGTTCGATTGGCGCCGCCAAGAAGGACCTGGACCAGAAAGTCCTGAAGATTCGCGAGCGCCTGGCAGCCAAGGGCGGCGACGCCCGTGTGTCGGTCCTCAAGGCCGTGGTCACCCAGGCCAGTTCGGCCATCCCGATCATGCCGCTGTACCTGTCGCTGCTGTTCAAGGTGATGAAGGAGCAGGGCGTGCACGAAGGCTGCATCGAGCAGGTCTATGGCCTGTACAAGGACAGCCTGTACTCGCCGACCCCGATCCTCGACGAAGACGGCCGTCTGCGCGCCGACTACAAGGAACTGGCGCCTGAGGTGCAGGATCTGGTCGCCAAGCTGTGGAACGAAGTGACCACCGAGAACCTCAACGAACTGACCGACTTCGCCGGCTACAAGGCCGAGTTCCTGCGCCTGTTCGGTTTCGGTGTCGACGGTGTGGACTACGATGCCGACGTCAGTCCGGACGTGGCGATCGCCAACCTGATCCAGGCCTGATTCGCCCCTGAAGCGTTTAACGATCCCTACGGGCCTACCGTGCGGGTCGTTGCCTGAAGAGGGTCGCAGGTGCCATTCCCGGCGCCTGCGACTCGTCACCTCCCGCCGCGACCGCTGCTGTGCTTTCAGCCTGCCAGCCGTTGCATCTTCGCCCAGTGTCCGGGCGCCAGGCCGAAGGTACTGCGAAATTGCCGGTTCATGTGGCTCTGGTCGGCGAACCCGGCCATCAGTGCCGCCTCACTCAGCGAATGGCCTTGTGCCAGTAGCGAGCGCACCAGGTCCAGTCGCCGCATGCTCAGGTAGCGATAGGGGCTGGTACCGAACAGCAGGCGAAAATCCCGGCTCAGGGCCCAGCGGTCGCGACCACTGTGCTCGGCCAGCTCATCGAGGGTCACGGTCCGGTCCAGCGCGCTGTGAATGAACTCGCGGGCGCGCTCCGCCGCCTGGTAGTCGAAGCTGCGTCGTTTGCTCGGTGCGCCACACACGGCATTCAGCGCGTGGGCCAGTTCGAAGATCGCATCCTGCTCCTCCAGCGGGTCGAGTGCACGGTCCATGCTCTGCAGCAGGGTTTCGGTGGCGACCCGCAGGCGCGGGTCGGTGCTCAACCCGCCGGGTACGAAGGGCAGGGGCCGGCCGCCGAGGGCCGCCTGGATCAGCGAGGGCTGCAGGTAGATCATCCGGTACTGGAAGCCATCGTGGGTGCCGGCCCGACCATCGTGGACTTCATCCGGGTGCAGCACCATGGTTCCGCCGGGCAGGCTGTGACGTTGACTGCCGCGGTACTTGAAACTCTGCACACCGGTGAGCGTCCGGCCAATGGCATAGGTGTCATGGCGATGGGGGCTGAAGCGGTGGCCATGGAAGAATGCCTCGAAACGTTCCATGTGGCTGGTCTGCGGTGCGCGCTGCACCCAGTCGACGCTTGGCGTATGTGTGCCCATGTCCTGCCTGTTCTTATCTCTTCATCACCGGATCGATAGTAAAGGAAAACACCGCGAGGCGCCGCTTTGCCGCAGGGGGCCGGTTTTGCCCGACAGGCCGGGCATGGCCGGGTCTGTTAGAATCGCTGAATATTGATACTGCGAGGTTGACCGATGAGCGAACCGATTCGCCTGACCCAGTACAGCCACGGCGCAGGCTGTGGCTGCAAGATTTCGCCCCAGGTGCTGGAAGTGATCCTGGCCGGCAGCGGGGCCCAGAACCTCGACCCGAAACTCTGGGTCGGCAACGCCTCGCGCGACGATGCCGCGGTATATGCCATCGATGAAGAGCGCGGCGTGGTTTCGACCACCGACTTCTTCATGCCGATCGTCGATGACCCCTTCGACTTCGGCCGGATCGCCGCGACCAACGCCATCAGTGACATCTACGCCATGGGCGGAGACCCGTTGATGGCCATCGCGATTCTCGGTTGGCCGGTGAACGTGCTGCCGCCGGAGATCGCCCGCGAGGTGATTCGCGGTGGGCGGGCGGTGTGCGACGCCGCCGGCATCCCGCTCGCTGGTGGGCACTCGATCGATGCGCCCGAGCCGATTTTCGGCCTGGCCGTCACCGGGCTGGTGGACAAGCGCAACATGAAGCGCAACGACACCGCCACGGCCGGCAGCCTCCTCTACCTGACCAAACCCCTGGGTATCGGCGTGCTGACCACCGCGGAAAAGAAAGGCAAGCTGCGCGGCGAAGACGTCGGCGTGGCCCGTGACTGGATGTGCACCCTGAACAAGCCCGGCAGCCGTTTCGGCAAGTTGGCCGGAGTGAGCGCGATGACCGATGTCACCGGTTTCGGCCTGTTGGGGCACCTGGTGGAAATGGCTGACGGCAGCGGCTTGACCGCCCGTATCGTGTATGAGCAGGTACCGCGCCTGGCGACGGTCGAGTACTACCTGGAGCAGGGCTGCATTCCCGGTGGCACGCTGCGCAACTTCGACAGCTATGCGAGCAAGATCGGTCCGCTGCGCGAGCTGCACAAACGCGTACTGTGCGACCCGCAGACCAGTGGCGGCCTGCTGGTAGCCGTTACCCCCGAGGGGCAGGCGGAGTTTCTCGCCGTCGCCGCCGAGCTGGGCTTGAGCCTGGAGCCGATCGGCCAGTTGGTGGAGCGACAGAGCCATGCGGTAGAGGTGTCCTGATGCCAGGCGATATCACCGACTACCGCACACTGTTTCTCGATGACGTACCGATGATGGATGCCCGGGCACCGGTCGAGTTTGCCAAGGGCTCCTTTCCCGGTGTGGTCAACCTGCCGCTGATGAACGACCTGGAGCGTCAGCGGGTGGGGACCTGCTACAAGCAGCACGGCCAGCAGGCGGCGATTACTCTGGGCCACCAGTTGGTGTCCGGCGAGGTCAAGGCTGCACGCCTGCGGGCCTGGGTCGATTTCACCCGGGCGCACCCGGAGGGCGTGCTGTACTGTTTTCGCGGCGGCCTGCGTTCGCAGATCGTCCAGCAATGGCTCAAGCACGATGCCGGCATCGACTACCCGCGGGTCGGCGGTGGCTACAAGGCGATGCGGACCTTTCTCATGCAGACCGTCGAGCAGGCGGTGGAACAGGCCGACTTCGTGCTGCTGGGTGGCATGACCGGCACGGGCAAGACCGACGTCATCATCCAGCTGGACAACAGCCTCGACCTGGAAGGGCATGCCAATCATCGCGGTTCCAGTTTCGGCAAGCGGGCCACGGGACAGCCGTCGAACATCGACTTCGAAAACCGCCTGGCGGTGGACCTGCTGAAGAAACGCGCCCGTGGCATCGAGCAGTTCGTGGTCGAGGACGAGAGCCGCATGGTCGGGCGTTGTGCCTTGCCGCTGCCGCTGTACCAGGGCATGCAACGTTTCTCGATGGTCTGGCTCGAGGACAGCCTGGAAAGCCGGGTCGAACGCATCCTGCGCGATTACGTGGTGCAGCTTTGCGCGGAGTTCATCGCCGTTCACGGTGAACATGGCTTCAAGCTGTTCAGCGAACGCCTGCTGGGCAGCCTGGACAACATCCACAAGCGCCTGGGCGGCGAGTGTCATCGGCGGATGCGGGAACTGATGTCCGATGCCCTGGTGGAGCAGGCGAGCAGTGGCAGCGTCGACCTGCACCGGGCCTGGATCCTGGGACTGCTCAAGGAATACTACGATCCGATGTACGTGTTCCAGCGCGAGAGCAAGGGCGCGCGGATCGAGTTCGCGGGCGATCAGTCAGCGGTGCTGGAATATCTCAGGAACCGAACACGACGCTGAATGTTCACCCAAGGCGGACTGCAGGAGCCGGCCCGGCCCGCGAACGGGGCCTTCAGGCCGCCAAGAGCTTTGCGGGCCGGCTTCTACAGACGCTGTACGGGCCGGCCTTCTACAGAGAGGGGGCCGGTCAGAGCACCACCACCGCCACCAGACCGCTGACGATCCCCACCAGCATGGTCAGCACCGCCACGGTCACCAGTACCCGGGCATCGAACTCCTTGCGCAGCATCAGCAGCGACGGCAGGCTGATGCTGGGCAGGGTCATCAGCAGCGCCACGGCCGGTGCGGTGCCCAGGCCCAGGGTCATCATGGTCTGCACGATCGGGATTTCCGCCGCTGTCGGGATCACGAACAGCGTGCCGACGATCGCCAGCGGTACCAGCCACAGCAGGCTGTTGCTCATTGCGCCGTCGACATGGGGAAACAGCCAGACCCGCGCCGCACCGAGCAGCAGTACCGCCACGATGTAGATCGGAATGGTGCTCCAGAACAGTTGCCAGAGGGTCTTGCCCCAGCGCATGAAGAAGCTCTGGTCGCTTGTCGTGCTGGCCTCGACCACGGCCTCCACCGCCGGCTCCGGCAGGGTGTCGGGGCGAGCGACCCGCTGGGCGATCATCGACACACCCAGTACCAGCACCAGGCCCGCCACCAGGCGGATCGCGCTGAAGCCCCAGCCGAGCACAAAGCCCATGAACACCAGGGTGGCCGGGTTGAGCACCGGGTTGGCGATCCAGAACGCCAGCGCCGCGCCCACCGAGACATTCTGTCGGCGCATGCCGGCGGCCACTGGCGCCGCGCAGCAGGAGCACATCATGCCGGGCAGGGCGAACAGTCCGCCGCGCAGGGTCGAGCCGAAACCCGCCCGGCCGAACAGGCGCAGCAGCCAGTCACGGGGAATCAGCACCTGCAGCAGCGAGCCGAGGATCACCGCCAGCACGGCGGCCTTCCAGATCGCCAGGAAATACACCTGGGCATAGGCCAGCGCGGCCGCCACCGGCGAGCCCGGGTTGTCGTTGATGATCGAGCCGCCGATGCTGTGGCTGTCGGCGGCGACGAAGGCCTTGGCGTAGTAGGGCGACCACTTGACGTAGTAGAGGCCGACAGCGGCGATGGCGAGAAACAGCAGCGGTTTCCACCACAGCGACCAACCCCGGGCAGGGGTGGTGGAGGAGAGTGAGATCATGACGTACGGGCTCTGAAAGGAGAGTGAGAGATATCGAGTGGATGATAACCCAGGGGCTGCACTTCGCCATGCGATCCGGGTGGGATCTGACGTTCCTCTGTCATCCGATCTGTCGCTATTGTCAGCGAGTCGACTCCGACATTTGCCGGCCACGATGCAGGCGGCGCACTCATTTCACGCCATGGGTGGCAACCGCCGTTTCACCGGTGTTTTCTTGACGATCGCGGTGTTGGTCTCGGCATGGCCGTTCAATCGGTCGAGCAGGGTATCCAACTGCTCCATGTCGCGTACGTGCAGGCGAGCGATGAAGCAGTCGTCGCCAGTGACCTTGTCACACTCGGTGAACTCGGGAATCGCCTGAATCTGCCGTTCCACCTCGTGCAACTGACCGGGCAGCGGGCGGATCCTCACGATGGCTTGCAACTGGTAGCCAAAGGAGCGCGGCTCGACTTCGAGCGTGTAGCCCTTGATCACCCCACGCTCCTCCAGGCGGCGCAAGCGCTCGGCGACGCTGGGGGCGGAGAGCCCGCTGATCTGTGCCAGGGCCTTGAGCGAACGCCGGGAGTCTTCCATCAAGGCCGCGAGCAGGAGTTGGTCGATGGTGTCAGTCATTGTGGTCTCGTAAGGTGATCAGGTGAATTTGCCTTGATCATAAAGGCAAAGTCGAAGTTTAGCCTTTTATAACCGCTGGAGAGCCTGCGCAGGTGCTTGGCATACTGTTGCCATCTGTCAAGGAGTCCAATCATGTCTCAATCACTGCATCGCGGGTCGCTGGAAATGATCGCGGCCATGCTGATCTCGGGAACCATCGGCTGGTTCGTGCTGGTGTCGGGCCAGCCGGTACTGGACGTGGTGTTCTGGCGTTGCCTGTTCGGCGCGCTGACCCTGCTGGCGATCTGCGCTGCCATGGGTTTTCTGCGCCCCGGTGTGCTGAGTCGTGCCACGTTTGTGCTGGCGGTGCTCAGCGGTGTGGCGATCGTCGGCAATTGGGTTCTGCTGTTCGCCTCCTATTCGCGCGCCTCGATCGCCATCGGTACGGCGGTGTACAACGTCCAGCCATTCATGCTGGTGGGGTTGGCGGCGCTGTTTCTCGGCGAGAGGATCACCGCGCAGAAGCTGTTCTGGTTGAGCCTGGCCTTTGCCGGGATGCTGGCGATCGTCAGCGCCCATGGGCAACAGGGCGAGAGTGGCGGCGACTACCTGCTGGGGATCGTCCTGGCCCTCGGCGCGGCGCTGCTGTATGCCTTTGCCGCGCTGATCATCAAGCGTCTGGCCGGTACGCCGCCGCATCTGATCGCGCTGATCCAGGTGACCAGCGGCACGCTGCTGCTGGCACCCTGGGCGAACTTTTCGGTGCTGCCGGTGGAGGCCGGTGCCTGGGGCAGCCTGGTGACCCTGGGCATCGTCCACACCGGTGTCATGTATGTGCTGTTGTACGGTGCGATCCAGAAGCTGCCGACGGCCCTGACCGGTGCGCTGTCGTTCATCTACCCGATTGCGGCGATCTTCGTCGACTGGTTTGCCTTCGGCCACCACTTGCAGCCGCTGCAGTGGCTGGGCGTGATCGCCATCCTGCTGGCGGCAGCCGGCATGCAGCAAGGCTGGACGCCGTGGAGCCGCCGGGTTGCCGCACGAGGTTGAGAGCGTCAGCCATTCCACCAATCCCTGGACGGCCCCCAAAAAGCTGGACAGTTTCAACCTCTTGGGTGCCGTCCATTCCCGTGGGAGACGGCCGGGCGGCGCTCCCATGGGGCGGATGATCAGGCGCGATAGCGCGCCGCCGGCAGCGCGTGCATGTAGTTGGGCAACATCGCCTGGCGCGCGGCTTCCAGGGCCTGCCACTGGCCTTCGTCCGGCAGCGGCGGAATGGTCACGGTTTCGCGACGATCGAAGCCCACCAATGCCGCATCCACCAGGTCCTCGACTTCCATCACCGCCGGCAGGTCCTCGATGCGCTTGCCGGCACGCTCCCAGATTTCGGTGCGGGTGGCGGACGGCAGTACCGCCTGGACATAGAGCCCCTGGGCACCCAGCTCGATGTTCAGTCCCTGGCTCAGGAACAGCACGAACGCCTTGGTCGCCCCGTAGACGGTCGATTGCAGCTCCGGTGCCAGGCCGACCACCGAGCCGAGATTGATGATCGAACCACCACCGGCCCGGACCAGGCGTGGGGCGATGGCACTGCTCAGACGGGTGAGGGCGGTGATGTTGAGGTTGATGATCCGGCTCACCAGCTCCGGTGTCTGCTCGACGAAACCGCCGCCGCCGCTCATGCCGGCATTGTTCACCAGAATGCCGATGCCGGCGTCGTCCCTGACCCGCGCCTCGATGGCGGCCAGTTCGCCCGCATCGGTCAGGTCCGCCTGCAGCACTTCGACATTGACGCCGGTTTCCGCCCGCAGGCGTTCGGCCAGTACGTCCATGCGCGCTTTGTCCCGGGCGACCAGCACCAGGTCGTGTCCACGCTTGGCGAAACGATCGGCATAGACGGCACCGATACCGGTGGAAGCTCCCGTGATCAGAACGGTGGGTTTGACGGTCATGGCGGTAATCCTCGTTGGGTCGATTTAATCATGATGGTCATCATGTTTATTAAATATGATGTTCGTCATGTATACTGTCAAGCCTATCAACGGAGGTTCTGATGAAAGTCAGTCGTGAGCAGGTGGCGCAAAACCGCCTGAAGATCCTCGAAGTCGCCGGTCGGCTGTTTCGGGAACAGGGTTACGAGACGGTCAGTGTCGCCCAGGTGATGAAGGCCGCCGGGATGACCCATGGCGGTTTCTATGGCTATTTCGCCTCGAAGGACGAGTTGGTGGCCGAGGCCCTGGCCCATGTGGCCGCGACTTCACCGCCAGTGGGGGATGACTTGGCCGGCTATATCGGGCGGTACCTGAGCGCTACCCATCGCGAGGATTGCGCCGGTGGCTGTCCACTGGCCGCGTTGGCCGCCGAAACCCGGCGCCAGCCCGCCGCGGCGCGGGCGCAGATGACCCGAAGCATTGTCCGGCTGCTGGAACGCCTGGAGCCGGGCGCTCCGGGAGACTCGGTCGAAGAAAAACGCCGTGCCGCCACCGGCAACCTGGCGACCCTGGTCGGCGCTCTGGTACTGGCGCGGGTCAGTGACGACCCGCGGTTGGCCGAGCGGTTACTCGATGACAGCCGCAACTGGCTGCTGGAGAAAAACCGGCTCGACTGACCCCAGGGGTGTGCTCTCCAACGCCTGTTGCACACAGCGCCGGGCGAGCAGGGTGGTGGGGTCGACCAGGCTGACCACGCCGCTGTCCAGCACGAAGCGCTCGGCATGGGGCAGGATCAGCGGCAGTTCGGTGCAACCGAGGATCAACACCGAGGCGCCCGCCTGGCACAAGCGGTTGGCGGCTTCGGGCAACTGCTCGCGGCACAGGCCCTCGGTATGCCCGGCCTTGACCCCGTGTTCGCCGTAGATCGCCGCCATTACCAGCGCCTGCGTGGCCGGTTCCGGCTCGATCAGCCGCAGCCCCCATTGCTCGGCCACTGCAGGGTAGACCCGGCTCTGCAGCGTTCCCGAAGTGGCCAGCAGACCAATGGACTTGCCGGCGCCATGGTGTTCGACGATATGCCTGACGGTCTCGCCGAGCAGGTTGATGATCGGTGTGTTCAGGTACGGCTGGAGGCGCTCGACGAAGGCATGGGCGGTATTGCACGGGATGGCGATGGCATGCGCGCTTTCCTGTTCCAGGCGCTTGCAGGTGGCGTACAGCGCCATGCTCGGATCGCTGGCCTGGTACATCATCCTGCCGAGGCTGGCGATGCCGCCGACCAGGGTGGCGAAGACCAGTGGGGCGATGATCATCTTGATCATGCGCAGGAAAATATCCGTTGATGAAGATGGCCCAGGAGGGATATGGCGTGACCTGGCTGCCCGAAAGTGCGGTGCAGGATGAACTGCACAAGGGCACCTGGTCCGCGCCGGCGGTGCGGACTGGAGCGCCGGGCTGGAAATCCGTTCCTATTGCTCGGTGGCCGATGCCAACCCGACCATGCGCGAGTTGTGGAAGTCGCTGGAGGCCGAGCGCCGGCCTGCCTGGGCGCGCCTCAGTTGCCGATCAGGTACAGGCAGATCGACAGGGTCAGCAGTGAACCCAGGGTGGAGATCAGGATCGTGCCCGACACCAGCGAGGCTTCACGCTTGTAGTATTCGGCCAGCATGAACGGACCGGTGCCGGTGGGCAGGGCGCTGAGCAGCAGTGCCGGCAGACACAGCCAGACCACCATGCGGTTGATTTCCGAGGCCGCGTTGGGCCCCAGGCGCTCGCTGCGACGGCAGATGAAGCCGACCAGGATCAGGGCGAAGATGGGCAGCAGAACACTGAGTACGGAGGACATCGAAGCTGAAGCCTTGGGCATGCGCGGATGGGTGGGGAAGGGTAAGGGGGGAGATCGTTAGCTTGCAATCTTTCTTTGCCGGCGATGACCCGACGATGAGGTGAACAGGGCGCGCCGATCACCACCCCGCGCCCGTTCGGCTCATTGCGCCTCGCGGTCAAGCAACTGCCGCTTGCGCTCCACGCCCCAGCGATAACCGGACAGATCGCCATCGCTGCGTACCACCCGATGGCACGGAATCGCCACCGCGAGGCTGTTGGCCCCGCAGGCCTGGGCCACGGCGCGGAACGATTTCGGTGCGCCGATCATCTTCGCGATCTCGGCATAGCTGGCCGTGCTGCCGACCGGGATCGTCCGCAAAGCCTGCCAGACCCGTTCCTGAAAGGCCGTACCGCGCAGGTCCAGTGGCAGGTCGAGGCCGATCGCCGGCGCCTCGACGAATCCCACGACCTTGGCCACCAACTGCTCGAACCCGGCGTCGTCGCCGATGAATTCGGCCTTCGGGAACTTGTCTTGCAGGTCACGGGCGAGCGCCTGTGGATCATCGCCCAGCAGGATCGCGCAGACGCCACGCGTACTCTGCGCCACCAGGATCGCCCCGAGGGAGCACTGGGCGATGGCAAAGCGGATTTCGCTGTTGCTACCGCCGGCACGGTAGTCGGAGGGCTTCATGCCCAGTACCGCATCGCTGGCCTCGTAGAAACGGCTGCTGGCGTTGAAGCCGGCATCGTACAGTGCCTGCGTGACCGAGCCGGCGCGGGCCAGTTGCGTGCGCAGCTTGCCGGCACGGTGGGCGGCGGCATAGGCCTTGGGTGTCAGGCCGGTGTGGGCCTTGAACACCCGGTGGAAGTGAAACGGGCTCAGCCCCAGTTGTTCGGCCAGGGGACTGAGCGATGGCGTACTCTGCGAGGCTTCGATCAGTTGGCAGGCGCGGGTCACCAGCGCCACCTGCTGCTGGTGAGTGCTGGTCTGGTCGGCCGCGGCTCGACGACTGGGTCGATAACCGGCGGCCTCGGCCAGTTCGGCGTTGTCGAAGAACTCGACATTCTCCGGCCGTGGCCGGCGGGCACTGCTGCTGGGGCGGCAGTACACGCCGGTGGTCCTGACGCCATAGACGAAGTCGCCGTCGGCGCTGGCATCGCGGTTCAGCACCGCCTGCCAGCGTGGATCGTTCTCCACGCTGCTGGCCTGGCGGGAAGTGGCCTGGGTCGAAGTGTTCATACTGTTCTCCTGTCGGACAAGCCGGTTTCGCTCAGTCTGGGGCCGTGGCGAAAACGGGAAACTCCGAGTCTTGCGGTTGAATTCTACTGCCTGCCGACGGCTTGTCAGGTGGCGTCGTGAAAGATGATCCCCAGGGTATGCCGCCGGCCCGTGTGCACGCGGCTGACACCATGGCGCATGTTGACCCGATAGCAGCCGCGGGCGCCTTCCACCGGCCTCTGGGACACCGCGAAGATCAGTGCGTCGCCCTGTCGAAGTGCGGCCACCTGGGGGCGACTCTGCATGCGCGGGCGCTGTTCGGTCAGGACGAACTCGCCACCGGTGAAGTCTTGCCCCGGCCTGGACAGCAGAATGGCGACCTGCAGGGGAAACACCTGTTCGCCGTACAGGTCCTGATGCAGGCAGTTGTAGTCGCCGGTGCCGTACTGCAACAGCAAGGGTGTCGGTCGCTGTTGACCGGCGGCATGGCAGCGCTGCAGCAGTCCCTGGTGGGTGATCGGATAGACATCGTCGCGTTGCAGGCGGCGGTTCCAGTGGTTGGCGATCAACGCCAGGGGCGGATAGAGCGCCGTACGCAGTTGCTGGACCAGAGGGGGCAGCGGGTAGCTGAAATACTGGTACTCACCCTGGCCGAAACCGTGGCGGCCCATGACCACCCGTGAGCGAAAGGGGGCTTTCTGCGAGTACAGGGTGGCCAGCTCGTGGCATTGCTCGGGAGTGAGCAGGCCGGGGAGCAGGGCATTGCCTTGCCGGTCGAGGTCATGGCTGATCGCTTGCCAGTCGAATGCGTGTATCAGGGTGTGCATGGTGTGAAGGCCTTGAGCTGTGTCCAGGCCAGCAGTCTGCCGTTGCCCCGTTGGTGCGACACTCCGACTCTTGCGCTTGAATTACCTGGGCGGGGCTGTGTTTCTGCCGCACGCTCCCCTAGGATGTTGCCTTTTCAGCCTGTCAGGATTGTTCCTCCATGTCCGCCCACCGCCTTGCCGTGCCCCTGTCCAAAGCCTACCGCCTGCTCAATCACGGCCCGACCGTACTGGTCAGCGCGGCGCACGATGGCCAGCGCAACATCATGGCCGCCGCCTGGGCCATGCCGCTGGATTTCGAGCCGCCGAAGGTCGCGGTGGTGCTCGACAAGTCGACCTGGACCCGACGCCTGCTCGAGGCCTCGGGCACCTTCGTGCTGAACGTGCCCTGCGTTGCCCAGGCTGATATCGCGCAAACCGTCGGCACCACCTCCGGCCTGGAGCTGAGCAAGAGCCACAGCCGTGACAAGTTCGACGCCTACGGCCTGGAGACTTTCAAGGGCGAGCGACTCGATGCGCCGTTGGTGGAGGGCTGTGTCGCCTGGCTCGAATGCCGCCTGTTGCCCGAGCCGCACAACCAGGAGCGGTACGACCTGTTTCTCGGCGAAGTGATCGCCGCCCAGGCCGACTCACGGGTGTTCAGTGACGGGCGTTGGCATTTCGAGGGGCATGACAGCCTGCGCACCTTGCACCATGTCGCCGGTGGGCATTTCCTCATGATCGGCGACACGGTGGACGGTCAGCTGCTCCAGCTGTGAATCGGTTTCGATAGCCAGGCCGCCTGAGCCGTCTGTGGCTCAAGGTTGTTGGGCCTGGCCGAAACGTTCGCGATACACCGATGGTGGCAGGCCTACCCGGTTGCGAAAGGCCACCCGGAAACTCTCGACGCAGCGGTAGCCGCATTGTTCGGCGATACGCTCGCTGCTTTCATTGCCACTTTCCAGCAGTTCGCGCGCCCTGGCCAGCCGTTCGTGCTGCAGCCAGGCCTTGGGCGTGGTGCCGGTGGCCTCGCTGAAGCGCCGCAGGAAGGTCCGTTCGCTCATGGCCGCCTGGCTGGCGAGCTGGCGTACCTCCAATGGCTCATGGAGCCGTTCGCGGGCCCACTGCAGGATCCGCGACAGGTCGTTGCGTGGTGTGCGGCCGACCGGTGCCGGAATGAACTGCGCCTGGCCACCGGTGCGCTGCGGCGACATCACCAGGCGCCGGGCCACGGTGTTGGCGACCTGGGTGCCGAAGTCGCGGGCCACCAGGTGCAGGCAGGCATCGATGCCCGCCGCACTGCCGGCCGAGGTGATGACCTGTCCGGTATCGACGTACAGCACGTCCGGGTTGACCTCGAGGGTGGGAAAGCGCTCGGCCGAGTTCCTCGGCATAACGCCAATGGGTCGTGGCCTGGCGACCGTTCAACAGGCCGGCCGCCGCCAGCACGAAGACCCCGGAGCAGATCGAGACCATCCGGGTACCGCGGGCATGGGCCCTTTGCAGCGCTTCGAGCAATGCCGCCGGTGGCGGTTCGCTGCGGCTGCGCCAGCCGGGCACGATCAGGGTGCGGGCCTCGTCGAGCTGTTCCAGGCCGCCATCGGCCAGGACCTGGATGCCGCCCATGGCGCGCATCGGCCCGGCATCGACCGCAACGATGCGGTGCTCGTACCAGGGGAAGTCGAACTCCGGACGCGGCAGGCCGAAGATCTCCACGGCGATGCCGAATTCGAAGGTGCAGAGGCCATCGTAGACCAGGATCGCGACCAGACCGGGAAAGGCGGGCATTTGGCGGAAAGTTACCAGTAGGTGTCTTGTCCGCCACTGTAGCGCTATCCCGGGCCTCGATAAAGTGTTTCCACACCCACCGAAATAGAAGGACTCGCTCCATGACCAGCCTGGTTCGCCGTATTCCCGCCGCTTCATCGGCCGTCGCCCTGGCGCATTTCAGCCACCGCCTGAGCCTTGAAACCGACTGCTCCGATGTGCATGCCAGCCAGCAGGGCGGCGACGTCGATTTCCTGCTGGTGGATGTGCGTGGCGAGGCCGCCTTTGCCCAGGGGCATGTGCCGGGAGCGATCAATATTCCCCATCGGCTGATGACCGCCGACTACCTGGCTCAATACGCCAGGGATACGCTGTTCGTGGTGTATTGCGCCGGCCCCCATTGCAACGGCGTCCATCGCGCGGCGGTGAAGCTGGCGACACTGGGGTATCCGGTCAAGGAGATGATCGGCGGCGTCACCGGTTGGCTGGACGAGGGGCTGGCGTTGACGGCCGGGCTGCCGGTTGAACAGCACCCGGCCATCCGCTGCGACTGCTGAGCACGGCCGGTCCCGCCGCTGGCATGGCAGGACCCGGTTTGTCCCCCAACCGCGCTATACCGCGGGCCCTGAACGGGTGTTAGTCTTGGGACAGGTCGTTTTCAGGGAGCCCACATGGGCAATCACAAGAGTGGGATTCGCCGCAGCAACGTCGAGAAGATCCTCCTCGCAGCGGAGAAGGTCTTTGCCGAGAAGGGCTTTGGTGGCACGGCCATGGCCGATATTGCCGAAGAAGTGCAACTGCCGCGTTCCAACCTGCACTATTACTTCAGCACCAAGAGCGAACTGTACAGCGCGGTGCTGCTCGACCTGCTGGAAGTCTGGAAACAGGATGCGCTGTGCTTCGAGATGTTCGACGATCCGCGCGTGGTATTGAGCAGCTATATCCGCGCCAAGATGAATCATTCGCGTAGCCGGCCCTACGGCTCCAAGGTCTGGGCCAATGAAATCATCCACGGTGCGCCGACCCTCGGTGAGACCCTGGACCTGAGCCTCTACGACTGGGCCAAGATGAAGGAGGCCAAGATTCGCCAGTGGGTCGAGGATGGCCGCATCCTGCCGGTAGAGCCGTCGAGCCTGCTCTACATGATCTGGGCGTCGACCCAGCACTATGCCGACTTCAGCCACCAGGTGACGATTCTCAACGAACACCAGCCGCTGTCGGACCTGCAGTTCGAGAAGGCGGTGCAGACAGTGACCCAGGTGATCCTGCGAGGAATCGGGCTGGAGCCCTGATTCCTGCGATTTCTACAAAGTATCGAGACACCGCCCCGTCCCGTGGGAGCCGGCTTGCTGGCGATGGCGGACGATCAGCCAACGCAGGGGCGACTGGCAGATCGCTATCGCCAGCAAGCCGGCTCCCACGGGACGGGGCGGTGGTTGCTGGTCAGGAGGCCACTCGATAGGGGTTGCGCGGATCGTGGTTCCAGTCCAGGAACGGCTTGCCGGTCGCCTGGGGCACCATCTCGATGCAGTTCTCCACCGGGCAGGTGATCTGGCACAGGTTGCAGCCCACGCATTCCGCCTCGATCACCTCATAGCCATGGGTGCCATCGGCCTTGCGCAGACTGGCGATGGCCTGGTGCGAGGTGTCCTCGCAGGCGATATGACAGCGACCGCAGCCGATGCAGGCATCCTGGTCGATCCGGGCGATCACTTGGTAGTTGATGTCCAGGTACTTCCAGTCCGTGGTATTGCCCACCGCCTTGCCGGAAAACGCCTGCAGGTTGGCGTAGCCTTGGCTGTCCATCCAGCGCGACAAGCCGTCCTTCATTTCCTCGACGATCCGAAAGCCGTGCAGCATCGCCGCCGTGCACACCTGTACTGCGCCGCAACCGAGGGCGACGAATTCGGCGGCGTCACGCCA
>NZ_AQOH01000334.1 GCF_000364705.1 Pseudomonas fuscovaginae SE-1 | reverse complement strand
ACTGCCGATTCCGCCGATGCCGCAGATCGGCAGGCCACGGGTCTGCGGGTCGCGGGCGATTTCGGCGACCATGTTCAGGGCAATCGGCTTGACCGCCGAACCACAGTAACCACCGTGGGTGCTCTGGCTGCCGACCATGGGCAGGGCGACCATGCGGTCCAGGTCGATGCTGGTGATGGAGTTGATGGTGTTGATCAGCGACACCGCATCGGCGCCACCACGATGGGCGGCGCGGGCGGACAGGCGGATATCGGTGATGTTCGGGGTCAGCTTGACGATTACCGGCAGCGAGCAATAGGTCTTGCACCAGCGGGTGACCATTTCCACATACTCCGGCACCTGGCCCACCGCCGCCCCCATGCCACGCTCCGGCATGCCATGCGGGCAGCCGAAGTTCAGCTCGATGCCATCGGCCCCGGTGGCCTCCACCAGCGGCAGGATGCGTTTCCACGATTGCTCCTCGCAGGGCACCATCAGCGAGACGATCAGCGCCCGGTCCGGCCAGTCCTTCTTGACCTGGGTGATCTCGCGCAGGTTGATCTCCAGCGAGCGGTCGGTGATCAGTTCGATGTTGTTGATGCCCATGACCTCGCGGTTGGGCCCGAAGTGCGCCGAGTAGCGCGAAGACACGTTGACCGCCGCCGGATCCTCGCCCAGGGTTTTCCAGACCACGCCACCCCAGCCGGCCTCGAAGGCCCGGACCACGTTGTAGGCCTTGTCGGTAGGCGGCGCGGAGGCCAGCCAGAACGGGTTGGGGGCCTTGATACCGGCGAAGACAATCGAGAGATCGGCCATTTATGCAGCCTCCACATGGAGCATGAGTTGGGTATGGATAGCCTCGGCGGCCAGCTTGCCGTGCTGCACGGCCTGCACCGTCAGGTCCTGGCCGAGGCTGGTGCAATCGCCGCCGGCGTACACGCCGGGCACGCTGGTGCGCAGGTGCTCGTCAACCAGGAGGCGATCACCCTGGCGTTGCAGTTGGCGGGCCAGCGGGTCGTCCAGGGCGCTGTCATCGAAGGTCTGCCCGATGGCCTTGAAGATGGCATCGGCTGCCAGTTCGAAGGTTTCCCCGGTGCGCTGCAGCCGTCCGTTTTCCAGGTGGGTGCGGGCGAAGCGCATGCCGCGAACCTGGCCTCGCTCGTCGAGCAGGACCGTGTCCGGTTGGGCCCAGGTCAGCAGGCGCACCTGGTGGGCCTTGGCGATTTCCTGCTCATGGACGGTGGCGCCCATGTCCTCCAGGCCCCGGCGGTACACCAGGTTGACGTCCTGGGCACCGAGGCGGGCCATCTGCACCGCCATGTCGATGGCGGTGTTGCCGGCACCGAGGACGATGCAGCGGTTGGCCAGCGGCAGTTGGCTGAGGTCTTCGGCCTGGCGCAGTTCACTGATGTACTCGGTGGCCGCCAGCAGCCCCGGCGCCTCTTCATCGGCCAGGCCGAGCTGGCGACTGGCGGCCAGCCCCAGGCCCAGGAACACCGCATCGAACTGCTGGTGCAGCTCGCTCAATGTCAGGTTGTTGCCCAGTTTCTGCCCGTGACGGATATCGATGCCGCCGATCTGTAGCAGGAACTCCAGTTCGTGCTGGGCGAAGTCGTCCACCAGCTTGTACTTGGCGATCCCGTATTCATTGAGGCCGCCGGCTTTTTCCCGGGCCTCGAAGATCACCACGTCATGGCCGTGCATGGCCAACCGGTGGGCACAGGACAGTCCCGCGGGGCCCGCGCCGACCACGGCGATGCGTTTGCCGGTGCTGGCCGCGCGCTGGAATGGGTGGCTGCTGAAGTGCGCATTGTCGATGGCAAAGCGTTGCAGCAGGCCGATCAGCACCGGCGCGCACTCATGGCTGTTGTTCCGCACGCAGGCCTGCTGGCAGAGAATCTCCGTGGGGCAGACCCGTGCGCAACTGCCGCCGAGGATGTTGGCCGACAGGATCTTCTGGGCGGCACCCTGGACGTTGTCCTGGTGGATGTTGCGGATGAACGACGGGATGTCGATATCGCTGGGACAGGCGTTGACGCACGGCGCATCGTAGCAGTACAGGCAACGCGAGGCTTCCAGGTGGGCCTGGCGTGCGGTGAGGGGTGGGGCCAGGTCGCTGAAATGGGCGGCGAGGGCGGCCGGGGATTCACTGGGACGGGGGAGGTGGCTCAGGGTCTTGATCACGGTGAAGGCCTCACGGTTTTTATGGGCTGCCTCTGTGGGCATTGGTTTTATTCTTGGGTTGGCCATACGGGCCCTGTTCGCGGCGTAGCGGCGCCCTGACAAGCCCTGTTCCCACAAAGTCCGTGTCGAATTCAGGTTATGTGAACGACACGAATCTGTAGGAGCAGGGCTTGCCCGCGAAGAGGCCTTTACTGGCTCCGCTGCACTCAGCGCTCGACCGCAACCGGCCGCTGCGCCTCGGCCCGCTTGCTCAGCAGATCGAACACCGCCGGATACGCCGGCCGCTCGACATAGCGCCCGGCTCCGCGCTCGGCGCGCAGGTCGCCATCGGCCCAGACCAACTTGCCCTGGCTGATGGTGTGGCTGGGAATGCCGCGCACGGTCTTGCCTTCGAAGATGTTGAAGTCGACCTGCTGGTGGTGGGTCTTGGCCGAGATGGTGCGGGTGCCCTGGGGATCCCAGAGCACCAGGTCGGCATCGGCACCGACACGGATTGCCCCTTTGCGGGGGAACAGGTTGAAGATCTTGGCGGTGTTGGTCGACGTCAGGGCGACGAAGTCCTGCATCGACAGCCGGCCGCTGTTGACACCCTCATCCCAGAGCACCGCCATGCGGTCCTCGATGCCGGCGGTGCCGTTGGGAATCTTGCTGAAGTCATCGCGTCCGGCAGCCTTCTGCTCGGCGCAGAAGCAGCAGTGGTCGGTCGCGGTGGTGTGCAGGTTGCCCGACTGCAGACCGTGCCACAGCGCCTCCTGGTGCCCACGTGGACGGAACGGCGGGCTCATCACGTAGCCGGCGGCGGTCTGCCAGTCCGGATGGCGGTACACGCTGTCATCGAGCAACAGGTGCCCGGCCAGGACTTCGCCATACACCGGCTGGCCCTTGGCGCGGGCGTAGGTGATTTCGTCGAGGGCCTCGCGGGTGGAGACGTGCACCAGGTACAGCGGCGTGCCCAGGGTTTCGGCGATGCGGATGGCCCGGCTGGCGGCCTCACCTTCGACCTGCGACGGCCGCGACAGCGGATGGGCCTCCGGGCCGTGGATGCCCTGGGCCAGCAGCTTGCGTTGCAGGTGATAGACCAACTCGCCGTTCTCGGCGTGCACGGTGGGGACCGCCCCGAGTTCCAGGCAACGTTCGAAGCTGGCGACCAGGGTGTCATCGGCCGCCATGATCGCGTTCTTGTAAGCCATGAAGTGTTTGAAGCTGTTGATGCCATGGTGCTTGACCAGCTCGGCCATTTCCTCGCGGACCTGCTCGCTCCACCAGGTGATCGCGACGTGAAAACCGTAGTCGCTGGCGGACTTCTCGGCCCAGCCGCGCCACTGGTGAAAGGCCTCCAGCAATGACTGCTGCGGGTTGGGGATGACGAAGTCGATGATCGAGGTGGTGCCGCCGGCCAGGCCGGCCGCCGTGCCGCTGAAGAAGTCCTCGCTGGCGACCGTGCCCATGAAGGGCAACTGCATGTGGGTGTGGGGGTCGATGCCGCCAGGCATCAGGTATTGCCCGCTGCCATCGATGACCTGGCAGCCGGCTGGAACGTCCAGTTTTTGTCCGATGGCTTTGATCAAGCCCTCGGCACAGAGCACATCGGCTGGGAAATTTTCTTCATGGGTGACCACGGTGGCACCACGGATCAACACAGACATACCGAATTCCTCGCAGGCTTGACCGGTTCTGGCCGGCTCTGGATTTTTTTACGGGAAGCGTGCCGAGAGGAAGTTTCAATCCTGTCAGCGGTGTCAGGAATGAAATCTAGATGCTGATCATGAAATGAGCAAGATTATTTTCTATAAGCTTATAGTTATTTTAACTATTTGAAATTTAAAGAAATAAAACTCAAATCACCAAAATGGTGAGGCCTCTCCCCATTTTGACGCGCTTGACAAGATTGAAAACTAGGCGAGATTTTACATGGCAAATCAGCTGCTTGAGCGGTTGCCGGGCAGTGATGAACATCGATTGAAAAAAGTTTGCTGCACCAGTTTGAGTCCTGATGTTTCGTCAGCCTTGTCCACATTCGGCCTGAGTGTGGCAGGACAAGTACCGAAGGACTGGCTGGAAAAATAGATAAAGCTGATTGAAGTCAGCAAGTTGCAACTGTTTTGCGGATCAGTCGAACCGGTTTCTCGTGGAACCCGGCACGGATGTTGAGTGCCGTCGAGGACCGGCTGGCAGATCCGTCGATGTCGTGTTGTGTGCAGGCAAGTTTTGCCCAGAACCTCCGGCCATCTTCCGGTGCGTGGTGCTGTCCGCCAGCCGGCCTGATGAGCGAATAATCAGAACAACAGTGGAGCGGCCAATGCAACAGAACAGATCGCAAGTGACCGAGCGTGATGGCTTGTACGAGCTGCAAGCCGGCAACGATGTCCTCGACAGTCCCCGTTACAACCACGATATCGCGCCGACCCGGGTCCAGGAGCGTACCTGGAACAAGTGGCACATCACTGCGCTGTGGGTCGGCATGTCCATTTGCGTGCCGACCTACACCCTCGGTGGCGTGCTCACCGCCTATTTCGGCTTGACGGTGGGCGAGGCGCTGCTGGCGATCCTGCTGGCCAACATCGTGGTGCTGATCCCGCTGACCCTCAACGCCTTCGCCGGCACCAAGTACGGCATCCCGTTCCCGGTGCTGCTGCGACCGTCCTTCGGCATCCTCGGCTCCAACGTGCCGTGCCTGATCCGGGCCCTGGTGGCCTGTGGCTGGTTCGGTATCCAGACGTTGTTCGGCGGACTGGCGATCCACCTGTTCCTCGGTTCGATCTTCTCCGGCTGGAAGGCCCTCGGCGGCACCGGCGAGGTGATCGGTTTCCTGCTCTTCTGGTCGCTGAACCTGTGGGTGGTGCTGCGCGGGGCGGAGTCGATCAAGCGCCTGGAAACCCTCTCGGCGCCGTTGCTGGTGCTGGTTGGCCTGGGTCTGCTGACCTGGGCCTTGCCACACATCTCGCTGACTGAACTGCTGGCCCAGCCGCCCAAGCGACCTGAAGGGGCGAGTGTCTACGGCTACTTCTTCGCCGGGCTGACGGCGATGGTCGGGTTCTGGGCCACCTTGTCGCTGAACATTCCCGACTTCAGCCGTTACGCCCGCAGCCAGAAGGACCAGATTCTCGGGCAGATCTTCGGCCTGCCGCTGACCATGTTCCTGTTCGCCGCCCTCGGCGTGGTGATGACCGCCGCCTCGGCGTCGCTGGTGGGGCAGACCGTGTCCGACCCGGTCAGCCTGATCGGGCATATCCAGAGCCCGGTGTGGGTCGCCATTGCCATGGCGCTGATCATCATCGCCACGCTGTCGACCAACACCGCGGCGAACATCGTCTCGCCGACCAACGACTTCCAGAACATCGCGCCCAAGCTGATCGATCGCACCACCGCCGTGCTGCTGACCGGTGTAGTGGGGCTGTTGCTGATGGGCCATGAGTTGCTGAAGAAGCTCGGCTGGCTGGTCTCGGACGTGAGCCTGGAGACCGTGTATTCCAACTGGTTGCTGGGTTACTCCAGCCTGCTCGGACCGATCGCCGGGATCATGGTGGTGGACTACTTCGTGATCCGCCAGCAGCGCCTGGACCTGGCCGGGCTCTACCGCGACGACGTGTACCCGGCCTGGAACTGGAACGGCTTCATCGCCTTCGGCCTGCCGGTGGTGCTGACCCTGATGTCCTTGGGCAGCAGCGCTTTCAGCTGGTTCTACGACTATGGCTGGTTCACCGGCTCGGCGCTGGGGGGCGTGCTGTATTACGGATTGTGCCGGCTGGGCAGTGGCAAGACGGTGGTGGCGGCCAAGCCTTCGGTATGAGGGGGCAGTGGCCGCGCTGTGTCAGGCCGAGCGTCTGTGCGGGTTTTGCGACCGCTTTGCGGTCGAGCGGGGGCAAGCCCCCTCGGCACCAGGGCAGTACATGGTCATATGGGTCATGGCGACCTGAGCGAACAACAAGGAACTGACTGAGGAGATCATCATGAACGCAGTGAGCAACGTTCTGCAGTCCGACCATCAGCACGTCAACAGCGAGCGGCTATGGCAGTCGCTCATGGAATTGGCCCGGTTGGGGGCCACGGTCAAGGGCGGCGTCTGTCGCCTGGCCCTGACCGACCTTGACCGCCAGGCCCGCGACACCTTCGTACGCTGGTGCGAGGAGGCCGGTTGCAGCGTGAGCATCGACGCCATCGGCAACATCTTCGCCCGCCGTCCCGGCCGCAATCCCGACTTGCCGCCGGTGATGACCGGCAGCCATATCGACACCCAACCCACGGGCGGCAAGTTCGATGGCTGTTTCGGCGTGCTGGCCGGCGTCGAAGTGCTGCGTACCCTCAATGACCTGGGTATCGAAACCGAGGCGCCGCTGGAAGTGGTGGTCTGGACCAACGAAGAGGGCTCGCGTTTTCCACCCTGCATGATGGGCTCTGGCGTGTTCGCGGAAAAATTCACCCTGGAGGAAACCCTGGCCAAGACCGATGTCGAGGGCATTACCGTCGGTCAGGCACTCAATGCCATCGGCTACGCCGGCCCGCGCCCGGTGAGCGGTCATGCGGTGGGTGCCTATTTCGAGGCGCACATCGAACAGGGGCCGATCCTCGAGGACGAGCGCAAGACCATAGGCGTCGTGCTCGGGGCACTGGGGCAGAAGTGGTTCGACCTCAAGCTCAAGGGCGTCGAGGCCCATGCCGGCCCGACGCCGATGCACCTGCGCAAGGACGCCCTGGTCGGCGCAGCGGCGGTGGTGGCGGCGGTCAACCGTGCGGCGCTTGGTCACCAGCCGCATGCCTGCGGCACGGTCGGTTGCCTGCAGGCCTATCCGGGGTCGCGCAACGTGATCCCTGGCGAGGTGCGCATGACCCTGGACTTCCGGCACCTGGAGCCTGCGCGCCTGGATTCGATGATCGCCGAAGTGAAGCAGGTGATCGACAACACTTGCGAAGAACACGGCCTGAGTTTCGAGCTGACCCCGACTGCGGACTTTCCGCCGCTGTACTTCGACCAGGGTTGCGTCGAGGCGGTACGTGACGCGGCGGCGGGGTTGGGCCTGTCCCACATGGACATCGTCAGCGGCGCGGGGCATGACGCGATCTTCCTCGCCGAACTGGGCCCGGCCGGGATGATCTTCGTGCCCTGCGAAGGCGGCATCAGCCACAACGAAATCGAAAACGCCGATCCCAAGGACCTGGCGGCAGGCTGTGCGGTGCTGCTGAGGGCGATGCTGGCGGCTTCCGAGGCGGTGGCCAAGGGCGCCCTGACCCCAGCCCCCTGACCCCTGTGGCGAGCGGGCTTGCCCGCGCTGGGCTGCAAAGCAGCCCAAAACCAGCGACTCGTAATGACTGATAGAACGAGGTGGCTGACTTTAGGGCTGCTACGCAGCCCAGCGCGGGCAAGCCCGCTCGCCACATCATGGGGCTGCCAGCAGAAAGTCGCCGCTGGTATCAGCTCTGGGTGCGCCACCCTCCACCCAACGCGACCATCAAGCCGACACTGGCCTGCAACTGCCGGGTCTGCAGCGCCTGCAACTGTCGTTGCGCCTGCAGGGCGGCGGTTTGTGCCGTGACCACGTCCAGATAGTTCACCGCCCCGGCCTGGTAGCTGTTCATCGCCAGGGTCTGGGTGTGCTGGGCGGCATTGACCGCAGCCTGTTCATCACGGGCCTCCTGTTGCAGGTCACGCAGTTGCGCCAGGTTGTCCTCGACCTCCCGCACCGCCCGCAACACGTGACTGCGGTATTGGGCAGAAGCTTCCTCGAACTCGGCCTTGGCCTGTTTCTCCTGGGCGCTGATGCGGCCGCCATCGAAGATCGGCAGGTTGACCAGCGGCCCCAGCGCCCAGTAGCGATTACCCGCCGACAGCAGGTTGCCGACGCCCTGGGTCTGGCCGCCGATCAGGCCGGTCAGGCTGAAGTCGGGGTACCACGCGGCCTTGGCCACGCCGATCCCGGCATTGGCGGCAAATACCCGCCGTTCGGCAGCAGCGATGTCCGCCCGGCGTTGCAGCAGGTTGCTCGGCAAGGCGCCTGGTACCTGCGGGATCGACAGGATCTGGGGCGTCGGCGCCAGCTGGAAGTCGCTCGCCGGTTCACCCATCAGTTCGGCGATCGCATGTTCGGCGAGGTTGCGTTGGCCACGCACTTCGTCCAGTTGCGCTTCGGCTTCGGCCAACTGGCTCTGGGCACGGGTCAGGTCGAGTTCCGAGGCGATCTTGCCTTCGTAGCGGTCGCGGGTCAGTTGCAGCGCCTGGCTGTAGTCGTCCAGCGAGCTGGAGAGGATCCTGCTCTGGGCATCCAGGCCGTTGAGCTGGATGTACAGGCTTGCCAGTTGCTGTTGCAGGCTCAGCCGGGCCACCGCCAGGTCGTCGCCCGAGGCCTGGGCCTGGGCGTCGCCGGCCGCGACCTGGTTGCGGATGCGGCCCCACAGGTCGAGGTCGAAGTTCAGCGCGAAAGCGGCGGTGTTGCTGTTGTACACCGAAGGCTGGGTGCTGCCGCGCAGCGGGCGGTTGTCCGATTGGCGCTGGCGTTCGGGCTGCGCGCTGGCGGTGATCTGCGGGAACAGCCCGGCATGCAGTTGGCTGGCGTAGGCCTGGGCACCGTCATAGTGGGCCAGGGCCGCGGCGAGATCCGGGTTGGCCTTGAGCAGGCGTTGCTGCAGGTCGTTCAGGTGCTCGTCCTGGAACAGCAGCCACCACTGAGAGGACAACGCGCTACCCGGATTGGCCAGATGCCAGGGGCCATCGCTGGTCTGTTCGCGATACCGGGCCGGCAGGTCGATCTGCGGGACCTTGTAGGTCGGGGCCAGCGAGCAGCCCTGCAGCCCGGCGACCAGGAGCAGGCAGGCAGCGAGTTTAAGCTTTGCGGGCATGCTGTTCTCCGGCATCGGCGAGTTTCACCAGGTCACCTTCGCGCAGGGCGTCCGGCGGATTGTCGATCACGGTGTCGGCAGGCTTCAGACCCTGGTCGATGACCAGGCGTTCACCCAGGTCCAGCCCGATATGGATATCACGCAGGTGTACATGTTTCTGCGCGTCCAGCACCGCCACCTGGGTACCCTTGGCCCGGAAGATCAGCGCGCTGGCGGGAATGCTCACACCATGGGTATCGGCCGGTACCGGGATCGTCGCTTCGGCGTAGTCGCCGGGCAGCAGCGCGTTGTCCGGGTTGTCGGCGACGAACTGCGCCAGCAGGGTGCCGGAGCGTGCGTCGACCGCGGTGGAGTTGCCCACCAGACGCGCGCTGAAGGTCTTGCCGGGGTGTTCCGGTACGCTCAACTGTACCTGCAGGCCCGGACGGATGACGCTGGCGTAGTTCTGCGGGACCGGCACATAGAGCCGCAGTTGACGGGTATCGGCGATATCGAACAGCTCCGGATCGCTGTCACTGTCGGCCTTGACCAACTGGCCGATGTCGGTATTGCGGGCGGTGATGGTGCCGCTGAACGGCGCACGGATGGTCTTGTAGGCTTCCAGCGCCGACAGCCGCGCGTAGTCGGCCTCGGCCGCCTGGGCACTGGCTTGCGCCGCCGCCGCGTTGGAGCTCTTTTCATCGGCCTCCTGCTGCGACACCGAGTGGGTGTTCACCAGGTTCCTCCAGCGGGTCGCCGTAGTCTGCGCCAGGCGTGCGTTGGCCTGTTCCTGCAGCATGTGGGCGTGGGCCTGGGCGACCTGCTGGTCGAGGTCCGGGCTGTCGATCCGGGCCAGCACCTGGCCGGCCTGGACCTGGCTGCCGATATCGCTTTTCCAGTCCTTGAGGTAGCCACTGACCCGCGCATGGATCGGTGCCTTGCTCCAGGCTTCGAGGCGAGCGGGCAGGCGCAGGGTGTCGCCGGCGGCGTTCCGCGTCGGTTGGAACACGCTGACCATCGGCACCGCGGCGGCTTCGGTCCAGGCGGTGACGTCGCGTTCGTGGCGGGTTCGCGCGGCAATCCCGTTGGCCACCAGCAGCGCTGCCAGGGTCAGGCCGCCGACGCCCATGTAGAGCAGGCGTTTGCCCGAGGGTTTGCGATCAGTCATGAGTCAGTTCTCCAGCTACGGCGCGAGTGGGTTGTTGACGACCATGCACCAGGCTGAACACCACGGGGACGAACAGCAGGGTGGCAGTGGTCGCCAGGATCAGACCGCCGATCACGGCGCGTCCGAGGGGGGCGTTCTGTTCCTGGGAGAGGGCCAGCGGCAACATGCCGATGATCATCGCCAGGGCGGTCATGCAGACCGGGCGGAAGCGGGTATAGCCGGCCTCCAGGGCGGCCTTGAGGGCATCGCCGTGTTCGGCCAGGCGTTCGCGGCAGAAGCTCACCACCAGGATCGAGTTGGCGGTGGCCACGCCCATGCACAGGATGGCGCCGGTCAGGGCCGGTACCGACAGCGAGGTACCGCTGAGGAACAGCATCCAGACGATCCCGGCCAGGGCCGCGGGCAGGGCGGTGATGATCACGAACGGGTCGATCCAGGACTGGAAGTTGACCACGATCAGCAGGTAGATCAGCACTACCGCGCCGAGCAGGCCGAAGCTCAGGCCGCTGAAGGCTTCATGCAGCGCATCGATCTGGCCATGCAGGCTGACCACCGCGCCCTTGGGCCGCAGCGACGCGGCATCGTCGAGGACCTTCTGCACGTCATGGGCCACCGCGCCGAGGTCGCGGCCCTGGACGTTGGCGTAGAGGTCCAGGGTCGGCTCAATGTTGTAGTGGGTCACCACCGCCGAGCTCGGCACCCGGTTGATGGTCGCCAGGCCGCCGAGAATCTGCGACTGGCCGTTGCTGCCGGTCACCGGCAGGGCTTCCAGCGCGGGCAGGCTGTCCAGGCGATATTGCGGGGTCGCCGCGACCACGCCGTAGGACACGCCGTTGGCCGGGTTGAGCCAGAAGGTCGGGGCCACCTGCGAGCTGCCGGCCAGCGAGGCGACCATGCTGTTGGTGACGTCACGCTCGGTGATGCCCAGGCCCTTGGCCCGCATGCGATCGACGTTCACCTGCAGCGACGGATAGCCCTCGGACTGCTGGATGCGCAGGTCGGCGATGCCCGGCACGTGCTGCAGGCGACGCTGCAGCTCCACGGCGAACTTGCGGTTCTCCTCGGCGTTGCGCCCGGAGATCTTCACGTCCAGCGGCGCCGGGGCTCCGAAGTTGAGAATCTGGCTGCTGATATCCGCCGGCAGGAAGGCGAACTGGCTGCCGGGGAAACTTTCCGGCAGGGCGTTGCGCAGTTGCTTCACGTAGTCGGCGGTCGGTTTGTGGCCGGGCTTGAGCGTGACCTGGATATCGCCGTCCTGCGGACCGATGGTGCCGCTGGCGCTGTAGGCCATGTCGATGCCGCTCAGCGGGATGCCGATGTTGTCGACGATGTTGTTCAACTCCTCGGGCGGAATGATCTCGCGAATGCGTGCCTCGATACGGTCGAAGGCCGCGGCGCTTTCCTCGATCCGCGAGCCCAGTGGCAGGCGCACATGCATTGCCAGGGCGCCGGCGTCGGTGGCCGGGAAGAAGTCCTCGCCCAGGCTGGGCAGCAGGGCGAAGGACGCCAGCACGCAGCCGAGGAAACCGAGCAGGAAGCGTCGACGGCAACCCAGGGCGACGGTCAGCAGGCCGTGGTAGGTGTCGCGTACCGCAGAGAAACCGCGCTCGAAGCCTTGCTGGAAGTTCAGCAGCCCCTGCAGCAGCGCATTGCGTTGGCGGCCGTGCTGGTCGCCCTCGTGGTGGTTGATGAAGTCGTCTTCGGGATGGTGCCCGGCACCGCCTTCGAGAACGTGCGGCTTGAGCAGGAACATCGCCAGGGTCGGCACCAGGGTCCGCGAGAGGATGAACGAGCTGGCCATGGCGAAGATCACCGCCAGGGCCATCGGCCGGAACAGGTAGCCGGCGATGCCTTGCAGCATGAACATCGGCACGAACACGATGCAGATGCACAGCAGCGAGACGAAGGCCGGGCCGACGATCTGCTTCGCCCCGTCGAGAATCGCCGTCTTCACCGCCTTGCCCTGTTCCAGGTGCCAGTTGATGTTCTCGATGGTCACCGTCGCATCGTCCACCAGGATCCCCACTGCCAGCGCCAGGCCGCCGAGGGTCATGACGTTGAGGGTCTGGCCGGTGGCTGCCAGCAGGGCAATGGCCGAGAGCACCGCCAGCGGGATCGACGCGGCGATGATCAGGGTCGAGCGCCAACTGCCGAGGAACAGCAGGATCATCGCGCTGGTCAGCAGGGCGGCAATGATGCCTTCACGGGCCACGCTGCCCACCGACTCCTTGACGAACACCGAGGCATCGCCCAGCAGCGAGGTCTTGAGCTCTGGCGGCAGGGTCTCGTTGATCAGCGGCAGCATGCTGCGGATGCCATCGACGATCGACAGGGTGGAGATATTGCCGTTCTTCATCGCCGGCATCAGCACCGCACGCCGGCCGTCAACCCGCACGATGTTGGTCTGCGGCGGCGAGCCGTCACGCACGTGGGCCACCTGGCCGATGGTGATCAGCGCACCGTCGACGGTCTTGATCGGCAGGTCGTTGAGTTCATCGATCACCTTCGGGCTGTTGTTGAGCAGCACGGTGTATTCGTAGGGGCCGAGCTTGGCGGTCCCCACCGGGATGATCTGGTTCTGCGCCGCCAGGGCATTGCCCACGTCCTGCGCCGACAGGCCCTTGGCGGCCAGCGCCTGGGGATCGAGGTCGAGGGTGATCTGGCGTTGCTTGCCGCCCATGGGGGTGGGCAATGCCAGCCCGGGCACCGAGGTCAGCGGCAGGCGGATGTTGTTCTGCACCAGGTCGCGGATCTTGGCTTCCGACAGGGTCGGACTGGAGAACGCCATCTGCAGGATCGGTACCGTCGAGGCGTTGTAGTTGAGGATCAGTGGCGGAGTGATGCCGGGCGGCATCTGTTTCAGCACGGTCTGTGACACCGCCGTGACCTGGGCGTTGGCGGTGCGGATGTCGACGCCCGGCTGGAAGAAGATCTTGACGATGCCCATGCCGGGCAACGATTGCGACTCGATGTGTTCGATGTCGTTGACCGTGGTGCTCAGCGAGCGCTCGTAGGTGTAGATCACCCGGCCGGCCATGTCGTCGGGCGACAGGCCGTTGTATTGCCAGACCACCGCGACCACCGGGATGCCGATATCGGGAAACACGTCGGTGGGGGTGCGCAGGGCCGCCAGCGGCCCGATGATGCAGATGAAAATCGCCAACACGATGAACGTGTACGGCTTGAGCAGTGCGGTCTTTACCAGCCCGAGCATGCCTTGAACCTCCGGAGCGTGGAATTGCAAACCCCGGCAGTCTTGCCGCTGGAACCTAACGTTTGGCTTTCACCAACATGAAGGATCTTTTAGATAAGAACTGAAATTCCCTTCATTTCCATTCATTTGTCTTAAAGGCTCTGGCTCGACACTCTTGGCGCCGATTCGACGGTGATCCCGTCTGCCGAAATCCCAGATGAATGTGAGAGGAATTCATACGATGAACCTGAAACCGCTGCTGTTGATCCCGGCCCTGGGCCTGGCTTGCCTGCTCTCGGCCTGTGCCGGCCCGATGCCCAAGGCTGATCCGAGCCAGGCCTGGATCGGCCTGCAGGGCCAGTCGAGCGACAACCTGATGGCCGAGCGTGTGGATGGCAAGCGCGTGGATGACGGCCGTTATTTCGAAGTGGCGCCCGGCAGGCACAACCTGGAGATCACGCTGATCCAGGGGGCCAACGGCAACCTCGACCAGCCTGAATGCAGCGGGCATGTCGAGTACGACCAGTTCAAGGCCGGCAGGCAGTACCACCTGGTGGAGTCGGGGTCGGGCACTGACGTCGGGGCGATCCTGGTCAACGACCATGGCCGGCAGGTAGCCGAGTCCCATCCGTTCTCCTGCATCTGACCGCTATTTCATCTTCGAGGTAACTCTGCATGACATTCAAACCATTGCTGCTGATCCCGACTCTTGGCCTGGCCTTCCTGCTCTCCGCCTGTGCCGGTCCGCTGCCCAAGGCCGATCCGAGCGAGGCCTGGATCGGCTTGCAGGAAGAAGCCCCGAATGACCTGTTGGCGGAAAAGGTCGATGGCCATTCGATCGACGACGGGCGCTTTTTCGAAGTGACGCCGGGGGCGCACAAACTGGATGTGATGCTGGTGGAAATTCCGGTCGGGGACGGCAACCAGGAAGATTGCTCTGGGCAGGTTTCCTATAAACAGTTCAAGGCCGGTGAACACTACAAGCTGGTGGAGTCGAGCCTGGGCCAGGAAGTCAGCGCGCGCCTGCTGGATTCCCATGGCAAGGAAGTGGCCACTACCGGCGACTTCCAGTGCATGCCGGGTTGAGGCTGTAGACCGCTTATCCGTGAGGGTACAGGTTCAAGGCGAATTGATATCATGGGGCCATCTTTTTTACAGCAAGGATGCGCCCGATGAATCGTTCATTCCTTTCCCTGTTGCAGCCTTTCGTCCTGGCGGCGCTGCTGGTTGGCAGTGGTGTGGCATTGGCCGCCAACACACCCTGTTCCGGCAGCAAGGGTGGCATCGCCGGGTGTGATGGCGAGACTTTCCTGTGCAATGACGGTTCTATCAGCGCCTCGAAAAAGAACTGCTCCGCCATGCTCGGCGTGCGTGACGCTGCCAGCCTGGCGCGCCCCCAACAACGCCTGCAAAGCGCCGAAGGCTGCCAGTGCGGCAGTGGCAGCTACTGCACCGGCCCCCGAGGCGGTGTCTACTGCCTGACGCCTGGGGGGAGCAAGAGTTACAAGCGCAGATAGTCGGTGCAGAACTTTTGAGAGCAGGATACATATTCTGTTTCAAAATGGGTCGTGTTTGGTTTTTTTGATTATTGGAAAGAATAGTCCTACATCTTCAGTCGAAGCTATGGTCGCTCGTTGAGGGTGAGTGCACTTTTTTGCAAGTTTATCTGTTTGTAAATATGGTCTTTGGTAACAACGGTCGAGGTGACTTTGTCAGTCACTACTGACGCTTTTTTCTGTCGTTGTTGGCTAGGGTCTGTTTTTTTGTGATTTTTGAGGTGTCTTCGATACCTTCTCGTGAAAATGCTGTCTTGCGCTGCAATTGGTCGTCTGCTAATTGTTTGATTGCCGTTGTTCAGGTGGCGATATTTTTAAGCTCACCAGACGGCAAATTAACTTGGTTTGATGAGCCTGGAGGTGTTTATGAGTAAGCTCTCTGAAATTGCAATGCTGTACAGGCACCCGCCGGTAGCTGCGGGCGGCGCTGACATGGAGGTAGAAGGTAACAGTTTTACCGAATTGGTCCTTCAGACTAAAAAGTCAGCATCTGCAGCGTTTGATAAACTCGCCTACCTTGCTGGTATCAAGAGTGCGCCGGCAGATGATAAATATGGTCGTCTCGATACGAGCAGTCTCGGAAGCTTGCTAAGTAGCGCCAGGCAGGCTGGTTATGATGTGGAAGTCGTAGCTGTCTAGAGGGGAATGGCAGTCGTGTTGACTGCCATTTTTCATGGGGCGAGGATATGAGGAAAATTACAGATGCTTCTAGTTATGAGACGGAAATAGACGGACTGCGCTGGATAGCTCGTTGGAGAATAAGCAATGGGCAGGAGGACTCATTTGTCATACCTTTCCCCACTACGTATCCCGTTAATATTGTTT
>NZ_AQOH01000333.1 GCF_000364705.1 Pseudomonas fuscovaginae SE-1 | reverse complement strand
GCGGAAAAGTTCAGATATGGGCAATACGGGATTCATTTGGGCCAGCAGGATGTCTTGACGTTCCTGGGGGACGCCAATCAGATTGTATATGCAAGATTCATTGATTGCCGGAAGGATTCTCCAACGTTCAGGATTGGTGTCGAATTTTGCTTTTCTCCTGCTACTGAAAGGACATTGATCATCCCTCCAGGCGTGGCGCATACATTTCAGGGGCTCGAAAATGTATTTACTCTGAATGCGTATGACTTGTTCTTGCCGAGCCTGAAGGCGCTTTGTGAGAAGGAAATGTCGTGGTCTCCCGAGAACGATATAATAAATATTCCGGAAGAGGTCGCACCGCAGGACGTGCCAGGTTTTCTTGCCATGACGGAAGAAGCATCTGATCTCGTTTGTCATCGACTGGGAGAACTTCAGGAGAATAATCTCGGAGGCTATGAGTATCAGCACGCCGAAACGCGAGATTTTATTGTGGAGAGTGGCGAGGCAGTTACATTGAGATTAAGGGAGAAATCTTCACTGAAAGATATCTCCGCGCCAGGCTTAACAAAGATAGACGGTGTCTTTTTCAGACGTCTTCCTCATATGGTGACAGGCGATGAAAGTGGCATCGTCCCTTTGACGCGGCGAGCCCCCATGTATCTCGTGGAGCATGGAGCGAAGCACTATGATTTCGATTCTTACGGGTTACACCTTGGCCAGGAAGACCATCTGGTATTCCTGGGGGATTCCTCAAAATCGATAACGCTCAAGCTTGTTGATATGCGGGAGGGATCAGCAACAAAATTTGTCGAAGATGAAGTTTTGTTTAATCCATCTCCATGGGATGAACTGGTGATTCCGTGTGGGGTTGCCCATGCTTTTTTCAATATGGAAAATGTGGTTACGGTCAATCGCCCGGTGCTGTATGTCGATGAGGCGGGGCTCTATCTTCCTGGGCATGATGTCATAGACTGGCCTTTGACTAATACCGATTATGTGGGTTGCCAGGTAAATACAGTGTTGGCAGATGATGATTTTTATATGGCTGTTGTCGCCAAGCAAAGGGAGATCGTTAAGCATCCTACAGTCTATTCCACGCCGAAGTCTGTTGTCATTTATGATGAATTTGCGGGGCAATACGTGAAGGTGGTCTTGAGGGAGAAAACTCTCGATGAGCCGCAAGGATGAGCGCGCGGTTATTTTGTTTTTTGCTCCTCGTGCTGACAGCGGATGGGGTGATGACCTTCATGACGCCGGTGGTCGTCTATATGCTGACGGGAAGCATAGAGTATTCCGGGCTGTCATATGCCGTATGGTGGTTGCCAAGACTGGTGCTCATCCCCTTGATTGGCCGATGTATCGATACTATCGGGATCAAGCCGTTGTCAATCCTGTCGGACGGCATCAAGACCGCCGGGTGCCTGTTTCTAATGTTTTACGATACCGCGGATCCTCTATTCATCGCTGTCAGTTTCGGCGTGGTAGGCAGCCTGATTTCCATCGGCAATTCGCAGACGTTGATTGCGTATGAAAAACTCGTAGCGACGCTGAGCCGAGCCAGGGAACATCACGTCAACCTGATTTCCAGAGTGGACTTCTTGGGGATGATTGTCGGGCCGGTCGTTGGCATGCTGCTGATAGATTTTGGCTACAAGTATCTACTTGTCATTCCCTGTACATTTTATTTACTTAATGCCGGGTATTTTTCCCGGATGAGATGGGGTGAGGCGGGAATAGAGAGGGGGAAGGTTGCGAGTTCGATTCGGAACCGGCCAAGTGTTTCCTCCTTGAGCTTGATTTTTTCGGTACCTGTCCTCATGGGCATTACGGTCCTCGCAATGGCTAATAATATGTTTGATGGTTTGGTCGAGTCGTCAGGGGCGGCGCTTGTAGAGTTGAACATGAGCTTGCCGGTGAAATACTTCGGCCTGATTGATGTCGTGGCGGGGATTTTTGGGGTTCTGGGGACTTATGCCTATGGTGTTGCACGAGTAAAACTGAAGCGTCCTTGTCTTTTTCTGATGGGGCTGTTTTTTGTGGTGGTGCCTTCATTTTTTCTGATTGTCTTTTCTGAATCGTTTGCGGTGTTTGTCTCATGTTATGCCATGAGCATATTCGGAAAGGTCATGTGTGGAAACATAAGTCGAATGATCAGAATCGAACTGATTCCTGCGCATAGGTTTGCCAGTGCCTCTTCACTCATGGTGATGTTCAATCAGTCTGTCCTGCCCCTTGTCGGTATTTCTCTCTTTTTTTTGCAAGGAGGTACCCATGCGGTTTATTCGTTGATGCTGCTTTCCGTGACAGTGGCGCTGGCGTCGGGTTGTTTTGTGGTCTGGGCGCTGGGTAGGGTGCCGGATCAGGGTGAAGCTGACGTACCCGTCCGTTAGGACGGGCCGTCACCGGACGCCTGTTCACGGGCGTATCTGGTCCTTGCGATGAGTATTCAGGCATACCCCGATGGCGATGACCACTGGCACCAGCAGGCCCCACAGTCCTGTCGCCATATAGAGCAGGGCTGCGCTGATGCACCCGGTGGCAAAGGCCAGCAGGGTAGTGCAGATCGGTTTCAGGCGCTGGCGAATCGTTGCCCGTTGCGCCGGGTCGCGCTCGCCCCACAGGGCGAAGACATCGATGGCGAACTGGGTGACGTTGCCGGTCATCAGGGTGGTGGGCGGTGCGCCCTTGAGATGCTGGCGCGAAATCGCATTCTGGATCGCCATGGCGGCCACCCCGGTCATGCCGGTGATCAGCGCGGTGGTGCTGTCGCTGTCGGTGAAGGGCCCCCACCAGATCGCCAACCCGGCAAAGGCGGCGAGCATCAGCGTGTGCACCACCAGCAACAGGCGCAACGGTACCAGGCCACGGCGGTGAATCGCCACGGCGGCCAGGTGCGTCAAGCCCACCACCAGCACGAAGACCGGTAGCGCGATCAGCTTGGACAGTGCACCGGAGGCGCCGTTGACGATGCTGACCCCCAGGGTCACGAAGTTACCGGTGACATGGGCGGTGAACAGGCCCTGCAAGGCGAGAAAACCGAGGGTGTCGACGAAGCCGCCATTGAAGCTCAGGGCCGGAGCCACGCCGGGGTGCAAGGGGGATTCCATGAAATGTCCTTTCTGGTTCGGTTGGAAAACAACGGAGGGTGTCAGCTCGCCGCGGATCACCGATCAGGGTAGAGTCCTACGCGGCCTGATGCTTGTGTCTGAGTGCTGTGTGTTTCATTTGAGGCGCCGGTAGACGTACTGTCCTAGCCTTGTCCGTTCCAGCCATTTCTCAAGGATGTGATGCATGCGCGTACTTCAAAGCAACGCCCAGGACGATTTCCGGGTCAAGGCGTATGCGGGCACCAGCGGGGTGCTGCTGGCCTTCGACCTGGCCGAATCACGCCGCAAGGGTCTGCTCGGCTTTGCCATCGAGCGCCAGGTGGGGACCAAGCCCTGGCTGTTCCTGTTCAACAGCCTGACCTTTCCCGGCAAGGAGCACACCTTCCCCCAGTATCACGCCACCCCCAGCGACGTGGCGCCGTTGCAGAAATTCCGTTGGGCCGACTACAACGTCGAACCCGGTACCACCTGCAACTACCGGGTGCACCTGGTCTATGGCACGGCCGATGCGCCGCAACTGGGCGAGTCGCTGGCCGTGACGGTGACCACCGACAACGGCCTGCCGAAGAACCAGCGGGTGATCTTCAATCGTGCGGTGGCGGCGAGCCAGGGCTTCGAGCGCAAGTTTCCCGAGCTGAACAAGCAGCTCACCGTGCAGAAAGACCTGCCGATCGAACAATGGCCGGACGCCGCCCGATCGTGGCTGGAAAACGGCCTGCTGGAACAATTGCTCGGCTTCATCGCCCGCGCCAAAGACGTGCAGTGGGGCCTGGACATCGCCATCTACGAGTACCAGTTGCCGGTGATCGTCAAGGCGGTGAACGCGGCCAATGAGCGTGGGGCGCGCATCCGCGTGCTGTATCACGCCAAGGTGGGTGACGAGGACACCGCGCTGAACGAGCAGAGCCTGGCGGCGATCCCGGCCCAGAGCAAGCGCGGTCGGGTCACCAGCAAGATCTTCCACGACAAGTTCATCGTCCTCAGCCAGCGTGACGCCGCCGGCGAGTACCAGCCCGCGGCGGTGCTGTGCGGCAGCACCAACTTCACCGCCAATGGCGTGTACCGCCAGGCCAACGTGATCCATGTGCTCGACGACAGCCGCCTGGCGATCGAATACACCCAGGTCTTCGAGCAGGTCTGGGCCGCTCCGGCGGACGTGGCGGCCACTCGCAAGTGGATCACCCGAAACAATCCCATGGACCCGGGCCAGCCCCTGTTCGCCGGCTTTTCCCCGCGCAGTGGCCGCGGCGATCTCAAGGAATTCGTACAGATCATCAGCGCGGCGCAGAAGGACGTGCTGTTCGCCACGGCCTTCGCCTTGCCCCAGCCGATCCTCGATGCCTTGCTCGGCCAGCCGCATGACAGCGTGCTGCGCTTCGGCCTGCAGAACACCGCCAGCAGCATCTCCGGGATCCACGCCGACCGCACTGACGACTTCGTCGCCACGGCGCTGCTCAATACCGGCCTGGAAGGCTGGATCAAGGAGGGCCTCAACGGGCAGAAGGGACGTTTGCTGGTGCACACCAAGGCCATCGTCACCGACTTCACTACGGATGCGCCGACCATCATCAGTGGCAGCCACAATCTCAGCGTTGGCGCCAGTGAGGACAACGACGAGAACTTCCTGGTGATTCGTGGCGATGTCGACCTGGCGGACCGCTACGGCCTGGAGATTCTGCGGTTCTACGAGCATTACCGCTTTCGCTACTACGCGAAGAAGCTGGCGCTCAAGCAGGTGCAGCCGTTGGCGCCGGATGACAGTTGGAGCGACGCGTACTACAAGGATGGGGACCTGAGGATGTTGTCGCGGTTGCGGTTTGCCGGGCGTTGAAGGGCATTAATGATTGTCACCTTCAGGTCTGAATGATATTAAATGGCCATATTTCTCTCGGAAATGATCCGACAGCCGAACAGGGAATCGTCAAATATGGACCAAAGCGACGGGCTGACAGGCGAGGAGGACCTCATCCCTCTCAGCAGTGTCATTACCAATAATGTGCTCAGTGGCCTCTCATACCCGCAGATCCAAGACAAGGAGAGTGCTGGTGGACGGCCTGGTGCTGTTCCTGTTGTCACCGCACACAATGACGACCCCTGGGCTGCGGGCCTGGATGATCGATTGGGCGTTGCAGACGAAGCCCGATCATTTGCCCGTATGGCGGTAGCGAAGGCCTTTACACCGCCGTTGGCGATCGGCTTGTTTGGCGACTGGGGGAGCGGCAAGTCGTTTTTCATGAGGTTGGTCTACGAGCATATCGAGCGTCTTACCTTGAACAAGCTTCCCGTCAAGGGGGCGCCGGAAGCTGGCTCGGCGGACTTTCATCGTGATGTGGTGCAAGTCCGTTTCAACGCTTGGCACTATGCCGAGACCAATTTGTGGGCCAGTTTGGTCGAGCATCTTTTCTCGGAACTGGATCGTTGGTATGGCCTCAGGAACCAGGATGATCCCCACGCACTGCTGGATGGTCTGGCGACCGCAAGGGGCCTGACACTCGAAGCGGCAAAAGAGCTGGTCGATCAGAGGCTTGAACAGCGCAAAGCGTCCGAGCGTCTTAGAGAGGCTGAGAAAGCACTGGCGTCTGCGCGTGCTTCCCTGAAGTTTTCCGGTGATCTTTATGCGCAGGCGGTGGTGTCCGTCTTCACTGATTCGCAGTCCGATCCAGTCGTCAGGGACACCAAGGCCGAATTCAGGGCTGCTGCGGATGAACTGGGTATTACGCGCCTGGGCGAGGAGGCTGCCAGTTTCCAGGATGTCTCATCGTCACTGCTGGGCGAGGTCACGCGGGCTCGCCTCTTGTTTGATGGTTTCAAGTTTCAGTTGCAGTCGCCGTATTTCGTCGGTTTGTTCGCGTTGATCGTGCTCGCATCTCCTGTAGTTGCCGCAGCGGCGGTGAAATTCATTCCTCTTTTGAGCGGTCTGCACGCCGGGGTTTCCACCCTGGCTTTAGGATTGGCAGGGGTTACCGGTTTGGCTGCGAAAGTGCTCGCAACTGTCCGGTGCTCCCTGGATAAATTGAAAAAATCGAAGAAACGGCTGGACGAGTTCGTAGAGCAAAAACTGAAAAGCCAGGTAGAGCAGGTTCGGGAGGAAGAAGCGAATCTGGGCAACATCAGCGCCGAGGTGGAAGCGGCCAAGGCCCGCTTGCAGATGACTAGCGCTAAACTGGCGCAGGCAACACAGGATTTTCAGCAAGGTACCGGGGCAGGGCGGCTGAAAAAATTCATTCGTGAACGGGCTGACGGGCGATATGCGCAGCACCTTGGATTGATTGCAACCATCCGCAGGGACTTCGAGCAGTTGGCATTCAATATTGCTCACCTTGAGGGGAACAGTTTTTCCGCAAATACCGGGGAGGGCCTTGATATCTCTGTACCGGCAGTACTGGCCGCAGAGCTTGCCTTCAACAAGAAGTTGGAGGATTTCCTGAGTCTTTATCAGGACGAGCTTGAAGAAGATGAGCTTCTGAAGTTGAAAAGACCTTCTTTTTCCTCTTCGCAAGAGGAGCGCGAGAAGTCCTTCAAACGGATTGTAATTTACATTGATGACCTTGATCGCTGCCCGCCGGAAAAGGTTGTTGATGTGTTGCAGGCGGTTCATCTGCTACTGACATTTCCGATTTTTGTCGTCATGGTGGCAGTGGACGTCCGTTGGGTCAGCAACGCGTTGCTGAAGCACTATCCAGGGATGATATCCGATGGGCCGAAGACAGTTGGAGACATGGCTTCGGCATCTGACTACATGGAGAAAATTTTTCAGATACCCTATTGGATGAGGCCGATGGGGGGAGATATCAGCCAGAATTTCCTGGTAGATCGTCTACTCAAAATCGACCCCTCTCTGGCGCATCTTTTCTCCGTGAGTGACGATCCCCAGGAGCTATCAGGAGAGACTGTCGAAAAGGTCACGACTACTTTGGCAATGAGCGAGCCTGAGAGCATTCTAATGCGCAGCCTAGTGCCTCATATTGGTGGTTCGCCGAGGCGGACATTACGCTTCTTGAACGTCTATCGTCTCATTAAGGTAAGTCTCGACCGCCAGCAACTCGAGGTGCTGAGCAATGGCGGATACAGGGCACTGTTGACTCAATTGGCACTCTCGACCGGATCTCCTCGGATTTTCGCGAAGCTGCTTCGGACGCTGGATGGGGCGGTTAGCTACTCGACGCTACATCTGATGTATGAAGCGGTTTTCTATAGTGAAGATCTTGACGCGCTTGATGTCGGCAGGGCTCGCAAGATTCTGGATCATTACCATGACGAGGTGGATAGTTCGGAGATGCAGGTGGCGATGTTGCAGTTGAAAGAGTATGCGGCCATTGCACGCCGCTATTCCTTCGTTGGGTAGGTGACGGTCACCCCGCGGGGTGACCGGCGATCGAATCAATTCAGGTCCCGTGCTATTGGGTTGGCCGGGAGTCAGCGAGTCTGACTTTTCAACGCCTCCCGGTACTGCCTTGTCCGCCGGCCGATGAACAACCGGTCCAGCAGCAGCGCCCAGGCCGGCGAAACCTCGGGCTTCGTCCGCCGCCCCCGGCTCAGGCGCTTCAACTGGAACTTGACCACCGCCATGTTCGCCAGCGCCGCCAGCGGCTTTTTCTTCCAGCGGATCGGGGGGAGTTGCGGGTGGCTGTCGCGGCCTTCGCGCCAGTGGCGGGGCAGGTTGGGCTCCACCGCCAGCGCGGTGCCGATGCCGGCCATGGCGACGCCGCTGTCCAGCACCTGCTGGACGATGGGCAGGCGCCGGATGCCGCCGGTGACCATCAGCGGCATTGTCGCGACTTTCGCCAGCTCACCGGCCATTTCCAGGAAGTACGCCTCGCGCGCCAGCGTCCGGCCGTCACGCGCTTCGCCCTGCATGGCCGGCGCCTCGTAGCTGCCGCCAGACAGTTCGACCAAATCCACCGGCAGGGCGTTGAGCCATTCGATCACCTGGCGGGCATCGTCGGCATCGAAGCCGCCACGCTGGAAGTCCGCCGAGTTGAGCTTGACCGATACGCAGAAGCCCGGCGCAACCACGGCACGAATCGCCTTCACCACTTCCAGCAGCAGGCGCGCCCGATTTCCCAGGCTGCCGCCCCAGCGATCAATGCGCCGGTTGCTCAGCGGCGAAAGAAACTGGCTGAGCAGATAACCGTGGGCCGCGTGGATCTGCACACCGGTGAAACCGGCCTGTTCGGCCAGTTGCGCGCTGCGGGCAAAACGTGCGATCACCTCGGCGATGTCGGCTTCGCTCATGGGGCGCGGTTCGGCGAACATTTTCGAGAACTCGCCCATCTCCAGCGCAACGGCCGAAGGCGCCAGGCTGGGCTGGCCGAGATTGGCCAGGGTCTGGCGGCCGGGATGGTTGAGCTGCACCCAGAACTGCGCGCCCCGGGCTTTGCCAATCGCCGCCCACTGGCGGAATTTTTCCAGATGACGCTCCTCTTCCAGTACCACGCCGCCGGGGCCGGTCATGGCCCGGCGGTCGATCATCACGTTACCGGTCAGCAGCAGGCCCGCCTCGCCGTCGGCCCAGGCGCGGTAGAGCTCCATCAGGGGTGGGGAAGGGGCGTTGTCCAGGTCGGCCATGTTTTCTTCCATGGCGGCCTTGGCAAGGCGATTGGGGATCTGGGCGCCGTTGGGCAACGACAATGGCTGGAAGGCTGACATGCTTGACTCCGGGGTGGTGGAGCGGTCAGGCTAAGTTTAAAGTAAGGTTTAATGTCAATAGCCGCGGCGAGGATTTCCATGAAGATCGGTGAACTGGCCCAACGCAGTGGCCTGGCGGCGTCGAAGATAAGGTTCTACGAGGCCCAGGGCCTGATTCGCAAGGTTCGGCGCCAGGCCAACGGCTATCGCGAGTACCCGCCCGAAGTGCTGCAGACGCTGTCGATCATCCAGTGCGCGCAGCAGGCCGGCTTCAGCCTGGAGGAGTTGCGTGCGCTGGTGCCGACCAGCGAGCCCGAAGCCTGGGATTATGATGAAATGATCGCCAGCCTGGAACGCAAGATCGGCCAGATCGAATCCATGCAGGCGCGCCTGGCCCAGAGCAAGCTGCAGTTGCTCGGCGTGGTGAACAGCATCCGCAACAAGCCGGCGGACGTGTCGTGCCGGGAGAATGCCGAGCAGCTGATGGCGTCGCTGGCCGGGCCGCTGGAGGACTGAAAGGTCCCCCGGGCCCGTTGCGACGGCCGTTACTCCCGTGCCAGGGCCAGCCCCTGCGTATCGGGCAGTGGCTGGCGCATCAGTGTGCCGACCACCAGCGCGCCGAGCAGCGCCAACAGCCCGGCGACCCAGAGCACGGTCCCGAAACCACCGACGAAGGCCTGCTGCGCCAGCGGCTGCACCACTGGCCGCGCCGCTTCAGGGAGCGTTGCCATGGCCGCGGGCATGTCACCGGCCACCACCCGCGAGGCGATGCCCTGGGCCTGGTCGAGCCAGGCGCCGGCCTGGCTGGCGAGGCTGGTGTGCAACAGTTCGCGGGTATGCCCGGCCAGCAGCGCGCCGAACACACCGACGGCCAGCACGATCGCGCTGAAGCGCATGGTGGTGCTCAGGCCCGAGGCCATGCCCGTCCGATCCCGTGGCACGCAGGCCATGATGTTCTTCTGGGTGTCGCCGTTGAGCAATCCGGCCCCTGCGCCGGTCACGGCAATTGCCAGGCCGAAGCCGAGGTAGCCGCCACTGGCGACCGCCCAGGCGCTGAGCAGGTTGCCGCAACCGACCAGGGTCAGTCCGCTGGCCATCAGCGTTGCCGGTTCCAGCCGCGAGGCCAGCCGCACGCCGATCCGTGGGCAGATCAGCATGGTCAGGGCAAACGGCAGCATGCCCAGCCCCGAGTCGATCGCCGACAGCCCCAGGCCGTTCTGCAGGTAGAACGGCAGCAGCGTCATCATCACCTGGGCGCAGCCGGCATAGGCGAACATGCCCAGCAGCGCACCGATGAAGCGCGGGTGACGAAACAGTTGCAGGTCGACCATCGGCCGTTGCTGCACGCGCTCGACCACCACGAACAGCCCCAGCAGGGCCGCGCCGGCGAGCAGGCGGGCGCTGGTCAGCGGGTGGTTCCAGCCGATCCGGTTGGCCTCGATCAACCCCCAGATCAGGCACAGCAGGGCGCCGCTGAAGGCCAGGCTGCCCCAGGGGTCGAGCCGTGCCGCCTGGCTGTCGCGGGACTCGGGCACCGCGTGGCGCACCAGCGCCACCAGCAGCAGGCCGATCGGCAGGTTGATGAAGAAGATCCAGCGCCAGCCCAGGTACTGGGTGATCAGCCCGCCCACCGTCGGCGCGGCGGTCATCGCCAGGCCCATGCAGGCACCCCAGAAGGCCCAGGCCCGGGCCCGCTCGGCTTCGTCATGGAAGGTATGGCCGATGGTCGCCAGGGCCGAGGTCAGCAGTAGCGCCGCACCCACGCCCTTGATCGCCCGGGCGATATCCAGGAACAGGCTGTCGGGCGCGGCGCCGCAGCCGAGGGAGGCGAGGATGAACAGGCCCAGGCCCCAGAGCAGGGTCTTCTTGCGGCCGAAGCGGTCGGCGATGCTGCCGGCGGGCAGCAGCAGGGCGGCGAAGGCCAGCATGTAGGCGCTCACCACCCATTCGATGGCGGCGAAATCGGCGCCCAGGTCGCGGGCGATACTCGGCAGGGTGACGGCGACGATGTTGGTATCCAGGACAATCAGCGAGCAGACGCCGGAGGCCGTGAGCAGCGTCAATCTCGGGTTGACCCGGTTCATGGTCGGGCCTGCATGGGTGTGGTTGCCTGGAAGGCAATGAATGCAGGCGAGATGCCCGTGGCAAACCCGGCTCGCTCTGAATGGGTGAAGGAAGGCAAGGGGGCAAGGCATTTGACGGACATGGGCAAGGCTCTCTACTGTTGCGGTCAGATCAGCTTAACGCTGGCTTTGAGTACCTGCGTTAGACCGCTCCTGGTACTTCATTACCTTTGAGCTAATGCCCATGGAAATCCGTCATTTTCGCTACTTCCTCGCCGTGGCCCGCCAGCGCAATTTCACCCGTGCCGCCGAGCAGTTGGACATCGCGCCGCCGACCCTCACCCGGCAGATCCAGGACATGGAAAATGCCCTCGGGACCCGCTTGTTCCTGCGTGGGCAGCGCGAGGTCAGCCTGACCGAGGCCGGGGCCGCGTTGTTGCCCGAGGCCGAGGCAACGGTGCGCCAGTTCGAGTTCGCCCAGCGCAATGCCCAGCGTGCCGGGCGAGGGGAGATCGGGCATATCGAGATCGGTTACGTCGCCTCGGCGGTGTATTCAGGGGTGCTGCAGCAGCAGGTCAAGGCTTATGTTCGCGCCTTTGCCGATGTCAGCCTCAACGTACGGGAGAGCCCCATGGCGGCGCTGCCGGGGCTGATCGCCGAGGGGCGGTTCGATATCGGCTACGTGCGCTCGCCGATGTCGCTGCCCGAGGAGGTGGAAGCCGTGCGCCTGAATGCCGAGGGCTTCGTGCTGGCGCTGGCCGACGACAGTTGGTTGTGTCGGCTGCCGGGCATCGCTGCCGAACACCTGCAGAACGAGACGTTCATCCTGCCGGAACAGATCAACGGTACCTTGCAGGTTGCCGCCCAGGGTGGCTATGCGCCCCACCTCGGGCCGCAACCGGGTGGGCTGGTGGCGGTGATCGCCGCGGTATCCCTGGGCCAGGGCGTGGCCGTGGTGCCCGAGTCGGTGATCGGTCACGTCAACCTGCCGAATGTGGTCTATCGACCGATCGTCGGCTGCCAGGCCACCTCCTGGCTGTCGCTGATCCACCGGCGTTTCGAAAAGGCGCCAGCGGTGGCCCGCTACATCGAGCGGGTCAGGCAGGGTTATCGGCGGGAGCAGGGCGCTGCGCGGTGAGGCCAGGTGCGTGCTTTCATGATTTGAAATAGTTTGTCTGTCAGGTGGGGTCTATTGGTCATGTAGGATTTATTTCCCTATTAGCCACTCAGGTTGTACATGAACACCCTCGCGGAACCCCCCGGTCGTCCCCTCACGCTTTCCTTCACGCACGCGCCCCTGTCGCGCGCCATGCCCGGCAATCCCCCTGTCGAGCGTCGTGTCCACTCTTGCAGCGCCGTCTCCGTGCCATTCCAGGGCCCGGTATCGTTGTGCGCGCATGTTCGCATTCACTAAGGGAGCGCATTGCTCATGGAATGGTTGGCTGACCCCACGGCCTGGCTTGGCCTGTTCACCCTGATTTTCCTCGAACTGGTACTGGGTATCGACAACCTGGTATTCATCGCCATCCTGGCCGACAAGCTGCCGCCGCAGCAGCGCGACCGGGCACGTGTCATCGGTTTGTCCCTGGCGCTGCTGATGCGCCTGGGCCTGCTGGCGAGCATCGCCTGGATGGTGACCCTGACCCAGCCGCTGTTCGAGGTGCTGGGAAAGAGTTTCTCCGGCCGTGACCTGATCATGCTGTTCGGCGGCGTGTTCCTGCTGTTCAAGGCCACCATGGAGTTGCATGAACGCCTCGAAGGCCATGTCAGCCAGCGCTCGGCGAACGGCGGTTACGCCTTGTTCTGGCCGATCGTCGCGCAGATCGTGGTGCTCGACGCGGTATTCTCCCTGGACGCGGTGATCACCGCCGTCGGCATGGTGGAAGAGCTGTCGATCATGATGATCGCGGTGATCGTTTCCATCGGTCTGATGATCGTCGCCAGCAAGCCGCTGACCCGTTTCGTCAACGAGCGACCGACGGTGATCATGCTGTGCCTGGGCTTTTTGATGATGATCGGTTTCAGCCTGACCGCCGAAGGCCTGGGGTTCCATATTCCCAAGGGCTACCTGTACGCGGCCATCGGTTTCTCGGTGCTGATCGAGCTGTTCAACCAGGTGGCCCGGGCCCGGCGCAAGCGCTCGGCCCACGGCCAGCGACCGCTGCGCGAGCGCACGGCCCATGCCGTGTTGCGCATGCTGGGTGGGCGCCGGTTGTCCAGCGAGGAGGTGGGTGAAGAGATCGCCGACCTGCTGGAACCTTCGGCGGACGAGGCCGAGGCGCCGTTCGAGCGCAGTGAGCGGGTGATGATCAGTGGCGTGCTGCAGTTGGCCGAGCGGCCGATCCGCACGCTGATGACGGTGCGTACGCAGGTCGACACCCTGGATGTCACCGACAGCCCGGCGCTCATTCGGGCGAAACTGGTCCGTTCGTCCTACTCGCGCCTGCCGCTCATCCGCCAGGGCGAGGTCGACGCGCCCCTGGGTTTCGTCCACAAGAAAGAGCTGCTCAAGGCCTACCTGGAAGGTGATGAACCGGGCCTTGAGTTTATGGCGCGCCGGGCGATAAACCTGTTAGACAGCTACTCTGTGCTCAACGCCCTGGAGCAGATGCGTCAGGCCTCGACCCATATCGCCTTCGTGGTCAACGAGTTCGGTGATTTCGTCGGCCTGTTGACCATGACCGACATTCTCGAATCGATCGCCGGCGAGTTGCCGGACGCCAGCGAGGTGGACGGTCCCGAGGTGATCGAGGAGGCGGAGGGTTTCCAGGTCAGCGGTGCCATGACCCTGAGCCGCGCGCGTCAGCGCATAGGCCTTGAGGCCAAGGCCACCGGGGATTACCAGACGCTGGCCGGGTTGGTGATGAGCCTGCTCGACCGGCTGCCGGTGACCGGTGACCAGGTGCAATGGGCAGGTTGGCAGATGACGGTGGTTGCCGTGCGGGAGCGGCGGGTGACCCGATTGTTTCTCAAGCGCCTGTAAAGGCTGTCGGTGGGGACGGATGTACCCGCAGGAGTACTGGCTATTTGCCTATTTTCCCCGTGTGTTCGTTGAGGGAGTGGGTACAATCGACGGCTTTGGCGAGCCGGGCACCGATCCGGCCTGGAGTTTGAGAGAATTTCCAATGCTCACGGGTAGTTACTCCTCATCGCTGGTCATCATGTCACTGTGTGTGGCGATCCTGGCTTCCTATACCGCCCTGGATCTGGCTGGCCGAATCGCCACCGCCAGCGGGCGTGCGGTCTACGGGTGGATGCTTGGAGGTGCCCTGGCCATGGGCGTGGGCATCTGGTCGATGCACTTCGTCGGGATGCTGGCGTTCCGACTGCCGATCGAGCTGGGCTACGACGGCTCGATCACCGCGTTGTCGTTGTTGATCGCCATCCTGTCCAGTGGCTTCGCCCTGTGGCTGGTCAGCCAGCCACGCTTGCCGTTGCTGCAACTGGGCTTCGGCGCATTGATCATGGGCGCCGGCATCAGTGCCATGCACTACACCGGCATGGCGGCCTTGCGCATGCAGCCCGGTATCGACTACGACCCCACTCTGTTCGGTGCCTCGCTGTTGATCGCGGTGACTGCTTCGGCGGCGGCGTTGTGGATTACCTTCCACCTGCGCCACAACACACCCTACATACGCCTGGCCCGTGCCGGTGCCGCGGTGATCATGGGGGTGGCAATCGTCGGCATGCACTATACCGGCATGGCCGCGGCGAACTTCCCCGACGGCAGCTTCTGTGGCGCGGCGGTCAGTGGCCTGGCGGTCAAGGGCCTGGACAACCTGGTGCTGGTCACCAGCCTGGCGGTGCTGTCGATCGCCTTGCTGACTTCGGTGCTCGATGCCCGCCTGGAGGAACGCACCGCCGACCTGGCCGACTCGCTGACCCTGGCCAACCAGGAACTGACCCAACTGGCCCTGCACGACAACCTCACCGGTCTGCCGAATCGGATACTGCTGGCCGACCGTATCGGCCAGGCCATGCACAAGGTCAGTGCGGAGGGGGGCTGTTTCGCGCTGATGTTCATCGATCTGGATGGTTTCAAGCCGGTCAATGATGCGTTCGGCCATCACGTCGGCGACCAGTTGTTGCGTGCTGTCGCCCATCGGCTGCGTGATGAATTGCACACCCGCGACACCCTGGCGCGGATCGGCGGCGACGAGTTCGTCTTGCTGGCGCAGTTGGCGGAGCCGGATGATGCGCTGGAAATCGCCTCGCGCCAGGTCAGCCTGGTGGCCCAGGTGTTCCAGGTGGTTGAGCAGGATCTGCAGATCTCCGCCAGTGTCGGTATCGTGCTGTATCCGGGCAGTGGGCAAACCGCCGAGGAACTGCTGATGAACGCCGATGCGGCGATGTACCACGCCAAGAGCGCGGGCAAGAACGGCTACAGCTTCTTCGATGCCTCGATGAACGGCAATGCGCGCAAGAAGCTGAAACTGCAGCAGGATCTGCGTCAGGCGCTGGAGAACGGCGAGGAGTTTCGTCTGCACTATCAGCCCAAGTTCGATGCCTTGAGCGGTCTGCCCATCGGTGCCGAAGCCTTGTTGCGCTGGCACCACCCGGAGCAGGGGCTGATGATGCCGGATACCTTCATCCCCCTGGCGGAGAAGAGTGGGTTGATCATCCCGATCGGTGAGTGGGTGTTGAACGAGGCCTGTCGACAGATGCGCCTGTGGTACGAAAAGGGCTACAAGGACTGGCGTATCGCGGTGAACCTGTCGGCCCAGCAGTTCTGTCATTCCGGCCTGGTCGCCAGTGTCGCCAGCGCCCTGAGCCGACATGGCTTGCCGGCCAACAGCCTGACCCTGGAAATCACCGAAACCACCACCATGAGCGATGCCGACGCCAGCATGACGGTGTTGCGCCAGCTCTCGGAAATGGGCGTGGACCTGTCCATCGATGACTTCGGGACCGGCTATTCCAGCCTGATGTACCTCAAGCGGCTGCCAGCCACGGAACTGAAGATCGACCGCGGCTTTGTCCGCGACCTGGAGCACGACTCCGACGATGCGGCGATCGTCTCGGCGATCGTCGCGCTGGGCCAGGCTCTGGGATTGCGGATCGTGGCCGAGGGCGTGGAGACCGACGAGCAGCGCGAGTTCCTTACCCGCCTGGGGTGCGACTCGCTGCAGGGCTATCTGCTGGGGCGGCCGATGCCGGCCGATCGGTTCATGGCCAGTATCCGCCAGGCGGAGGAGCAGCAGGCCACCGGCTGATGGGCGGGGCTTTTGCAGGAGAGGGGGCAACTCTGCCCCCTCGGCAGGGTCACTTGCTCAGCAAGGCTTCCAGTTTTTCCTGGTCGCGGGCGAACTGACGGATGCCTTCGGCCAGCTTCTCGGTCGCCATCGCATCCTCGTTGGACGCCCAGCGGAATTGCGCCTCGTTCAGGCTCTGGCGGGCTTCGCCCTTGGCGTCCGGGGTCAGCTTGCGTACCAGCTCGCCCTGGTCCTGGGAGAGTTTCTCCAGCAGATCCGGGCTGATGGTCAGGCGATCGCAGCCGGCCAGGTGTTCGATCTGGTTGAGGTTGCGGAAGCTGGCGCCCATGACCACGGTCTTGTAGTCATTGGACTTGTAGTAGTTGTAGATGCGGGTGACCGACTGCACGCCCGGATCATCGGCACCGGTGTATTCGTTGCCGGTGGACTTCTTGTACCAGTCGTAGATGCGGCCCACGAACGGCGAGATCAGGAACACGCCGGCATCGGCACAGGCCACGGCCTGGGCGAAGGAGAACAGCAGGGTCAGGTTGGTCTGGATGCCGGCCTTTTCCAGCTTCTCGGCGGCGCGGATACCTTCCCAGGTCGAGGCCAGCTTGATCAGCACGCGGTCACGACCGACACCGGCCTTGTCGTACAGCTCGATCAACTGGTTGGCCTTGGCCAGCAACGCGGCTTCGTCGAACGACAGGCGCGCATCGACCTCGGTGGAGATACGTCCCGGAATCGCCTTGAGGATGCCGGCACCGACCGATACCGCAAACTGGTCGCAGGCCAGGCCGACATCGCCCTTGGCATGAGCGACAGCGCTCTTGAGCAGATCGGCGTAGCCTGGCAAGGCAGCGGCCTTGAGCAGCAGCGACGGGTTGGTGGTGGCGTCGACCGGCTTGAGGCGGGTGATCGCGTCGAGGTCGCCGGTGTCCGCGACCACGGTGGTGAACTGCTTGAGTTGTTCCAGCTTCGAAGTCATGAGCGTCTCTGTCGGGAAGGGCATGGATCAATGCACTGATTGAGTGCCTGGGGCGTAAAAAGTTCTGTTGCGGGAATAGCTCAAGGATGCCGCGCCGGCCGATGTTGTGCAACCCGCAACGCTGGCCGGCTCATGCCCGGGTTGCCGGCATCAGCGTGGCGATCAGGGCACGGACGACGCCGGGCAGGGCCTGGAGTTCACGCACCAGAATGCTGCGTTCGCGAATTGCCCAGGGCTCGTCCAGCGCCACGCTCACCAGTTGCATCGTCCGGCTGTGCCGAACGGCTATCAAAAGACGCAGATCCGCCAGGTCGAAATGCATGGATGACTCCACTCAAGGTCTGGCGTTCAGCATCGTCATGGTGGTGAACATGGAAATCGGCCTGGTGCATCCGCCGGTGGGGCTGAACCTGTTCGTCACTTCGGCCGTGACCGGGTTGAGCCTGGGGCAGAGCATCCGCGCGGCGTTGCCGTGGCTGATGATTCTGCTGGCGTTCCTGATCCTGGTGACCTACGTACCGTTCATTTCGCTGGCGTTGCCGCACTGGCTGGGGATGCCGTAAGGCTGTCGGAGCAATGGCCGTCATCGCGGACTGCGGGCCTCGATGACGGTGCTTTTCGACCGTACGGCAGGGGCGGGCCAGGAGGGCAGCGTGTCAATCTTTCCCTCGGACTTCGAAAGGCCTGACTTCTACCCGGTATTCCTCACCGCCCACGGCTTGTGTTTCGAATATCAGGTCACCGGAGATGAAAGGGGCGGAGGTGTTTTCATGGATGACCAGATGGGCGCGTCTTGCCGGATAAATCAGCTCGGGTTGGCCCGGGATGATGACCATATAGTGGATGTCCCTGATCCGGTCTCCGGGAAAGTCGTATTGCCCGGGTGGCAGGAACTCCTCGCTCAGTGTGAAGCTTACGGCGTAGCGGATTCCATTTTCCGTGGCGTTGCCCGTGATACGGGTTCCTCCCATGTCCCGGTGAATCTGGTGGATGTTGAGCAGTATCCTGTTTCCGCTGAGCGCGATGACCTCGACATGCATGAATCCCGTGGCTTTGTGGGGTTTTGGCGAAGTGTGGTCGTGAGAGGTCTTTTGAGTGGTGGGCATGTCGGTTTCTCGCAAGCTGAGGTGTTGAGGGGACTGCCTGAGTGGTCAGCTTCCGATTCTTTGCCTGGGTTGACTACTGTCAGAAATGACAGTTTTGGTGACCGTTGGTCGGTGCTTCATGCGCCAGGGCGCCGAAGCTGCTCAGCAGTGCGGCAGTGGCCAGGGTGCTACGGAGGACTTCAAGGGTTTTCATGGTCGTTCTCGCAAACTTCAGTGAAAAAGGGAACTGGCAGGGCGCTTAGTGCCGCAGGTCGATGTGGCAGGCCAGCCTTGCGCCGAGCAGGTCGATGAAACCCTGCAGGGCCGGCAGTTGGAAGTGCGCCTGCAGCGCAGCAGGGGATTGCCAGCGGCCGGTGACGGTCCACTCCCCAGGTGTGTCGGCACAGGTCACCACGTAGTCCACGCAACCGGGGGCCCGGCGCAGGTTCTCGACCAGTGTGCCCAGGCGCTGTCCGAGTTCGTCGCTGCGCCCCGGGACGGCCTTGAAGCGAATGATATTGGTCGCCTGGACTGACATTGTCGGTTCTCCTGTGTGACGAGCCCCTGACAACGGGGCGGCGTGAACAAGAGTAGGGGCGGCAGGCGAAGGGACCTATAGCCAATTTCCGGCAAAAACCACGGGCCAATCGCCGTGGCGCCGGCCTAAGCGGGTAAGGCACGGGTGGTCCGGCAGCCGGCCTGACGGGGCTGGCTACTGACCCGAAACCGGACGCTGCGGCTTGACCGAGGTGCCGAAGGTATTGCCCATGCGGATGCGGGTGGCGGCCGGCGTGGCCAAGCCCGACTGGTTCGCTGGCTTCCTGGTGATGTCCGGATTCATCGCTTCCCGGTTCCGGCGCTTGGCTTCGGTGTTTTCCGGACGGCTCATCTGCTGGCTCAGGCAGTGGTAGTCCGGCGCCTTGTAGCCATCGACACTGACTTCGACGCAACCGCTCGGCTCGCCCTGTGCGGCGTGAGCCAGACCGGACAGGGCGGCGAGCAGAAGAACACTGGATAGACGTGAAAGGGCTTTCATGAGGGCCTCCGGGCTGACCTCGCGACTGAGGTTCTGGTGCCCTGGAGTCTAGTGCAAGGCCCGTCCTGCCTGGGTGATGGTTTTTTTGCGGCGTCCGTCATATCAGATTCATGAACAGCCCTCAGGATGACGGTTTTCAGGGATACGTCAGCCGTGCAGGGACTTCGATCCGTGACCGTGAGTCTGTCGTTTTTTCGCCTGGTTCTGAGGGGGATCGCCCTGTCTGTGCTGCTGGTTGGCCAGTGGCCGGTCTGCCTGGCAGCCGAACCACTGAAGGTCGACCCCCAGGCCCGTGTTGACCTCGATATCGCCGCCCAGGACCTGGCCGGCGCACTGGATGCCTTCAGTCGCCAGACCGGGATGGCGGTGCTGGTCGACCGCGACCTGACCCGTGCCCGCCGTTCCCTGGCGGTGCACGGTCGCTACCGGGCCGCTGAAGCCTTGGCCCTGTTGCTCACGGGCAGCGGGCTGATGGCGCGTTATGTCCGGGCCGATGCCTTTACCTTGCAGGTGGCCCAGGTCAGTGAGTCGTCAACCAAGGGTGCGGCCGCCAAAGGCGGGGCGCTGGCCGGTAGTTATGCGCGAGCGATCCAGCAGGCCATCGAACAGGCCTTGTGCGCCGTGCCCTTGACCCGCCCCGGCACCTACCGGGCGGTAGTGCAGGTCTGGATCGGTCATGACGGTGCCCTGCAGCACAGTCGACTGGTCAGTTCGACCGGGGATGTTCAGCGTGATGGGGCGCTGGTCGAGCGTTTGCGTACGGTGCGGGTCGATCGCTCGGCCCCGTCGTCGCTGCGCCAGCCGGTGACCCTTCTATTAATGCCGGATTCAGCAGGAACGAGCATGGATTGCACAGAACGAAAGGGAGCCGCTGGGGTATGAAGAATATCGGGCACAGTCCGATGGTCCGGTTGTTCCTGACCTCCTACGACGATTTCAAGCTGCGCCTGCGCCGCCGCCTGGGGTCGGAGGAGTTGGCCAATGACGTTCTGCATGAAACCTACCTGCGGGTCGACCGCATGGAGCCGCCGCTGAACCTGACCCAGCCCAATGCCTATCTGTATCGGATGGCCCTGAACATCGCCGCCGACCGGCGCCAGGCCGATGCGCGGCTGCTCACCGGCGAAGAGGTCGAGGAACTGCTGCAACTGAGTGACGAGGCACTCGACCCGGAACGGGTCGTCGGTGGCCAGAAGGAAATCCAGTCGTTGCTCAGCGCGTTGTACGAACTGCCGGCCCGGCGCCGGCGGATCTTTATCGCCGCCCGCCTGGAGGAGGCGCCACACCTGGAGATTTCCCAGCGTTTCGGTATTTCCACGCGCATGGTCGAGAAGGAGCTGAAGGCCGCCCTGGGGCATTGTGCCGCCCGCCTGGAAAGAAAAGTGATTCGGCGGTTCGGTCCCGGAGCGGGAAAACCGTCTTAGTCATACATCAGCGAAATCTTCGTGAGTACCTGTGCGCTTGAACACGACTTCCCTTACCCCATTACGGGCCGGCCCGAGCGCCCGCTTGCAGAGCGAAGCCCGGGATTGGCTGATTCTCCTGACCTCTGGTCAGGCCACCGTCGCCGATGCGCGGGCCCTTCGCCAATGGTGCGAACAGAGCCCCGAGCATGCCCAGGCCTTTGAACAGGCCAAGCTGCTGTGGCAGTCGCTCAAGCCGGCGCTCGAACAACTGCAGCATCCACCGCGTGCCCGTCATGTCGGGCGCCGCGCATTCCTGGGCGGGGCCATTGCCGCGTCGGCGGCGTTTTTCCTGGTGCGGGCCACCGTGCCGGGTGGTTTCTCCGGCCTGGGTGCGGACTACCGCACCGAGGTGGGTGAGCAACGCCGCATCGACCTGGCCGCTGGCGTCAGCCTGGAACTGAACACGCAGACCCGGATCAATCGGCTGCCGTCGAGCGACGGTGACGCGCGGATCGAGCTGGTCAGCGGTGAGGTCGAGGTGCTGGCCCGGGCCCGGGCCCCGGTCAAGGTGCAGGCCGGTGGTGGTCTGTTGACCGCCGGGCAGGCGCGTTTCAACCTGCGCAACCTCGATCAGAGCGTCTGCGTCACCTGTATCGAAGGCAGCCTCACGGTGGACGTGCTGGGTCGCCGTTTCCGCCTGGAAAGCGGCCGGCAACTGGTGTACGACACCCGCCAGGCCAGTGAGCCGCAAAGCGTCGACCCGAGCGCGGTAATCGCCTGGCGCAACAAGATGCTGGTGTTCAACGATGCGACCCTGGCGACGGTGATCAGTGAGATCAACCGCTACCGGCCGGGGATGCTGGTACTGCTCAACAGCGAGTTGGGCAAGCGCAAGGTGCAGGCGCGCTTCAGCCTGGATCAGTTGGCCGGTGTGGCGTTGCTGATTCGTGATGCCTATGGGGCCAAGTGCACCGAGTTGCCCGGTGGCGTGGTGCTGCTCAGCTGAGTCCGCTGCTCTGATGTGGTAATCACGCAACCCATTGTAGGAGCCGGCTCGCTGGCGATAGCGGTGCATCAGCCGGCGCAGACGTTGACTGCCCCTGCGCGATCGCCAGCAAGCCGGCTCCTACAGGTGCTGCGTTCAGCTCCAGCTCCAGGTCTCAGGGACTGGGTATCGATTCACTCCAACGGTCCGAGCACCTGCCTATAGCGCTCCACACCTTGTGGCGTGTTACGCACCAGGCTGATCTCCAGCCCGGTCGGGTTGTCCTGATGATTGCCGCTCAATTGCCGCCAACCCTTGCCCGGCTGCCACACCCGTAAAGCCATCGAAGTCACCTGCTCCAGAACGGCCACGCCGTCCTTCGGCGCCGGAAGCGGAAACGTCGTGCGCGCCGCCGCCACGGAGCGGTAGAGGGTTCCGTCTTTCAACCACCAGCGGACCCGCTGCAGGCTGCCATCCTGCTCGGGCGAGGTGCGAATCAGGTCCAGCCGAAAGCCCTTGCCCTCGGCGCTGCGCACGCTCAGCGCGACCGGCGCGCCCGAGGGGCGCGGTTCCTGGTCGGGGCGTGGTGGCTCCACCAGTTCGATGCTGGCGCGCAGCGCCACATCGCGTTCCAGTTGGCCCAATGCGGCCAGCAACTGATGGGTCTGCCCGCTGCTGCGCCTGAGGTGTTCGTCGGTACGGTTGACACTGTCCAGACCGCGCCAGGCAATGAGGCTGACCACTGCCATCAGCATCAGCGCGATCATCACCTCGATCAGGGTGAAACCGGCCTGGCGCTTCATTGCACGCGCACCTCGCCATTGGCGCTGCGCACCACGCCGATGCTGTGCTGGCCGTCGGAGAGCGACAGGCGCATCGGCGGCGCAATCCATTCGGCGTCGAGCACCAGTGGCTTGCCCCGGTCCAGTTGCACCTGCATCGGCGCGCTCTGCCAGCGGGTCGGGCGCAATTGTGCGTCGCCGTTGAACTGCTCCTTGCCGCCCTGGCCATCGCCGCGGATGAACTCGTAGCCCTTGCTGTCACTCCGCCAGAGGATCGGTCGGCCATCGGCCCGCGCCTCGGCCTGGGCCACCTGGATCGCCTGGGCCAGGCGCTCGGCATCCTTGCGCAGCCGTTGCAGCGGGTCGGGCCTGATGCTCAGGCTGATGGCGGCGCTGGCAATGCCGACGATCACCAGCACCACCATCAGCTCGATCAGGGTGAAACCCGCCTGGGCGGGGCGTAGGGCATCCATACGACAGACTCCTTGCGTGTGGCTTCATGCTGCATGGCAAAGATGATGAGCGTGTGAAATAAAAACGTGAGAATTGCCAGGTAGGCTGGTGGAGTCGTGGCCGGGCTCGCCCTTGCGCACGGCCTGTGGACTGAGGTCCCCCAACCCTGTTGCGCCGTTCGATGGAAAAGGAGCCTCAAGCATGCAATGGACCCCGCGCTTCGCCCCTGTGCAGATTGTCCAGTCGGCCGCCTTGCTCGCCGCCCTGGCCGGTGTGCTGGTCTGGTCGGCGCTGTTGCTGACCCCGGCGGTGTCCCAGGTCCCCGAGGCCCAGTCGCCGGTGGCCGCGGCACGTAGCGACAATCCGGCCCTGCAGTGGTTTTCCAACCAGCCGGCGCGGCTCGACATCAAGGTCTCCGGGGTGATGGCCAGCTCACGTGGCGCGGTGGCGATCCTCAGTCTCAACGATGGCCCGCCACGCAGCTTTCTGGCTGGCGAGCGGTTGGGGCAGGGGGTGAAGCTGCTGTCGATCGAGCGTGACGGCATCCTGATCGAGCAGGGTTCGCAGAAGCTGCACCTGGCGGTGACCCGGCTCAGCGAAGTGCCGTTCCTGCCGAATTTGACCCGGCCTTGAGGGTCGGCCGGCTCATCAGGGTTTCCAGGCGCGCCAGCGGCGGACCTTCGTGGCGCCGGTCCGATACCAGGATCTCGACTCGCAACAGCCGTGGGCTGCCACCTGGGCCAATGGTCTGGTCGCAGCGCAGGGCCAGGCGGCCCTGATCGCACTCGAAAGATTGGCGGCCATTGCCCAGCCGGCCCTCCAGGCGCAGTTCGGCCAGCCGGCTCTGGGCGGCCAGCAGGGCCACGGAGCGGTCGCGCAGCATGCCATTGCTCTGGGTCATCAAACCGGCCACCCGCACCGCGGCGGACATCGCCACGGCAATGATCGTCAGCGCCACCAACACTTCGATCAGGGTGAAACCTTGTTGGCGGGAAGGGCGCTGCATGGCGGTCTCGAAGGCGGGAATCGAGTCAGGACACTAGCGTGCTTGTTTGACCGCTTGCTGACCAAAGCTCCCGAGCTTTTCGCCTGGCGGGGTGTTCCAGGGGGCTTGCGAGCCCATTCGCGGACAAGCCACGCTCCTACGGATATTGGCAAGGGTGTTGTGGCGAGCGGGCTCGCCCGCGCCGGGGCGCGCAGTGCCCCTGAAACCTGCCAGTGCGTTGCATCAGGGCTCATGCGATCGCAGGGTTTGCGGCTGCTTTGCAGCCGAGCGCCAGCCAGCCCGCTCGCCACGATGCCTGCTCATTCATCAGCGTGACCGCTATCGGATTCACCCGAGGATTTTCAATATCGGTGACATATCTTCTTGCAACAATCCGCCGCGAATCGAATCAAGCCAAGGACTGTCGAGATGGATATCGCGCGCATCAATTCCCGTTCCAGAGGTCACCGGGCTCAGCAGGGATTCACGCTGATCGAGATCATGGTGGTGGTGGTCATCCTCGGGATTCTCGCCGCCATGGTGGTGCCCAAGGTCCTCGACCGACCCGACCAGGCGCGGGTCACCGCGGCCAGGCAGGACATCGGCGGGTTGATGCAGGCGCTCAAGCTGTACCGGCTCGACCACGGTAGCTACCCGAGCCAGAACCAGGGCCTGAAGATCCTTGTCGAGCGCCCGGCCAATGCCAAGGACAGCAACTGGCGCTCCTACCTGGAGCGCCTGCCCAACGACCCTTGGGGGCGTCCCTATCAGTACCTGAACCCGGGTGCCAACGGTGAAGTCGACGTGTTCTCCCTGGGCGCCGACGGCAAGCCGGAAGGCGACGGGGTCAATGCCGATATCGGCTCCTGGCAGTTGTAGTCGCGGCCATGAAGGCGCGTTCGCCGAGAGCGGCGAAGCAGGAGGGCATGGCGATCATCAGCGCGCTGCTGATCGCCGCGGTGGTGGCGGTGATCGCCGCCGGCATGCTGACCCGCGAAACCGTCTTTACCCGCAGCCTGGAAGCCGAGCAACTGCGTGTCCAGGGTTCCTGGCAGTTGCGCGGTGGTCTTGAACTCAGTCGCCAGGTGCTCTGGGAGGCGCGCCAGCGCGATCCGTTGACCCATCAGGCCCAGGCCTGGGCGCAACCGATCCAGAGCGCGCGCGGCGGCCGGTTCGACGGGCGCCTGGAAGACGAACAGGGCAAGTTCAACCTGCGCAACCTGGTGAATGATGAGCGCATCGATGCCGAGCAGATGGAGGGTTTTGCCCGTCTGTGCGAGATGATCGGTGTCAAGTCGGTGGTCGCCCAACGCATCGCCCAGCGGGTCATCAGCTCCTACCCACACCTGCAGAACCCCGAGCGCCAGGCCAGCAGCGCCGTGCAGGGCACCTTCGACAGCGGTCGCCTGACCTCGCCGGGGGCTGCCGACAAGCCGCTGCCCGCTACCCGGCCGATGCTGCGCAGCCTGGATGACTTGAGAAGCGTCGACGGCGTGGACGACGAAACCCTGGCCCGCCTGGCCCCCCATGTGACCATCCTGCCGGCCAATACCTGGATCAACGGCAACACCGCCACCGCCGAAGTGCTGGCCTCACAGGTTCCCGGGCTGTCGCCGCAGCGCGCCCGGGGCCTGATCAGCGAGCGTGACTCCGGGCAGTGGTTCATCAACCGGGGCGACTTCGTGAACCGCCTGCGCATGCCGCAACTGGTGGTCGCCGACATCAAGGTCGGTATCACCAGCGAGTGGTTCCTGTTGCTCGGTCAGGCGCGCAACGATCGTCGCCGGGTCAACCTGACCGCCTTGCTGCATCGCAGTGAGCTGGACATGCCCCAGGTGATCTGGTCACGGGTGGGCGTATGAGTCTCTTGCGTATTGCCTTGGCGCCGCTTGCGACGCTGGACCTCGACAGTCCGCTGGCGTTCGCCCGACTCGACCGTCAGGGCCAGCTTGGCGAAACCGGCCGTGCCAGCCTGGCCCGGTTGGGGCAGGCCAACAAGGGTGGCACCGTGGAGTGCTACCTGCATCCGCAGGACAGCCTGTTGGCCAGCCTGGAATTGCCGGCATTGCCGTCGGCGAAGATCCGTGCGGCGGTCGACTGTGCAGCCCAGGCGCTGATCCTCGGTACCAGCGACTCGATGCACATCGCCCATGGTCCAAGGGATGCCGACGGTCGCGTGCCCGTCGCCTGGTTGCCGCGCGAGGCCCTGGAGCGACTGGGCGCCTTGCTGCGCCAGACCGGTTTGTCCCTGCGCGGCCTTTACCCGGCGGCCTATTGCCTACCGGTGATTGGCGTCGAACCGGTACTGGAGGTGCGTGACGAGCACCTGCTGATTCGCCTCGGGACGGACCTGGCCGAAGTGCACCCGGATGTCGAACAGGCCCTGGCGCAATTGCAGGCGCGTGGCGAAGTGTTGCATTGGCTCGGCGAGCCGCCCTCGGGGCATCCACTGTTCCAGGCCGTGTCGGCTGATCGTCGCTGGACCGGTAAGGTGCCGGCTTGGGGCCTGCACGGCGCCCTGCGTCAGCCGGGCGCATCCTCCGGCAAGTGGGGCCGGGCGCTGGCCTGCTGCGCGCTGGCCGTGGCGGTCTGGGTCGTGGGCCTGAATCTGTACGCGGCACGACAGGCCGAGCAGGGCGAACAGCTCAAGGCGTGGATGGTCCAGCGGGTCAAGCAGGCATTCCCGGCCCTGCCGGTGGTGCTCAACCCCTTGCAGCAGGCTCGCCAGCAACTGGCGCAGAGCCAGGCCGGTGGCGACAGCGATTTCTCCCGGCTGGTGTGCCAGGCCGGCTTGTCGATGCCGTTCGTGGTCGGCGGCGTGCAGGGCCTGGAATTCGAAAAGGGCGAGTTGCACCTGAAGCTGCTGCCGGATAACCGCAAGCCGGGCGCCGCTGCCGCCTGGCAGGCCGAACTGGCCCAGGCCGGGGTGCTGGCGAGTGCGGCTGCCGAGGGCTGGACGCTCAAGGCCCAAGCGGAACAGGGACAACCGGTGGCGGAGACGGCAAATGAATAACCCCGGGCTGGCGCATTACCGGGTCCGCTGGCAGGCGCTGTCAGCCCGGGCGCAGGGGTACTGGCGTGGCCTGGCCCCCCGGGAAAAGCGCATGGTCGTCGGTATGGCTCTCGGTGTCTCGGGGCTGCTGGTCTGGACGGTGCTGATCCAGCCACCGCTGAAGAAGCTCGATTACTGGGCGCTCGAGACGCCCCGGCTCAGGGCCCAGGCCCAGACACTCGAAGTCCTGCTGCAGGGTATTGCCCGGCCGGCCGGTGGCGACCTCGAGGCAGGGCTGCGCGCCAGTCTCGAAGCCAGCGGGTTGTCCGGGCACTACCAGTTGCAGGGCAGTGGGGAAGGCTGGTTGTTGACCGTCGAGGACGCCCCGGCCGATGCGCTGGTGGACTGGCTGCTGGGCAAACCCCGTTCATTCACCCTCGATGTAGTCGAGGCCCGTCTGCAACGGGCGGGCGCGACCGAACCCGAAGGCTCGGCGGGCAGACTGTCGGGAACCGTTCGCATGGATCAGGCGCTTGGCGCTAAGGAAGCTTCATGAAGTGGTCAGGCTCGTTGTATGGATTGCGTTGCCGGCAGGCGGCGGCACCCTGGTTGCTGCTGGCATTGACCGCATGCAGTAGCGGCACGGCGCCGCAGGCTCCCTTGTTGGCCGAAAGTGAACTGGGGCGGCCACTGGGCTCGACGGTCAAGAGCGGCGACGTCGTGGCGGATCGGCAGCGTGCCCAGGCCCAGGCCGAGCAGCAGCGGCGCGTGCCGCATCCGATCGGCAAGGCGTCCCGGGCTGCCGGCACGGCAGGCAAGGCGGCTGCCGCGAGCAATCCGCTGGGCGACCAGCCGGTGCAACTGAACTTCGTCGACGCCGATATCCAGGCGGTGGTGCGTGCCTTGTCGCGGTCCACGGGCCGCCAGTTCCTGGTCGACCCGCGGGTCAAGGGCAACCTGACCCTGGTCTCCGAAGGTGAAGTGCCGGCGCACCGGGCCTACGACATGCTGCTGTCGGCCCTGCGCATGCAGGGCTTCAGCGTGGTCGACGTCGGCGGTGTCGCCCAGCTGGTGCCGGAAGCTGATGCCAAGCTGCTCGGCGGTCCGGTCTACAGCGCCGACAAGCCGGCGGAAAACGGCATGGTGACGCGTACCTTCCGCTTGCAGTACGAGAACGCGGTCAACCTGATCCCGGTACTGCGCCCGATCGTCTCGCCGAACAACCCGATCAACGCCTACCCGGGCAACAACACCGTGGTCATCACCGACTACGCGCAGAACCTGCAACGGGTCGCCGAGCTGATCGCCAGCATCGATACCCCGAGCGCCATCGACACCGATGTGGTGGGCATCCAGAACGGCATTGCCAGCGATATCGCCAGCATGGTCTCGGAGTTGCTGGAGAACCAGGGCAACGATCCGACGCAGAAGATCAGCGTGCTGGGCGACCCGCGCTCGAACTCGGTGATCATCCGCGCCAGCAGCCCGGAGCGCACGCAATTGGCGCGGGAGCTGATCTACAAGCTCGACAACGCCCAGAGCAACCCGAGCAACCTGCACGTGGTCTACCTGCGCAATGCCCAGGCCGGCAAGCTGGCCCAGGCCCTGCGCGGCCTGCTCACCGGCGAAAGCGACAGCAGTGGCGAGGGCGACCAGACCCGGGCCATGCTCAGTGGTGGCGGCAACAGCCACAACCAGAGCAGCCAGAGCAGCCAGAGCGGCAGTCAGGCCAATGCCACCCAGACCGGCAACAGCACCAGTGGCAGCAGCTCGCTCTACGGCCAGTCGGCCCGCAACGGCTCCGGCCAGGCCGCCGGCACGGGGCAGGGCAACGAGCAGAACCTGGCGTTTTCCGCCGGCGGCGTGACCATCCAGGCCGACGCCACCACCAACACCCTGCTGATCTCCGCCCCGGAGCCGCTGTACCGCAACCTGCGCGAGGTCATCGACCAGCTCGACCAGCGCCGCGCCCAAGTGGTGATCGAGAGCCTGATCGTCGAGGTCAGCGAGGACGAGGCCAACGAGTTCGGTGTGCAATGGCAGACCGGCAACCTCGCCGGCAATGGGGTGTTCGCCGGGGCCAACCTGGGCAATACCGGCATCGTCACCACGGCCAAGACCAGTATCGATGCCTTGCCCCAGGGCCTGAACATCGGGGTGGTGCGCGGTGCGGTGGACATTCCCGGGATCGGCCGGGTGATGGACCTCAAGATGCTGGCCCGGGCCCTGAAGAGCAAGGGCGGTTCCAACGTGCTGTCGACACCGAACCTGCTGACCCTGGACAACGAAGTGGCGAGCATCTTCGTCGGCCAGACCATTCCCTTCGTCAGCGGCAGCTACGTGACCAACGGCAGCAGTTCGAGCAACAACCCGTTCCAGACCATCCAGCGCGAGGAGGTGGGGCTCAAGCTGAACGTGCGGCCGCAGATTTCCGAGGGCGGCACGGTGAAGCTGGACGTCTACCAGGAGGTCAGCAGCGTCGACGACCGGGCCACGGCGACGGCGGCGGGCACGGTGACCAAGAAGCGGGCGATCGACACCAGCATCCTGCTCGACGACGGCCAGATCATGGTCATGGGCGGCCTGCTGCAGGACGGCTACACCCAGAGCAACGACGGCGTGCCGTTCCTGTCGAGCATTCCCGGGATCGGCGCGCTGTTCCGCCATGAGCGGCGTGACAGCAACAAGACCAACCTGATGGTGTTCCTGCGGCCCTACATCATCCGCGACGGTGCGGCCGGGCGGGCGATTACCCTGAACCGCTACGACTTCATCCGCCGGGCCCAGGGCAACCTGACGCCGGAGCGCAGTTGGGCGATGCCGGACATGCAGGCCCCGCAGTTGCCGGCCGCCAGCGAAGCGATCCCCGGCTCACGACCTGTGCCGGTGCCGCAGGCCCCCAGGCCGATCCGTGCGGTGCCGGTGTCGCTGAACGAGCGGCAGCAGCCATGAGCGCCCCGCAAGCGGCAACGGCTGTACCCACTTTGTGGCGAGCGGGCTTGCCCGCGCTGGGGCGCGCAGCGGCCCTCAAACCAGCGAATGCGGTGTGCCAGACAGGGCTCGATTGCTG
>NZ_AQOH01000332.1 GCF_000364705.1 Pseudomonas fuscovaginae SE-1 | reverse complement strand
CGTTCGCCACAAAGGTGTGATCCTATCGTTCAGCAGAGGGAGGCTTCACCATGAGCGCGTTACCTTACGCCTGGGCCAAGGCGCAGCGGGTGGTGCTGGCCGACGGTGTGCTCACCGCCTGTCCCTCGACCCCTGGCTGGGCCATCAGCGAGGTACGGCGGCAGTTCGGTCCGGCGCGGCTGGAACGGGTGCGTGACGAGGAGCTCGACAGCCTGCTGACCAGCGCCTATGCCGACACCGGCAGCGCCGCGGCGGTGGTGGGGGCGGCGGAGAACGAGGTGGACCTCGACCGGCTGATGCAGGACATGCCGGAAGTCACCGACCTGCTCGACACCCAGGACGGCGCCCCAGTGATTCGCATGATCAACGCCTTGCTCACCCAGGCCGCGCGCGACGAGGCCAGCGACATCCATATCGAGCCGTTCGAGACCCATTCGGTGGTGCGCTACCGGGTCGACGGTACCCTGCGCGACGTGGTCTCGCCGCGCAAGGCGCTGCACGGCGCGCTGGTGTCGCGGATCAAGATCATGGCGCAACTGGACATCGCTGAAAAACGCCTGCCCCAGGACGGCCGTATCGCCCTGCGCGTCGCCGGCCGGCCGATCGATATCCGCGTCTCCACCGTGCCCACCGGCCACGGCGAGCGGGTGGTGATGCGCCTGCTGGACAAGCAGGCCGGGCGCCTGCAACTGGAAACCTTGGGCATGGACCCGGACGTGCTGGTCCGGCTCGACCACCTGATCCGCCAGCCCCACGGCATCGTGCTGGTCACCGGCCCCACCGGCAGCGGCAAGACCACCAGCCTCTACGCGGCGTTGGCGCGGCTCGACGCCAGCACCAGCAACATCCTCACCGTCGAGGACCCGGTGGAGTACGACCTGCCGGGCATCAGCCAGATCCAGGTCAACGCCAAGATTGACATGAGCTTCGCCCTGGCGCTGCGGGCGATCCTGCGCCAGGACCCGGACATCATCATGATCGGCGAGATCCGCGACCTGGAAACCGCGCAGATCGCCGTGCAGGCCTCGCTGACCGGTCACCTGGTGCTGGCGACGCTGCACACCAACGACGCGGTGTCGGCGGTCAACCGCCTGATCGACATGGGGGTGGAGCCGTTCCTGCTGGCCTCGTCGATGCTCGGCGTGCTCGCCCAGCGGCTGGTGCGGCGCCTGTGCCAACACTGCCGCCAGCCCGACCCGGCGACGCCCGGCACCTGGCGCCCGGTCGGTTGCGGCGCCTGCAACCACACCGGCTACAGCGGCCGGACCGGCATCCACGAGCTATTCTGCATCGACGACGACATCCGTACGCTGATCCACCAGGGCGCAGGTGAACAGGCCTTGCGCCAGGCGGCACGGGCCGCCGGCATGTTGAGCATGCGCGAGGACGGTGAACGCTGGGTGCGCAGCGGGGCCACGGCGCCGGAGGAGATTCTGCGCGTGACGAGGGATGCCTGATGAACCGCTATCGCTTCGAAGCCGCCGATGCCAGCGGCAAGATCGAATCCGGCCACCTGGAGGCCGACAGCCAGGGCGCGGCGATGGCCACCTTGCGCGGGCGCGGACTCACCGCGCTGTCGCTCAAGGCCGAGAGCAGTGACACCGGCGAGACGGCCGGCGGGCTGTTCAGCGCGAAACTG
>NZ_AQOH01000331.1 GCF_000364705.1 Pseudomonas fuscovaginae SE-1 | reverse complement strand
GGCCAGCCTGCTCGGCGCCAGCCTGCCGCTGGAGGCGGCGCTGAGCGCCACGGTCGAGCAGGCGGAAAAGAAACACATCGCCCAGACATTGAGCGCGGTGCGCACCGATGTGCGCGGCGGCATGCGCCTGGCCGACGCGCTGGCCCGGCGGCCGCGGGACTTTCCGGAAATCTACCGGGCGCTGATCGCCGCTGGCGAAGAGTCCGGCGACCTGGCCCAGGTCATGGAACGGCTGGCCGACTACATCGAGGAACGCAACAACCTGCGCGGCAAGGTGCTGACGGCGTTCATCTACCCGGCGGTGGTCGGGCTGGTGTCGGTGGGCATCGTGATCTTCCTGCTCGGCTACGTGGTGCCGCAGGTGGTCAGCGCCTTCTCCCAGGCGCGCCAGGACCTGCCGGGGCTGACGCTGGTGATGCTCAATGCCAGCGATTTCATTCGCGAGTGGGGCGTGTTGTGTTTTGCCGTGCTGGCGGGGGCGTTCTGGGGGTGGCGCCTGTACCTGCGCAAACCCGAAGCGCGGTTGGGCTGGCACAGCCGGATCCTGCGCCTGCCGATGGTCGGGCGCTTCGTGCTGGGGCTCAATACCGCGCGGTTCGCCTCGACCCTGGCGATTCTCGGCGGCGCCGGGGTGCCGTTGCTGCGGGCGCTGGAGGCGGCGCGGCAGACAGTGTCGAACGAGCGGTTGAGTTTGAGCGTGAGCGAGGCGACGGCGCGGGTGAAGGAGGGCGCGAACCTGGCGGCGGCGTTGAAGGTGGAGAAGGTGTTTCCACCGTTGCTGATCCACCTGATCGCCAGTGGCGAGAAGACCGGGGCTTTGCCGCCGATGCTGGAGCGGGCGGCGCAGGCCCTTTCGCTGGACATCGAGCGGCGGGCGATGGGCATGACCGCGTTGCTCGAACCGCTGATGATCGTGGTGATGGGTGGGGTGGTGCTGGTGATCGTGATGGCGGTGTTGTTGCCGATCATCGAGATCAACCAGTTGGTGCAATAGCCGGGATGGGTGGTGCCTGGGTGGGCGTCTTCGCGGATAAATCCTGCTTCCACGGGCTTCGTGTAGTACACAAAACAGGCGTACGACTCGATCCACTGTGGGAGCCGGATTCATCCTCGAAGGGCCCTCAGGTTCAGCGAAGGATCAGGAGGTCTTGCGCCGCACCAGCTTCATCACCACCACGAAGAACACCGGCACGAACACCACCGCCAGCGTCGCACTGATCATCCCGCCGATCACTCCGGTGCCGATCGCCTGCTGGCTCGCCGAGCTGGCGCCGGTGGCGATCGCCAGCGGTACCACGCCGAGGATGAACGCCAGGGAGGTCATGATGATCGGCCGCAACCGCAGCCGCGCCGCCTGCACCGTCGCCTCCAGCAGGTCATGCCCTTCGTCGTACAGGCTCTTGGCGAATTCGATGATCAGGATCGCGTTCTTCGCCGACAGGCCGATGATGGTGATCAGCCCGACCTTGAAAAACACGTCGTTGGGCATCCCGCGCAAGGTCACCGCCAGCACCGCACCGAGTACCCCCAGCGGCACCACCAGCAGCACCGAGGTCGGTATCGACCAGCTCTCGTACAGCGCCGCCAGGCACAGGAACACCACTAGCAGCGACAGCGCCAGCAGCATCGGGGCCTGGGAGCCGGACAAGCGCTCCTGCAACGACAACCCGGTCCATTCCAGGCCCAGTCCTTGCGGCAACTGCTGCACCAGCCGTTCCATCTCTTGCATGGCCTGGCCGGTGCTGTAGCCCGCAGCCGCTTCGCCGGAAATGGCAATGGCCGGGTAGCCGTTGTAGCGGGTCAGCTGTGCCGGGCCCTGGGTCCAGCGGGCCTGGACGAAGGCCGACAGCGGGACCATCTTGCCGCTGCTGTTGCGCACATGGATCTTCAGCAGGTCCTCGACCTGGGCGCGCTGGTCGCCCTCGGCCTGGATCACCACCCGCTGCATGCGCCCCTGGTTCGGGAAGTCGTTGACATAGGTCGAGCCGAGGGCGGTGGAGAGAATGCCACCAATGTCGGCGAACGACACCCCCAGGGCGTTGGCCTGCTTGCGGTCGACTTCCAGTTGCACCTGTGGCGCTTCGGCCAGGGCACTTTCGCGGACGTTGGCCAGCACCTTGCTCTTCTGCGCCGCCTCCAGCAGTTCGGTACGTGCCTGCATCAGCGCCGGGTGGCCGATACCGCCGCGGTCCTGCAGGCGGAACTCGAAGCCGCTGGAAGTGCCCAGGCCATCCACCGGTGGCGGCAGGATGGCGTAGGCCACCGCGTCCTTGAGCCCGGTGAAGGCATAGTTCGCCCGCTCGGCGATCGCCGCCGCCGAATCCTCGGCGCTACGCTGCGACCAGTCCTTGAGGGTGGTGAAGGCCAGCGCTGCGTTCTGGCCACTGCCGGAGAAGCTGAAGCCGAGAATCATGGTGGTATCGCCGACACCTGCTTCGGTGGCATTGTTGGCTTCGATCTGTTCGACCACCTTGACCGTGCGGTTCTTGCTCGCACCTGGTGGCAGTTGGATGTCGGTGATGGTGTAGCCCTGGTCCTCGACCGGCAGGAACGAAGCGGGCAGGCGGCTGAACAGCAGGCCCAGCAGCAGTACCAGCAGGCCGAACAGCATCATGTAGCGGCCGCTGCGCTTGAGCGCGCTGACCACCCAGCCCTGGTACCCCTCGCTCATCTGTTCGAAGCGACGGTTGAACCAGCCGAAGAAACCGCCCTTGGCATGGTGTTCGCCCGCGGCGATCGGTTTGAGCAGAGTGGCACACAGCGCCGGGGTCAGGGTCAGGGCGAGGAACGCCGAGAACAGGATCGAGGTCGCCATGGACAACGAGAACTGCTGGTAGATCACGCCCACGGAACCGGGCATGAAGGCCATCGGGATGAACACTGCCACCAGTACCAGGGTGATGCCGATGATCGCGCCGCCGATCTGCCCCATGGCCTTGCGGGTGGCTTCCTTGGGTGGCAGGCCTTCATGGGCCATGATCCGCTCGACGTTCTCCACCACCACAATGGCGTCGTCCACCAGGATGCCGATGGCCAGCACCATGCCGAACATGGTCAGCACGTTGATCGAGAAGCCCAGGGCCAACATGGTGGCGAAGGTGCCCATCAGCGCCACCGGCACCACCAGCGCCGGAATCAGTGTGTAGCGGATGTTCTGCAGGAACAGGAACATCACCGCGAACACCAGCACCATGGCTTCGAGCAGGGTGTAGATCACCTTGGTGATCGAGACCTTGACGAACGGCGAGGTATCGTAGGGAATCTTGTATTCCACGCCAGCCGGGAAGTAGCGTGACAGCTCATCCATCTTCGCCCGTACCAGGGTCGCGGTTTTCAGGGCGTTGGCGCCTGGCGACAGCTGCACGGCAAAGGCGGTGGTCGGCTTGCCGTTCAGGCGCGTCGAGAACTGGTAGTCCTGGCTGCCGATCTCGACCCGGGCGACATCGCCGATGCGCACGCTGGAACCGTCCGGGTTGGCCCGCAGGACGATGTCGGCGAACTCCTGGGGCGTCGACAGTTGGCCCTTGACCAGCACCGCCGCCGTGATTTCCTGGGTCGACGGGCCCGGCAGGTCGCCGATGCTGCCGGCCGAGACCTGGGCATTCTGCGCGGCGACAGCGGCGTTGACATCGGCGGCGGAGAGGTTGAAACCCACCAGCTTCTGCGGGTCGATCCAGATCCGCAAGGCACGTTCGGCCCCGTACAGCTGGGCCTTGCCGACGCCGTCGAGACGCTTGATCTCGTTCATCACGTTACGCGCCAGGTAGTCGCTCAGCGCGGTCTCGTCGTACTTGCCGTCACTGGAGGTGAGGGTCGCCAGGAGCAGGAAGCCGGCGGAGACCTTCTCCACCTGCAGGCCCTGCTGGGTCACGGCGGCGGGCAGGCGCGGCTCGACCGCCTTGAGGCGGTTCTGCACATCGACCTGGGCCATCTCCGGGTTGGTGCCAGGCTGGAAGGTGGCGCTGATGGTGGCCGTGCCCAGGCTGCTCTGCGACTCGAAATACAGCAGGTGGTCGGCCCCGTTGAGTTCCTGCTCGATCAGGCTGACCACGCTCTGGTCCACGGTCTGGGCCGAGGCACCGGGGTAGGTTGCGACGATCTCGATCTTGGGCGGCGCGACGTTGGGGTATTGCGCCACTGGCAACTGCGGGATGGCGAGGATGCCGGCCAGCAGGATGAACAGGGCGACCACCCAGGCGAACACCGGGCGGTCGATAAAGAAGTGCGGCATGCTCACTGTCCTTTGGACTGGGCGAGGGAAGGGGTGCTGTCATCGATCTCGACCGGTTCGCCAGGGCGCGCGTGCTGCAGGCCTTCGACGATGATCCGGTCGCCGGGCTTGAGGCCCGCGTTGACGATCCAACGGTCGTTCTGGGCGGCACCGAGGCTGACCGGCCGCAGGCTGACCTTCATCTGCGCGTCGACCAGCAGCACCTGCGGTACGCCGGCACTGTCGCGCTGGATCGCCCGCTGCGGGATGCTGATGCCTTCCCGGTTGACCGCCTGCTCGACGCGCACGCGGACGAAGCTGCCGGGCAGCAGGTCGAGTTCCGGGTTGGGGAACTCGCTGCGCAGGATCACCTGGCCGGTACCCGGGTCGACGCTGATGTCGGTGAACAGCAGCTTGCCCGGCAGCGGGTAGGCGCTACCGTCGTCCTGGACCAGCGTGGCCTTGGCCTGGTTCTGCCCGACCTGTTGCAACTGGCCGGCGCGGAAGGCGCGGCGCAGGTCGTTCAGCTCGCGGGTCGACTGGGTCAGGTCGGCATGGATCGGGTTCAACTGCTGGATCAGCGCCAGGGCGGTGGTCTCGTTCTGGCCGACCAGCGCGCCTTCGGTGACCAGTGCCCGGCCGATGCGCCCGGAGATCGGCGCGGTGACGGTGGCATAGCCCAGGTTGAGCTTGGCCCGTTGCACCGCCGCCTGGTTGGCAGCCACGTCGGCGGCGCTCTGGCGCGCGGCGGCCTGGGCGTTGTCGTAGTCCTGACGGCTGATGGCGTTGCTTTCCACCAGTTCGCGGTAGCGCTGGTGTTGCAATCTGGCCTGGAAGGCATTGGCCTCGGCCTTCTGCAGCGCGGCCACGGCGCTGTCCAGGTCGGCCTTGAACGGTGCCGGATCGATCAGGAACAGCACATCGCCCTGCTTGACGTCGCTGCCTTCCTGGAACACGCGCTTGAGCACCACGCCGGCAACCCGGGCGCGTACTTCGGCAATACGCGGCGCGGCGATACGCCCGCTCAACTCGCTGCTGATCGACAGCGCCTGGGTCTGGATGGTCTCGACCCGGACCTTGGGCGCGGGCATGGCCTCGGGTTCGCCGGTGGACTGGTTACAGGCGGCCAGCGCCAGGGCCAGCGCCGACAGGCAAAGCGGGGCAAACAGCTTCTTCAACATAATCGAGTCCCAATGATGATCCGGGCATGCTAAGGGCGGCCGTCAAGGAGTGCTGTGAAGCAATGTAGAAGGTTGGTGAAAAAGTGTGAAGCTAATGCTCGCGTACGCGTAAGGGCGTATATCCTTCACCTTTTCCTTCATTCTGTAGTTATTTATGCCGACGATTCTCCTGGTCGAAGACGACACCGCCCTTGCCGAACTGATTGCCAGCTACCTGGAGCGCAACGGCTATCAGGTCAACGTGCTGGCCCGTGGCGACCAGGTGCGCGAGCGTGCGCGGCAGGACCCGCCGGACCTGGTGATTCTCGACCTGATGCTGCCGGGGCTCGATGGTCTGCAGGTGTGCCGCCTGCTGCGTGCCGACTCGGCGAGCCTGCCGATCCTGATGCTCACCGCCCGCGATGACAGTCATGACCAGGTACTGGGCCTGGAAATGGGCGCCGACGACTATGTCACCAAGCCCTGCGAGCCACGGGTGCTGCTGGCGCGGGTGCGTACCCTGTTGCGCCGCAGCAGCCTCAGCGAGCCACAGGTGGCCAGCGACCAGATCCTCATGGGTAACCTGTGCATCGACCTCTCCGAGCGCACCGTGACCTGGCGCGACCAGCAGGTCGAACTGTCCAGCGGCGAATACAACCTGCTGGTGGTGCTGGCCCGGCATGCCGGCGAAGTGCTCAGCCGCGACCAGATCCTGCAGCGCCTGCGCGGTATCGAGTTCAACGGCACCGATCGCTCGGTGGACGTGGCGATTTCCAAGCTGCGGCGCAAGTTCGACGACCATGCCGGCGAGGCGCGCAAGATCAAGACCGTGTGGGGCAAGGGCTACCTGTTCAGTCGTTCCGAGTGGGAATGCTGAGTCGATGCTGAAGATCCTCATCCGCCTGTACCTGATGACCATCGTCACCTTCAGCGCGGCGATCTACCTGGTGCCGGACCTGGTGGTCGGGGTGTTTCACGAGCGCTTCCTGGACTACAACATCGACCAGTCGCGGGGCATGCAGGCGCTGCTGGTCAAGCAGTTCAAGGCGCTGCCGCACGAGCGCTGGCCGGCGATGGCGGCCGAGCTGGACAAGAGCTTCGCACCGCTGCAGGTGTCGCTGATCCGCATCGACGACATCAGCTTCAGCGAACCGGAGCAGAAGCGCCTGCGCCATGGCGAGAATGCCATTCGTGTCGGCGACTGGGGCGCGCCGGACCTGGTGGCCTCACCACTGGATGGGCAACTGGCGGTACAGGTGGTGATACCACCGGACCCGCTGGACGTGAAGCTGCTGTACTGGAGCATGAACGTACTGGTCGGCGCCGCGTTGCTGGGTTGTCTGCTGTTCTGGTTGCGCCCGCACTGGCGTGACCTGGAGCGCCTCAAGCAGACCGCCCGGCAGCTCGGTCAGGGACAGTTGAGCGAACGCACGCGGATCTCGCCGCGCTCGAACATCGGCGAACTGGCGCAGGTGTTCGACACCATGGCCAACGATATCGAATGCCTGCTCAACCAGCAGCGAGATCTGCTCAATGCGGTTTCCCACGAGCTGCGCACGCCATTGACCCGACTGGATTTCGGCCTGGCCCTGGCGCTGTCCGACGAATTGCCGCCGGCCTCGCGCGAACGCCTGCAGGGGTTGGTGGGGCATATCCGCGAGCTGGATGAGCTGGTGCTGGAGCTGCTGTCCTACAGCCGCCTGCAGAATCCCGGGCGTCTGCCGGAGCGGGTGCTGGTGCCGCTGCACGAGTTCGTCGACAGCATTCTTGGCAGTTTCGATGAGGAGCTGGAAGCGCCGGATATTGTCCTCGACGTGCTGATGCAGGGGGCGCAGGAACATTTTTCCCTCGACCCGCGGCTGACCGCACGGGCGGTGCAGAACCTGCTGCGCAATGCCATGCGTTATTGCGAACGGCGGATCCAGGTGGGTATCCAGGCGACGGCCGAGGGCTGTGAGTTGTGGGTGGATGACGATGGGATCGGCATTCCCGAGCAGGAGCGGGAGCGGATTTTCGAGCCGTTCTATCGACTGGATCGCAGTCGCGATCGCTCGACCGGTGGATTCGGCCTGGGCTTGGCGATCAGCCGGCGGGCGGCGGAGGCACAGGGCGGGACGCTGACGGTCGAGCCATCGCCCCTGGGCGGGGCGCGGTTCCGGCTTTGGTTGCCAGCGGTCTGACACCGCGTCGATCCCTGTCGGTGCCAGCCAGCCGGCTCAGGGGCGGGCTGGCATTGATGAAAGCCTGGCTACCATGGTTCTTGTCAAAGAGCTGTCAGTCTTTGGTCTAAAAAAGGTAAGAAAACGACACTTTTTTTGACGTATTTGCGCATGCAGTAGACAATGGCATTTCTGCCACCATTGATGCTGGCCAGTCTCTTCGTTCTTTCGGAGTCAGACTGCCCTCAAAGCCGCATATCTGACGACTCTCCGGTCGCCGAGTGGCTTGTCCGTCGGATGGTGCCGGAGTTCGGCGGCTGTGCTGCCGGCAGCGTGTGCAAGCATGCACCAACAGAATTCGTGTCACTCAAGTCAGCTGAAGCCAACAACGACAAGAAGTCAGCGCGGGAGCGACATAAAAAGTGAGGCCGAGCCATTCATGGCGGCCTTGTGTGCCCATCCTCCAGGTTTCGAGTGCGGGAGTCCACGGTGTAATCCGTGCGTCGCGGCCCTGCATGAGCGAGAGCGGAGGAGCGGATGGCGTTCTATCGTAGGTATGACAATATGTTGAAAAAAGTGAACACGGCGCTATTGGGCCTGGCCCTGTCGATCGGGGCGTCGTCCTCGTTCGCGGCCGAATCCAAGAAGGTCGATGTGCTGCTGATCGGCGGCGGGATCATGAGTTCGACCCTGGGTATCTGGCTGAACGAGCTGCAGCCCGACTGGTCGATGGAAATGGTCGAGCGTCTCGACGCCGTGGCCGAGGAGAGCTCCAACGGCTGGAACAACGCCGGTACCGGCCACTCCGCCCTGGCCGAGTCGAACTACACCCCTTACGGCAAGGACGGCAAGATCGACATCTCCAAGGCGATCGAGATCAACGAGTCGTTCCAGATCACCCGTCAGTTTCTGTCCTGGCAGGTGCGTCAGGGCGTGCTGAAGAACCCGCACTCGTTCATCAACTCGACGCCGCACATGAGCTTCATGTGGGGTGACGACAACGTCAAGTTCCTGCGTGATCGCTACGCGGCCCTGCAGACCAGCCCGCTGTTCAGCGGCATGCAGTACACCGAGGACCAGGAGCAGATCAAGAAGTGGGTTCCGCTGATGATGGAGGGGCGCGATCCGAAGCAGAAAATCGCCGCGACCTGGACCCCGATCGGCACCGACGTGAACTTCGGCGAGATCACCCGCCAGTACGTGGCCCATCTGCAACAGCAGCCGAACTTCAAGCTCAAGCTGTCCAGCGAAGTGCAGGACATCAAGCGCAACGAAGACGGTTCCTGGCACGTCACTTACAAGAACCTGAAGGACGGCAGCGAAACCGCGGCCGACGCCAAGTTCGTGTTCATCGGTGCCGGCGGCGGTGCGCTGCACCTGCTGCAGAAGTCCGGCATTCCTGAAGCCAACGACTACGCCGCCTTCCCGGTGGGTGGTTCGTTCCTGGTCACCGACAACCAGGACATCGCCCTCAAGCACATGGCCAAGGCCTACGGCATCGCGTCGACCGGTGCTCCGCCCATGTCGGTTCCTCACCTGGACACCCGCGTGCTGGACGGCAAGCGCGTGATCCTGTTCGGCCCATTCGCGACCTTCTCCACCAAGTTCCTGAAGAACGGTTCGTACTTCGACCTGCTGACCAGCACCACCACCCACAACATCTGGCCGATGACCCGCGTGGGTATCGATCAGTTCGACCTGGTCCAGTACCTGGGCGGCCAACTGATGATGTCGGATGACGACCGCTTCAACGCCCTCAAGGAGTACTTCCCGGAGGCGAAGAAAGAAGACTGGCGCCTGTGGCAGGCCGGTCAGCGCGTGCAGATCATCAAGCGTGACGAAGAGAAGGGCGGCGTCCTGAAGCTCGGCACCGAAGTGGTGGCTGCCAAGGACAACAGCATCGCCGGCCTGCTGGGCGCCTCGCCAGGTGCCTCGACCGCCGCACCGATCATGCTGAGCGTGCTGGAGAAGGTCTTCAAGGACAAGGTGGCAACCCCTGCCTGGCAGGACAAGCTGCACCAGATCATCCCGAGCTACGGCACCAAGCTCAACGGCAACCCTGAAGCCGTGCAGAAAGAGTGGAACTACACCGCCGAAATCCTGCAACTGGCCACCCCCCCGGTGATCGGCCAGACCGCGGCGGCGCCGGCTGCTCCTGCTGCGACCGACAAGCCGAAGGCTGAGGATCCGAAGTCCGACATGGCCCTGTAAACGCCCTGATCGCGTCTTGATTCTCACGAAAACGCCACTCACCCGAGTGGCGTTTTTGCATCCGGCTTGCGCCCCCTGTTGAACCGAATGATTTCCTCGGGCTGTGGTCAGACGCTTTGCATCCGTCCTGAACCGAGGAGTCGTCCATGACCGTGAAGTCCCTGATTGCCGGGTTGTCCCTGCTGGCCTGCTCGGCCGCTGTCACACTGCCGCCGCAGGCGGCCGAGTCCCCCCAGGAAAAGGTACCGTCGACCTTCAGCAGCGGTGAACTGGTGGTGGGGGACCGCGCCCCGGCGGTCTACCAGCGCGAGTCGCAGGCGCTGCACGACTGGAAAAAGCGCGGCCTGCCTGCGCCTCAGGAGGACAGTCAGTGGGTGAAGATCAAGGACCAGTACGTGCTGGTGGCGATCACCAATGGCAAGATTATTGAGCTCAAGCCGGTGAAACACTGAGTCCTGGCCTGGCGGCTGTGCCGAATTCGTCGCGGCTGCGGGGCAAACCGATCAAGCTTCACGAGTCACCTTGGGCAACGCTGGGGGTCTTCTTCCAGGAGCATCCCATGACTCGACTGACGCTGGACCAGGCTCATGACCTGGCCAAATCCATCCTGTTGCACAACGGTTTCAGCCTTGCCCATGCGCTTGCCGTCGCCGATACGGTGACGGCCGGCGAGCGCGATGGCTGTGCCTCCCATGGCCTCTACCGGATTCTCGGTTGCGTCGCCTCGCTCAAGGCCGGCAAGGTCGAGGCCGCGGCCGCCCCCGAGGTGTTCGACCAGGCACCCTCGATCGTTCGGGTCGATGCCGCGGGAGGCTTCTCCCAGCTGGCCTTTCAGGCCGGCCTGCCGTTGTTGCTGGACAAGGCCAGGGTCAACGGAATTGCGGCACTGGCGATCAATCGTTGTGTGCATTTTTCCGCGCTATGGGTCGAGATCGAGCAACTGACCGAGGCCGGGCTGGTGGCGCTGGCCTTCACGCCGAGCCACGCCTGGGTGGCGCCGGCCGGCGGCAATCGGCCGGTGTTCGGCACCAACCCCGTTGCCTTTGGTTGGCCGCGCCCGGGCCCCGAGCCGTTTGTCTTCGACTTCGCCACCAGCGCCATCGCCCGGGGCGAGATCGAGCTGCATCGGCGAGCGGGCAAGGCCATCCCCGAGGGGTGGGGCGTGGATGCCCAGGGGCGGCCGAGTACCGACCCGAATGTGGTGCTGGACCTCGGAGCAATGCTGACGTTCGGCGGGCACAAGGGCTCGGCGCTGGCAGCGATGGTGGAGTTGATCGCCGGCCCGTTGATTGGCGACCTGACCAGCGCCGAGTCGTTGGCCCATGACGCGGGCAGCAAGTCCTCGCCGTACCATGGCGAACTGATCATCGCCCTTGATCCGCGACGGTTTCTCGGCGATGCCGCCGGGCAGCATCTGCAGCGGGCCGAGCAGGTGTTCGAGAGCATCCAGGGGCAGGGCGCGCGCTTGCCTTCGCAGCGCCGCTATGAGGCACGGCTGCGCAGCCGGGAAGCGGGCGTGGAGATTCCCGAGGCCTTGTACAACGACCTCAAGGCCCTGCTCGGCTGAGAATGCGCAGCGTGGCGAGCGGGCTTGCCCGCGCTGGGCTGCAAGGCAGCCCTGACATCAGCCGACGCGAAATACCTGACACAATGCGGTGACGGGCTTCAGGGCTGCTGTGCAGCCCAGCGCGGGCAAGCCCGCTCGCCACAATCAAGGTGAGGCAGATGTTGCAATGGGGCAGGCACTGCAGAGTCGGCAGACTGCCCCGGTTCCTGTCTCAGAGTCCCACATCCGGCAACGCCGGCCGGTTGGCCAGGGCCTTGGCCATGATCCGTTCGACGAACACCCGGTCGGCTTCCGGCAGGGCCAGGCGTGGTGGACGGGTCAGGGCGCTGCCGCGACCGGCGATGGCCTCGCACAGCTTGATGCACTGCACCAGGTCCGCACGCGCGTCGAGGTGCAGGATCGGCATCAGCCACTCATAGATCGGCATGGCTTCGGCAAAGCGTCCGGCCTTGGCCAGGCGGAAAATGGTCTCGCCTTCCTTGGGAAACACGTTGGACATGCCCGACACCCAGCCCTCGGCGCCCACCGCGATACTCTCCAGCACCACGTCATCCAGGCCGGCGAACAGCACGAAGCGATCACCGACCTCATTACGCACGTCGATGAAACGGCGGGTGTCGCCCGAGGAATCCTTGAAGCACACCACGTTGTCGCAGTCGGCCAGGGAGATCAGAATCTCCGGGGTCACGTCGTTCTTGTAGATCGGCGGGTTGTTGTAGACCATCAGCGGCACGTCGGCATGCCGGGCCACATAGCGGTAGTGTTCGGCGGTCTCGAACGGCTTGGAGCCATAGACCAGCGCCGGCATCAGCATGACCCCGTCGACCCCGACCTTGCGCACCGAGTTGGCGACCTTGGCCGCCTGCACGCTGGTGAATTCGGCGACGCCGCAGATCACCGGCACCCGGCCCTTGGAGGCGTCCACCGCGACCTCGGTGACGGCGATCTTTTCCTCGGCGGTCAGCGAGGTGTTTTCCCCCACCGAACCGCATACCACCAGGCCCGAGACCCCGTCGCGGATCACGTTGGAAATCACTTGGTGGGTCTTTTCCAGGTTGATGGAAAAGTCGTCGTTGAATTGGGTGGTGACTGCGGGGAAAACGCCGCTCCAGTTGATGCGTTTGCTCATGATTGACTCCTGGGTTTAATTGTATTTCGTATACGATGTTGCTGATAAAAACTGCGATTCGTGTGTTTCAGCGCGCGCCGTTCCAGCGCCGCAAGGCCGTGCAATGGACATTGAATCCGCGGGGCATCAGGCCCCCGGCCAGGTATCCGACAGCCGATAGCCCTGTGGCCACGGGTCAGCCGGATCAAGCAATAACTGGTGGGTACCGGTGATCCACGCACGGCCGGACAGGCAGGGGTAGATCGCCGCACGCCCGGCCAGTTCGGTCAGCGAATCGATGCGGCAGTGGAACTCGGAGCCGATGATCGAACGGCCGATAAAGCGGTCGCCGGCCTTCAGCACGCCCTTGGCCTGCAACACCGCCATGCGCGCCGAGCAGCCGGTGCCGCACGGCGAGCGGTCGATCTTGCCGGGGCGGATCACCACGGCGTTGGCCCCGGTGGCGACACCATTCTCGTAGGCCACCGGTGCGGCGATCTGGCAGAAGGAGATATGCGACCAGTCCGGGTTCAGCGGGTGGACGAAACCCAGTTGTTCGTTGGCGGCGCGGGTGATCTTCAGGCCGGTCTCGACCATGTCCCTGGCCTCGTCGGGGCGGATGGCAAAACCCAGGCGCCGTGCATCGACGATGGCGAAGCTGTCGCCGCCGTAGGCGGTGTCGACCTGGAGCGAGCCCAGGCCCTCGACTTCGATCCAGGCATCCAGGCGATCGGCGAAGGACGGCACGTTCCTGACCTCCACCCGCTGGACCTTGCCGTCCTTGCATTCGGCCACGGCCTCGATCAGGCCGCCGGGCGCTTCCAGCACCAGGCGGGTCTGCGGTTGGCTCATCGGCAGGATGCCGCTGTCGAGCAGTACCGTGGACACGCACAGCGAATTGGAGCCGGACATCGGCGGGGTGTCGGCCGGCTCCATGATGATCCAGGCCATCTGCGCCCGCGGATCCTTGGCCGGTACCAGCAGGTTGACGTGACGGAACACGCCGCCGCGCGGTTCGTTGAGGACGAAGTTGCGCAGGGTCTGGTCCTGGGCGATCCAGCGTGACTGTTCCCACACCGTGGTGCCCGGTGGCGGGGCGATACCGCCGACGATGACATCACCGACCTCACCCTCGGCGTGGCAACTGACGACATGAACGATCTTCGAAGAACGCATTGCATACTCCTCTTGTGACGGTTCGTGGATATTGCTTGCTGCTTGCTGGCCCATGGTTTCGGGCAAGACTTGAGGGCCTCTTCGCGGGCAAGCCACGCTCCTGCACGTTGTAAAATCCCTTGTGGAAGTACAGGTTGCACAATC